>JADGQO010000093.1 GCA_017881725.1 Fibrobacteria bacterium
AGGAACCAGCCCGGCAGCGGGTTGTCGTACTCTTGGATGCCGTCGTTGTCCTGATGCGATTCCAGGATTTTATCCATCTCTTCCATGTTTAATTCCTCCCTTCCTGGGTATTGTCGCCGTTACCGTTAACATTGCCGTTACCGTTGCCGTTACCTAAAGCCTGCCGTGAAAGCCGATCGTAGAAGGCCGCGGAACCGGGCCGGTACAGCCAAATCACCATCCCAATCATAGAAGCCAGGAATATCACGAAAGACAAAATGGGCCACATAGTGAGTCCGGCTCTTTCCATCACCAAGCGCATCATTGGGCGCCTCCTTTCGAGTCCGCAATCGTTGCGGCCGCCACGGCGGCGGAGGGTGCGGGAGCGGCGGGCGAGGCGCCCGGTTCGGAAGCGGAGAGCTTGTCGCGCCATTTGATGTCCGTCCCCAGCCGTTGCAGGTAGGAGATCAGGGCGACGACTTCCTTGTCTTCCATTCCCGTAGCGCCTTCCTTCGCCAAATCATCGCCGATGGACTTGGCTTGCGCCCGGGCCAGGGCAACGCAGTTCTGCGTTTGTTCGTCGGAGTAGGGCACGCCCAATTTGCGCATCACTTTGATCTTTTCCGGCAGCAATCCCAGATCCAGTTTCTCGTCCAAGAGGAACCGGTAGGAGGGCATGATGGAACCCGGCGAGGTCAAGCGCGGATCGTCCAGATGGCGCAGATGCCACAGGTTGTTGTACTTGCCGCCCACGCGGTGCAAATCGGGACCGGTGCGCTTCGAGCCCCATTGGAAGGGATGATCGTATACGAATTCGCCCGGCTTCGAGTAATCGCCATAACGGGCCACTTCGTCGCGGAAGGGGCGCACCATTTGCGAATGGCAATTGTAGCAGCCTTCGCGCACATAGATGTCGCGGCCTTCCAGTTCCAAAGGCGTGTACGGTTTCACGGCCGTGATGGTGGGGACGTTGGATTCGATGAGGAAGGTGGGCACGATTTCCACGATGCCGCCGATGGAAATGACGATGGCGGTCAGGATGGCGAGCGCGAACGGACGGCCTTCCAAAACGGCATGCCAGTAATGCACCATGGCGCCGTTGGATTGAAAGGTTTCGGGCACTTCGGCTTCCTCGTCCACCGGCTTGGGGGCCGCGGAAATGGTGCGGAAAACGTTATAGACCAGGATGAACAGGCCGCTGAGGTACATTCCGCCGCCGACGGCGCGCATCCAATAGAACGGTTTCAGCTTGGTGACTATTTCCACGAAATTCGGATAGGCCAAGACGCCTTCCGGAGTGAATTGCTTCCAGAGCAAGCCTTCCGTGATGCCGGCGATCCACATCGAAACCAGATAGAAGAGGATGCCCACCATGGCGAGCCAGAAATGCGTGTTGGCCAGGCTTTGGCTGTGCAAAGGCGTGCGCCACAAGCGCGGTACCAACCAATAAACCATGCCGAAGATGAGCAAGCCCACCCAGCCGATCGCGCCGGAATGCACGTGGCCGATGGTCCAATCGGTGTAATGCGAAAGCGCGTTCACGGACTTGATGGCCATGAGCGGCCCTTCGAAGGTCGACATGCCGTAGAACGTGATGGAGGCGGCGTAGAATTTCAGCACGGGCTCGGTGCGCAGTTTATGCCAGGCGCCGCGCAAGGTGAGCAAGCCGTTGATCATGCCGCCCCAGGAAGGCGCCAGCAGCATCACGGAGAAGACCATGCCCAGGTTTTGGCACCAATCCGGCAGGGCGGTATAGTGGAGATGATGCGGGCCGGCCCAGATATACAGGAACACCAAGGCCCAGAAATGCATCACCGAAAGGCGGTAGGAATAGACGGGGCGGTCGGCCGCTTTGGGCATGAAGTAATACATCATGCCCAGAAAGGGCGTGGTCAGGAAAAAGCCCACGGCGTTATGGCCGTACCACCATTCCACCAGCGCATCCTGGACGCCGGCGAACAGTGGGTAGCTTTTGGTGAGGGAAACCGGGATGGCCAGGCCGTTCACGATATGCAGCACGGCGATGGTGATGACCGTGCCCATGTAAAACCAGATGGCCACGTACAAATGCTTTTCGCGCCGGCGCGCGATGGTGCCGAAGAAATTGATGGCGAAGATGACCCAGATGATCGCGACCGCGACGTCCCAGGACCATTCCAGCTCCGCGTATTCCTTTCCCTGCGTGATGCCCAGGAGGAAGCCGATGCCGCCGGTCAAAATGATGGCCTGCCAACCGATGAAATGGATCCAGGACAGCGTGTCGTTGAACAACCGCGTCTTCAGGAGCCGCTGGATGGAGTAATAAACTCCGCAGAAAATACCGTTGCCTCCGAACGCGAAAATGACGGCGTTGGTGTGGAAGGGCCGCAGGCGGCCGAAGTTGATGTACTTCAGCCCCAGGTTGAACTTCCAATTGGCCAATTCCAGGGCCGCGTACAGCCCTGCGGACATCCCGATCACGCCCCATATCAGGGTCGCGAGCAGAAAATATCTCGTGATCTTGTCGTCGTACTTTATGCGGATCATCCTGCGTCCTTTTTTGGGTTATCCGTTGTCTTTTCAAAAATCTTCGGGGCGACGCCAGCGGCGCCGGAATCCATTTTCAATTGCGCCTTCGCCGTGGTCGGCGCGGAACAGGTTCCGGGTCGCGCGGCGGGATTGGGGCCGTCGAACAAAATGCGCCAGCGGGGGCTTTCCAAATCGTCGAATTGCCCGCTCCGGATGGAGTTCAGGCAAACCACGACGAAAGCCACGGCTAGGGCCAGCGATACGGGAATCAATAAAAGCAGCACGGACATCAGGGCTTTCCGTCGGGACGCCAGCTGCTCGCCATCGCGTCGTCAATGGGCTTGAAATGGCCGCGCACGCCGTCCTGTGTGCCGAGAAAATGCACCAGGGCCCAACGATCCTGCACGGAAAGCGCGGCGGCGAAACCCACCATGGCCGTGCCCGGGCTGCCGTTCGAAAGCGTCTGGTAAATGTCCAAAGGCTCGCGGCTGCGGGTCCATTTGGCCGCCGGATCCTGGAAGTTTCGCGGTGCGGGGGTCAGGGAGGCCGCGGCCACCCCTTTGCCGTCCGCATTGGGACCATGGCAAGCGATGCAATTGGCCTGGAACAAGGCCTTCCCCTTATCGACGTCCGCCGCGGAGCCTAATACCAGAGCCTTGTAATCGATGGGCATGGCCGTGCTTTTTTCCACTACGGGCCAGGCGTGGGCCCCAAGCTTCTCGCCATCGCTGACCCCCAATAGGGCGCAAATGGGCGATCCCAGGCCGATAATGATGGCGATGACGAAATATTCCATGATGCTGCGGTTTTTCATTCCTACCTCCTCCTAGTCAATGGCACGCCGGCGGTCCGCCCGCCGTCATGCCGTAAATTCTCCACGCCGACAATGCCAGGAAGGCGCACCCAAGCGCCGCCTGATAGCGGTTTTTCATCCAGGCCGGGGCCGTGGCCTTTCCTCCCAGGCCCATGGCCAGGGGTAACACGGCAAATACCGGTAACGTACCGATGCCCAAAACCATCATCGCCAGCCCGGCTTTCCAGGCGTTGCCCAGACCCAGGCTCCAAAGCAGTACGGCATGCGTGCTGGGACAAGGCAATAGGCTGGCGGCCATCCCGGCTGGAAAAAGCACCGCCGAGGACCGTGCGCGGGCAGCAATTCCCTGGCCATCGCCGCTTTCTCGCGCCGCTAACCGCCCGAACCAGCGCGCGGGGAACAGCGCGCCCAGGCGCTTCTCGAAATTCAATGCCGAGGATTTCCATCCCAAAAGACCCAGTCCGAAGGCGGCGTACAATGCGGCCAAAAAAATGCCGACGCCCAACCGGAATCCCGGGGTGGCCAAAGCCGACACGGTTTGCCCCAGCGCGCCTACGGTTACACCCAAGATCCCATAACCGGTAAGTCTCCCTGCGTGGTAGAGCCAGATTTTTCCGGCTGCGCGCGGATGGCGCGGCGACTCCCCGCCCAGCGGGCCCTGTCGCCTCGACAGGCCCTGTCGGCGCGACAAAAGGACGTGAATGGGTCCGCACATGCCGGCGCAATGCGTGAAGCTGCTGCCCAGGCCGACGGCCAACGGAAACAAGCCGGCTCCCAGCCAAGCTCCCGCGTTCTCCCCCGTCATGATGGACGACAATGCCACGTTTCACCTTCCGATTCGGATTATTTACTGGCTAAAGATATGTCGTGAGGGGGGTCCAAATCGACTCTGAAAAACTGACATAATGCTATGGTGATTTGCCAAAATGACCAGGATTAGACGGCTTTTGCCAGGCTTTTCGCCTTACGGAGAAGACGCTCTTGTGCATTTATGACGAATTTTGCCATGGAATTGTCAGTTTGCTTACGGCATAGCTTTTGCATGTTAGGGGACCATGACCCAAAACGCAGCGTCCCTCCAAGAGTTGATAGCCAAATACGATAAACCGGCTCCGCGCTACACGTCCTACCCGCCAGCGCCTTATTTCAAGGCTTTTGACGGCGCGCCGCGCTATTTGCAACTCATCGAAGAGTCCAATTCCAAAGGGCCTAAGAACGTTTCCTTATATTTCCATTTGCCCTTTTGTCCGCAACGCTGCCTGTTCTGCGGATGCCATACGGAAATCGGTGCGACCTCCACCTTTATCCGGGAATACCTCGACGCCGTTCGCCGCGAAGCCTCGATGTTGCTCCCGAAAATCGACAAAAGCCGCAGGGTCACCCAAATCCATCTCGGCGGCGGCACGCCCAACGCAGTTCCCCTTCCCGAATTGGAATCCTTGCTGAACGAGGTCCGCAAGCATCTCCAATTGGCTGAAGGCGCGGAAGTGGCCATCGAATGCGATCCCAGCCTGCTCACGGTAGACAAACTGAAGAAGCTCTCGGAATTCGGTTTCAACCGCATCTCCATGGGTATCCAGGATTTCGACCGCAAGGTTTTGGATGCTGTCCACCGCCGCATCCCCAAGATTTCGGCCGCCGATTGGGTCGCGCACGCGCGCGAGTTCGGATTCCGAGGCATCAACCTCGATCTTATTTACGGCCTGCCGCATCAAACCTTGGAAACCTTCGGGGCCACGCTGCAAAAGACCCTGGCGGCCAATCCGGATCGGGTTTCGGTTTTCGCCTACGCCCATGTGCCCTGGGTCAAGGGACATCAAAGCGAGTTGGACAAATTCCCCATGCCCGCCGCGGCGCAAAGGCTGGAAATGGCCATGCTCACGCGCAGTACTTTCCTGGAAGCCGGGTATGTGCCCATCGGCATGGATCATTATGTAAAACCCGACGATGAACTGGCCCACGCGCTGGCTAACGGTCACCTCCACCGCAATTTCCAAGGCTATTGTTCCAAACGCCAAACCGGCCAGGTTTATGCCTTCGGCGCTTCGGCGATTTCACAGTTGGAATGGGGCTATGGCCAAAATATCAAGGAGCTCGACCTTTACACGCAAGCGGTCAATCGCGGTGAGTTCCCGCTGGAGCGCGTGTATTACATGTCGCAACTGGATATCCTCGCCCGCGAAGCCATCAACGCCCTGATGTGCTTCGGCGTGGTCGATTTCGACGCCGTCTCCCAAAGGGCCGAAGCCGTCGGAGCCATCGGCGATCAATACCGAAACGAATGCCTGCGCCGGCTTACCCCGCTGGAGGCGGAGGGTTGGTTCACGCGAAATGGCAATGTGATCACTGTCGCGAAAGCAGGTTGGTTATTCGTCCGCCATTTGGCCGCCGCGCTCGATCCGCGCCAGGAGGCCGCCAACGCCGCGCAAGCCGCCGCCTCCGAATATCCGCTCAAGAATTGCGCCACCGTGGACGGTGAGTCGGACAATCCGCCCCAGCCGCGTTTCTCGCGTAGTATTTGATTTTGGCTTCGAGTGGGGCGAAGCGAAAATCATTTTCGCCTAAGGATTAAAATCGCGCGCCCACGCGGGCCCTGGGTCCCAGCTAGACACTTCTTCGCGGCCCACGAAATTTCCGCAAGCATCGCCGCCGGTGAATGCCTGGTGGTTCCCTGTTGCATCACTGGCGCATCCCTGGAAACGGCCGGTAGTTTAAGATAGTTTTATCGAATGGCTTTCCATCGCAAAAACCAAAGTCGCGGTACCCGGCGGATTTTTTCCGAGGCCTCGCTTTCTGAACGTATCGCCTTCCCGATTTTTTGGCTGGGCATGGCCTACATGCTCGTCATGATCATATTCCACCGCGTCGATTGAATGCCCGGTTTCCAAGACAGCTTTCCCACCCGCATGCGGTTGGAGCTTCGCAGCCTGTCGGACTTGCGGCGCGATTATCGGACCAAATCCGGATTCGATCCGGAGGTGGCCGGGCATGGCCGGGCTTTGCTTTACCGCGCCTACCTGTGGTGGCTGGCCCTGGTTCCCTTGACCGGGGCGCTGGGGGCGGGTTCAGTTTGGTGCTTACGTCATCACCATAAAACCTGGTTGCCGGGGATTTTGTTTTGCGCTCTGGGACTCGCGGGCCTCCTCCATTACCTGGCTCTGAGGGCCTTGCGCCGTTATCGGGAATCCACTCCGGGCCATTTCGTGCGCGGCCAGGCGCGCCGCCTGTGGTGGTTGGCGCATTTGTATCCGGCGCAAGGCGCCGCATTGTTTCTGGCCGCCTGCGTTCTCGGGTATCTGCACGTTTCCGCCTTGGGTTGGGCCGGATTCGCCTTTGCCGGGCCGTTCCTGGTTTTTTCGTTGTGGCTACTTTACCGGCGTTACGTTTCGCGTTTGTACCGCGATCACCTGATGGCCGCCGTAGTTCAAGGCTCCGGCGCGGAAGGCGAGGCGGAAGCCGCCCGTCTGCTGTGGCCGCCGCCTGCGGGCTGGTCCCTGCGCTTCGGAGTAAAGTTGGACGGGATCGGGGATTTGGACATCCTCGCCCAGGGTCCGGATGGTACGGCGATCATTATCGAAGTCAAATCCCATCGCGGTCGCATAGAATTGTCCTTGGACCCGGGAGGGCGCGAGCGCCTGCTTCGCGACGGTGAGGAATTGGAGCCGGGAAAGGATTTTCTCCGGCAAATCGAAAATCAAATCCGGGCCTACCAGGCCAGCCGCAAACGCCGCTGCCGGGCCATCCTGTGCTTCACCCGGGGACGCCTGCAACGCGGCTTTCCGTCCCGACTGGGTAATGTCGAAGTTACCGAAGCGCGTGGGTTACGTAAGCTGGTTTACGGCGAAGCCGCCGTTCCCCGATAAACCCAGGTTTAGCCGTGCCGCCTCGGCCGACCGTTGCCGGAACCTCATCCACTCGATCGCCCGATGATCACTAATTTATTTTGCGGGAAGCAACTCCACCGCGTCGCCTTGCGCGGGCACGGTCGCGGGCCAACCCAATTCCTTCTCAATCCGATCCCGGAGCGCGGCTGAAGCCGAAGGCTCGCCATGGGTGATGAAAACGCGGCGTGGGGCGCGCGGGGCTTTGCGCAGCCATTCCAGCATTTCGTCGCCGTCGGCGTGGGCGGAAACATTGGGCAAGGTTTTCACCGCGGCCCGGACGGGAATCCAGTCCCCGTGGATCTTGATTGAATCCTCGCCCGCGGCCAGGCGCGCGCCGCGCGTTCCCTCCGCCTGGAATCCGGTCAGCAGGATGAGATTGTCGGGATTGGGCGCGAATGATTTCAGATGATGCAGGACGCGTCCGCCGGTGGCCATGCCGCTGGCGGAAATCAAAAGCATGGGGCCGGATCGCGCGGACAGGGTTTTGCTTTCTTCCGTGGTTTGCACGTAGCGGGCGATGGAAAACACTTCCCGGCATACCGGACCTCCCAGCAAATGATCGCCGGGATGCTTCATGTACAGTCGGGTCACGTCCGATGCCATCGGGCTGTCGACATAGATGGGAATCGGGGGCAGGCGCCCGGAATTCTTGAGCGTCCACAACTGATGCAGCAACATTTGCGTGCGTCCCACGGCGAAGGCCGGCACTACGACCACGCTGCGCTTGCGGACCGCATCGCGCAGGGCTTCCGCCAGAACTTCGACCGGATCCACATTTTCGTGCTTACGATCGCCATAAGTGCTTTCCACCGTCAGATAATCAAAGTCCCCCGGCGGTTGCGGGGGGCCGAAAATCGGATCGTGCGGCCGTCCCAAATCACCCGAGAAGGCGATCTCCACGCCCGCGCCGCGGATGTGCGTCGAGGCCGCGCCCAGGATATGCCCTGCTTTTCGGAAAGTAATCTCCAGGCCGGCGGGCAACCGCAAGGGGCGTTCCCAGCTCGCGCTGCGCAGTTGCCCCAGGCTCCGCGTCGCCTCGGTAACGGTGTACAACGGCATGGGCGGCTTGTGGCGGGAATAGCCGTGATGCCGTGCGTGATCGGCTTCCTCCTCCATGATGGAAGCGCTGTCCAGCAGCAGGATGCGGCACAGATCCAATGTCGAAGGCGTGCAATAGATGGGCCCGGAAAATCCTTCCGCGCACAGGCGGGGGATGTAGCCGGAATGGTCCAGGTGCGCGTGGGTCAGCACGACGGCGTCCAAGGATTTGGGATCGACCGGGAAGGGCTCGCGGTTCTTGAGGCGGAGATCCTTGAGTCCTTGGAACAGGCCGCAATCCACCAGGATGCGCTGGCCTTGGGCTTCGACCAAGTAGCGGGAACCGGTGACGGTCCCGGCGGCGCCGAGAAAGCTCAGGCGCATGGTATTTTCCCGGTTACGGTAACCATTGAGTTACTAATGGTTTTCCTCGGCGGAAGCCCGCCGCGCCAATTTCTGTTCCAATTTGGCCGCGCCGGGGAATAGGATCTCCGACTCCAAGTAAGTATGCACGGTGAGATGCGCGTCGAAGGAATCGAGTTTGGAAATGATGTCGTTGCCCGCCTGCGTTTCATCTTGCCCATCATAAAGCTGGTGGATTTTTTGCTTTAGCGATCCGACCATTTCCTTGAACGCTTCCTCCGGCAAGTGCATGTGCGAGGATGTGTACATGTTCACGGAACCCTTGAAAATCTCCGGATACAATTTGGGATAGCGCAGGCAGGCTTCGGTGCGCAGGATTTTGGGGAAAAGGAATTCCTCTTCCTCCTGCATATGCCATAGGAATTCCTGGCGGAAGGAATCGAAATCGATGCGCAGGGATTTGGCCGGGCCATGATCGGGCGCGAATTGGGCGCAAACCGAATCGACTATGGCGCTCAAGCGGGGCAGATCCGTTTCGCGGAATTCCCGGTGATTGTCCACCAAATTGTCGACCAGGAAATAAGCGGGCAAATTGGCCCAGTCCCGCTTCGCCGAAATGGGGGGCGTGTCCGCCAAGGCGCGGGCCAAGGTTTCCGGGTTGAGGGAAAGTTCGCGGCAGACCTCATCGATAGGTTCATCCAGCCGATTCCAACAACGATAACCGCACATGGATTCCAGTTGTTCGACCAATTGCGGACGGGACATGATGAAGGCGCGCAGGCTTGGTGGCAACGGGGAAGGGCTCATGGTGTTTCCGCGTTTAAAATGATTTTCTACCCATGCTCATATTCTTGTATAACGGCAAGAAATGGGCCAGGGCCGTAACCGCGTATTTGAAACAAATAATCTATTGATCGAGCCTTCATGGCAGGGAGCTTGTCATCCTGTCAAAATCTGGTCGGAATTGCGGTAAATATGACGAGGATTAAAGCCTGGTCTAGTGATAGGTTGGCACCTCGGTTGCTCTTAAGGTTTGTTACCCATCTCGCGCAGAGAAATTGAACCAAGCCCAGGGGATGGGGATGAATTTTTAGGGGCCGGGTACCGGCATATCCGCGAAGGCCGGCAATGTGGTACTGGGGTCGGTGGGCAACTCTCCCTTGAGGATGGTAAGCGCCGCTTCCGGGGAATCCGTGAAACGCAAGAGCGCCGCGTCCTTGGCCGTTATCATGCCGTGTTTCACCAGGGCCGGAACATTGAGGATTTCCCGCCAATAGTCCGAACCGTATAACAGCGTGATGACGGGCCGATTCAGTTTTCCGGTTTGGGACAAAGTCAAGACTTCGAACATCTCGTCCAAGGTTCCGAAGCCTCCGGGGAAGATGACCATGGCCCGGGCCAAATGCGCGAACCATAATTTGCGCATGAAAAAGTAGTGGAATTGGAATTGCAGTTCCGGCGTGATATAGGGATTGGGCTTTTGCTCATGGGGCAGACTGATATTTAGCCCGAGGCTGCGCCCTCCGGCATCGGCCGCGCCGCGATTGGCCGCTTCCATGATGCCTCCGCCGCCTCCGGTGCAAACCAAGTACCGATCGCCACAATTGGATAAGGATTGGGACCACAGCGTGACCTGCCGCGCGAATTCGCGCGCCTCCGCGTAATATTTTCCGAACGCGCCTTGCGGATCCAAGCGGGCGGATCCTAAAAAAACGATGGTATCATGCACGCGTTGACGGCGTAAGACGGAAAGGGGGCTTAAATATTCGGAGAGGATGCGCAGTGGCCTGCCTTCGTCGCTTTCCAGGAAGGACGCATCCCGATAGGCTACACGCCCGTTAAGAACGGGGGTGCCGGCAACGGGGGCGTTATTGTGGTCTTCAGGTTCGGGAGTCACAAAGAGGACTGGTCCACCATGCGCTAAGGAGCTGAATGAATTTCTTTTCGCGACATCCTGTCTTTTAATTTGGTCAATCCACGCTTCTTGATTTGCCGTATGCCTTCCCGGGACATGCCCAGGAAACCGGCGATCTCGCCCAAACTCATGGCGGGATATTTCCCCATTCCGAAGTACAGGGAAAGTACTTCGAGCTCCCGCGGGTCCAGGTTTTTTATGAAATCGCGCACCCAGGCTGAATTATGAAAACGCTCCACGTTGCGCTCCAGGCAATCTTCGGAGTTGTCGGGAAGCCCTTCATGCAATTCCGGCCCATCCTCGCTGCCGGAAAAGTCCAAGGACAAGGGCATGTCGGCCAATAGTTGGCACTCACGGATGCGCGCGGCGCCATACCCGGTTTCCAATTCCAATTCCTCAACGGTGGGAGTCCGTTGCAACTTCTGGGTCAACCGGCGCGTAGCCTGGTTGATGCGGAATAAGGTCGTGGTGAAGGTGCTGGAGACGGTGATCGTGCGCGATTGACGAGCCAGGGCGCCCATGATGGATTGGCGAATCCACCAGACGGCATACGAAATGAAGCGGATGTTCAAGGTTTCATCGAATCGGCGCGCCGCCTGGATGAGTCCCAGATTGCCTTCGCTGATTAAATCCGCCAGCGGCAAGCCTTGGCCTTCGTACCGGCGGCAGACGGCCACGACGAATTTCAAATTCGCTTCCACGAGGATTTTAAGAGACTCGCGATCGCCCGTGCGAATGCGTTCCGCCAATTTTTTCTCGTCCGCGCTGCTCAGTTTATTCGTTAGGCGAATATCCTTCAGGTATGCGAATACCGGATCCACGGGATTGAAAAGGTTGGTGGACATCCGGGTCGGTTGGGGTTGCATGGTCGGACTCCTTAATCAATATTCGATGAGGATTATTAAAGCAATCGTTACGCCAATCCCGTTCTAGCGGGCTGAAAAAATCTGAGTCGCCCGAACCGGCGGAACCAGGCAGTCATTGCAGGGAATTGTGCATTACTTTACGTTAGGCATTTGTCCCGTGGGCTGGGTCGGTCGTCTTTTCGGCAAGTTAGCCGGGGGGATTTGCCAATTTGCGCAAAGGGGACCACATTTCCTGATTGCCGGATTGGGAAAATCCGTTTCGCGTGGATAAGCGATGATGCCGGAAAATTCCCTGCATGGCACCGGCCTTGCTCGTTGGCATGGGAAGGAATTCGCGTGACCGTTACCTTGAAGTTACGGAAACGGGTCGGATACCGGGCGGATCCGGGAGGATAATTTGAACATCATCGAGATTCGCGGCCTGACCAAGGATTACCCGCTGGGAAAGACGATTGTCCATGCCCTGCGCGGGATTGATTTATCCATCGCCAAAGGGGATTTGGTCAGCGTCATGGGGCCATCCGGCAGCGGCAAGACGACGTTGTTGAACGTCATCGGGTGCATCGATTTGGCTACCGCAGGCAGCGTCAAAATCGGGGACCGGGAATTGACGGCCTTGGACGACAAGCAAGTGACCGATTTGCGTCTGCACCGTTTGGGATTCATTTTCCAAACCTTCAATTTGATACCGGTGCTCACTTCTACCGAAAACGTGGAGTTTCCATTATTGCTCCAGAAGCGTTTGGACAGGAAGGAAATCCGTCGGCGGGCGGAAAAGTTGTTGGACGACGTGGGGCTAAGCGAATACCGCCGCAACCGCCCCTCCGAATTGTCGGGCGGGCAAAGGCAGCGCGTGGCCATCGCGCGCGCGCTGGTGACGCACCCGGACATCGTTTTGGCGGACGAGCCGACGGCCAATTTGGACTCGGCCACCGGCGCATCCATCCTGGAAATCATGAAGGAAATGAATGCCCGGGAGCAAACCACTTTCCTGTTTTCGACCCACGACAAAAACGTTTTGAAATATGCCCGGACCGTGGTCAATATCAAGGACGGACTCATTGACGGGAATTGACGCGTGGAGTTGATCTGCAAAATCGCGGGCCGCAACTTGTGGCGGCATCGCGGGCATAGCCTGGTGATCGGCGCCATCCTATTTCTCGGCAGCCTGTTCATGACCGTGGGCAACGGCGTGGTGTCCGGGATGGATCGCGGCCTGCAACGGACTATCGTCCGCAGTTTCACGGGCGACATCGTGCTCTTGTCCGACAAGCACGAATCGGACAACGTGTTCATGGAAATGATGGGACGGGCGGTGGAGCCCATCGAGGATTACGCCGCCGTGCGCGCGGTGTTGGAAAAGGACTCGGCATTGTCGGATTTTCTCCCCATCGGCAAGAACATGGCCATGATCTTGAACGACGAGGATGGGCCGTCGGCATTCGTGTATTTATTGGGCGTGGATTTCGGGCGTTACCGGAAGATGTTTCCCGGAAATATGGAAATACTTGAAGGGCGATTTCCCGTGGAAGGCCAAACCGGAATGCTGTTGCCGCTGTGGGCCCGCAAGGAAATCCGAGATCAGACCAACGTGTGGTTCGTGCCCGCGGGCGCACCCATGGGACTGGGTTTGGACACCTCGCACATGGACGCGGACGCACGCAAGCATCGCGCGGACATGCGGGTGAAAAACGGCATGGTCATGATGGGTTTCAACGAGGCTAATACCGCCACGGACATCCGCTTGAACGTGGACGGCGTTTTCCGGTACAACGCGTTGAACACCATATTCGGACATTTTGCCCTGACGGATATCGAGTCTTACCGGAAATGCCTTGGCTATTTTCTGGCTTCGGAAAAAAACCAGGGGAAGGTTTCGGGCGCGGACAGCGCTTTGTTGTCCATGGAGGACGGGAACTTGGATGCGATGTTTGGGACGGATTCTCTGGTAGTGACGGATAAGCCGGCCGCAGGCCTCTCCGGCCCGCCGGTAAGAAAAAGTCCGCCGCGAGAAGCAGTCTCCCCGCGCCCGCAAAATCCGCCTGCCGGCGCCTCGGTGAAACCAGCCGCCATGGATCTGGATCAAGGCGCTTACAATCTGGTATTGCTGTTGTTGAAAAACGGGGTTAACTCAGACGCGGCTTTGGCTGAACTCAACGCGCGGTTGAAACAGGCGCATGCTTCGGTACGCGCCGTACCCTGGAAAAAAGCCCTCGGCGTTGTCGGCAGCATGGCGACGATCATCAAAGGGGCGCTCTTCGTTTTCGTCTCTTTGTTGTTCGTCGTCGCGGTGATCGTCATCGTCAACACCTTAACCATGGCGGCGTTGGAGCGCACTCCGGAGCTGGGCATGATGCGCGCCATCGGAGCGCGTAAGGGATTCATTGGCGGCATGTTCCTCGCGGAAACGGCCATGCTCTCGGCACTGTTCGGAGGATTGGGAATCGTCGCGGGCATCCTGGGCGTGGGCGTGCTTTCCTTGCTAAAGTTGACTTCCGAAAACGACATGCTCCAGCTTTTCTTCGGGGGCGACACCTTTCACCCTTTGTTGACGGCCGGGGACATCGTGCTGGCGGGCCTGCAATTGGCCTTTGTCACGGTGGCGGCCGTAACCTATCCGTTACTGCTGGCGCGCAAGGTGGGACCCTTGGACGCCATCGGGAAGGAATGAGAGGACTGCGACGCCCATGCGACTGCTCCTGATCATCAGCCTCCGCAACCTGTTCCGCCAGAAGCGACGCAGCGCCCTGCTCGGAGCGGCCATCGCCATCGGCATGGCCATTTTGGTGATTGCCAATTCGTTCTCGCACGGGATTTCCGATTTGCTGTTCAACCGCATTCTCGCCTTCGTATCCGGACACGTCAGCGTGGCCTTTACCCAGAACGGCAACGCCATGCGGCCCTATTTCCGGGACGGGGAACGCCTAATGGAAACGGCGCGGCGGGCATTTCCGGAGGGTTCCCGCGTGACCGAAGGCGTGGGATTGTTTTCGCGCGCCATCGGCAACGGAAGGTCGGACAACGTCATTTTGGTGGGCATGGACACGCGGTCCAAGGCGACGAAGAAACAAGTGGCCGACCTGAAAGCGAACTTCCGCATGGTGCAGGGCCGTTACGAGGATTTGCAGCGGGACGATATCGAAAATCCGGTTCTGGTGGCCTCGGACAAGGCGGAGTATCTCAAGCTACGTCTGGGCGATGCAGTGAAAGTACGGTTCCAGGATATCTATGGCCGTAGCCAGGCGGCGAGCCTTACCGTGGCGGGCATTTTCCATCCGGCCAACGTTTTCATGAGCGCGCCGGTTTTCCTGGATCTGCGGGTCGTGCGCAGGCTCGCTGGGTATGGACAGCATGATATCGGGCAAATATATGTGACTATGCCGGATCCTAAAGCCCATGCGGTGGAAGCGGCCGACCGTCTGCACGGCATGTTGCATCCGCCTTTGGCCGCGGCTTTCGGCCGACTGGAAAAAGCGGCTCGGGGAGCCGGGGCACAGAGTGCCGGGGTTCAAGCAGCCGTAGGTCGACGTGCGGGGACGCAACCTGCCGCAGGTGAAGCATCCGTGGGTCAACGCGCGGGGGCGCAACCGGCCACAGTCTTGGGATTTCGGGTGGATTCCTCTTCTCTCTCGGGGCTGTCCCGGCTGCTGAAACCTTACCTGCCCGCAGCCATGGATTCCCTGCGCCGGACGGATGTCTTGATTGACCACGCTTTGGCCGATTCCCTGGGGTTACATGTAGGTGACCGGTGCCTGCTGCGTTACCGTGCCAAGCATGATACCGGCGAAGGCGTTGCCGACTTAAAGGTAACGGCCGTGCTTGCCGATAACCCCATGGTTTCCGGACACGCCATCCTGGTGAACGACAAGGATTTTTACGCGTTTTATTATGCGGAGTGGCCCTTGGCCCCGACCCGGGAGCAAGGGGCCTTTCTGCCGGATTCCGGAAATGCGCTGTATCCTTTCTTGTGCCGGGAATGGAACCTGCTGCCGCGCACGCGCACCACGGAGGAATTGCGGCGCAAATACCAGGACATCCCGGGCATGAAATCGCACGCGACCACCGTGGACGTGCAAACCATGTACGAAAGCGCTTCGATGGTGGTCAAACTGGAATACGCCCTGAACCTCATCACCTTGGCCGCCGTTTTGATCCTTTTCTTCATCATCCAAGTGGGAGTCATCAACACCCTGCGCATGACCATTCGCGAGCGGACGCGCGAAATCGGCACCATCCGCGCCATCGGCATGCAAAAATCTTCGGTCCGTTCGATTTTCATGCTGGAGACTTTTTTTCTCGCCTGGTTCGCCTGCTGCGCCGGGCTGGCGCTGGCCTTTGTCGGCATGGCCCTGCTCCACCTTATCCCTTTTCATATGGAAGGAAATCCCCTGGGCATGTTGCTGGTGGACGGGCATCTGTATTTCAAATCCAACCCCTGGGGCATTATCGCCTACCTGGCGTTGATACTGGCGATCGCCGTGGGCACGGCGTGGTTTCCCTCGCGGCGGGCTGCCGATCTTCCCGCGGCCGAGGCTTTGCGGCATTATGGTTGAGGCGGGCCGGATGTCCGGGCCATGGAACCGGAATAGGAAAGGCGGGCGAAAGATGGGCCTTATTGGGACAATTATTTTCATCGCGGCGTTGGTTTTCGCTTCGGCGGATTCCCGGGAGGCGTCTGATAACGGAATCGCCACGGCCAAAACTACGGGAACTCCTTCCAGGGGAACTGTTCCCCCCGAATCCCTTCCGGCCGGAACCCTCCCCGCCGGAACTCATCCCGCAGGCGCGGACATCCTCGCGCATATCGAACGCAATATGCGGATGGTTACCGACATCACGGCCACCGTGACCTTGACGCAGCAAAAATCCGGGCAAGGCATCAAGAATATCGGCATGCTGTTTTACCGTCGCGACGCGGACAATGCTTTCCTCATCGTCATGACGTCACCGGAGTCGGACAAAGGCAACGGCTATTTGCGGATGGGCGACAATTTCTGGATGTATCGCCGCAACACCCGCACCTTCCAACATATCAATCGCGATGAAAACATCGCCGGAACGGATGCCCATGGGGATGACTTCGAGGATCGCAAGCTCACGGAAATATTTTCCGTTTCCAAGGATACCTCCGGCCGGGAAATCATAGCGCAAGATACCCTCGGCAAAATCCCCGTCTATCGTTTGCAGCTGACGGCGAAGGTCAATGACGTCGATTACCCCAAGAAAACCTACTGGGTGCGCCGCGACAATTTTCTCCTTCTCAAGGAGCAGTCGTTCGCGCTGTCAGGCACCCTAATGCAAACCGCCTACTTCCTCAAATACACGCCGATCCGCAGCGGGTACGTGGCCATCGAGCAATTGTTCTTGGATGAATTCGAAAAGGGAAACAAAACCAAATTGAGCATCGCGGGAATCGGCACCGAACCCATCAGCAAGGACATTTTCACCAAGGCCTACCTGGAGAACCTGAGCAAATGAAGCCGGGAAAAGCATGGTTAGCGATTTGGTCGCTGGGACTGGGATTGGGTTTCCAGGGCGTGCCAGCTTTGGGCGCTACACCGGATTCGGGGGGCTTGGGCGTGGATGAAAATGCGTTGTTCGCCGATTCCGCCAGCGTCTCGGATAGTTCGCGGACGGTGGACAACGCGGCCTCGACGGCCTCAGTCGCGGATAAAAAAACTCTCTCCGTATCCGGTTCCCTGCTCATCGACGCTTCCGCCTCGGTGAATCGGGATTATCTCGACCAGCCGGATGCCCGCGGCTCCTCCTGGTCGGCTGGTGCCATCGGCGACGCCAATCTCGACGCCCGCCTGTTACGGGGCTTCCGGGCTTTCTCCACCTTGGAATGGTCCGGCGATACCGCCCGCTTCCGGGTGCCGGAGCTGTTCCTCGACGCGAACGTGGAGCGCAAGGTGTATTTCCGCGTCGGCAAGCAAGTGCTGCAATGGGGACGCTGTTATTTCTTCAATCCCACGGATCTGATCAACGTGGAAAGGAAAAGTTTTTTCCGGCGCTTAGGCGCGCGCGAAGGCGTTCTCGGCGCCAAGGCCCATGCTCCATTCGGCACACGGGCCAACCTGTACGGATTCGTCGACGCGCAGGATGTCCATCGACCAGACAGTCTGGCGGGGGCGGCCAAGGCGGAGTTCACACTGGGCGGAACTGAAGCTTCGGCCATGATATGGGATCGCGCGGGCGGCCCGCCGGTGTATGGCGCGGATGTTTCGACGCGCTGGCTGGGGTTGGATCTGAACGGCGAGGCGGCCTTGCATCAGGACTTCCGTAGCTTACGGGTTACCGAAACAGGAGGGTTACCTTCGATATCGGAAAGGTACCGGCCCTGGTTATGGCGCGCGGCCGGAGGCCTGGGACGATCCTTCCGCGTGTCCGGAATCCAGGATCGGTTGACGACGGTGGCGGAATTCTATTTCAATCAACCCGGGACCGCAGCGGGTAAAATGCCCTTCGCCGATATTGTGAAATCCTTGGGGTCGGCTAACCCTTCCCAATCAGGCGCTCTGAAATCCCAGGCATTGACGGCAGCCTTGGCCGCGGCCATGGCCGGCGGAGTGTACGAACCCAACTCCTATTCGCGCCGCTACGCGGCCCTGTTCGCGACCTTCAACCGCTTCCTGCGATCCGACCTGACCTTGACGGGCAGCGCCGTGGCCAATCTCGATCAGGAGTGTGCTTTGTTTTCGGCCGGCGTCGCCTACCAGGACATCAATGATTTTTCATTGAGTTTTTACGTGAATGGATTTTCCGGTCCGGAAGGGACGGAGTATACTTTCCTCGGCCAAGCCGTGCAGGCGCAATTTGTCGCCGAGGCATCTTTTTAATCCGCAAAATCCAAGGTTGCGACGCTTCCCGCAACCGCCGGGCGGCCTCCTCCGGCGGACCAGTCCTCATCCCGCAGGAATTTGTTGGCCCGCCGAACGTCTTATTGCCACCGTGGCAAGGGCCTCAGGGCAGGATGGCATCCGGATGGATGAATGAGCGCACATGCAACAGGGCCAGGGGCGGGAATGCCGTGATTTAGGAGTGTCCTCCGGCCTTCAACTTGGCGCGCTTTATGCTTTTAAAAGTGACGGTGCGGAGAGGAGGGGTAAGCCAATGACCCTGACGATCACTCATAGCATACGGCAGATCTTGCGGGCTCGGCCTCGCGCCGTGGAAATCCTGGAGCGGCAAAGCGGTTATGCGATACGGACTGGAGCGTCAAGCCGGCGTATTTTCTCATCGATTATCTAACTGCGGAGCATGAGGAATTCCGGTCGCGAGATTTGCCCGCCCTGGCCGCGGCGTTGAATACGGCTGGTTTACCGAAGTAACCCGACGGCTACATCCTGAAATTGGTGCGTCTGGAAGTGATGCCTTTCCAAACGGAATTCATTCGTCATGTGGAGGAAGAAGAGTCTTTCCTTTTTCCCAAGATCCTGCGCAACGAAGCCTGCTTCCGATACCACCAATTGAGCTCCGAAGTGCATAAAAGCTCGGTCAATCTGTATTTGAACCTCGAATCGCATCGGCCGGAGGCGGAAATCCAACGCATGAACACGGCCATCCGGGAGCGACTGCGCCTGCAATCCTTGCAAAAGCCCGCCGCCGAAATGACCTCCAAAGCGCTAATCCAAATCGACGAATTCGCCGCGCGGCTCGAAGCTCATGCGAACTTGGAAACCGAAATCCTTTTCCCCATGGCCGAACGATTGGAACAGGAATTGTATGAAGGCACCGCCCCCGGATTTTCCCGCTACATCGGGGTATGAACGAGCCGTTTTCTGGAGAGAAGCGGGGATCCAGGAAGACGCGCTTGGGCCACTGGAAAATCCGTAGGTAACCTTCCGGTTACGCCAGCGTGGAGGAGATCACGCGAGCGTGATGGACGCGTCCAAATAGACGTCCTGGATGGCATGCAGCAGTTCGATGCCTTCGCGTAAGGGCCGTTGGAAGGCCTTTCGGCCACATATCAATCCCATGCCGCCGGCCCGTTTATTGATAACCGCCGTACGCACGGCTTGCCGCAAATCGTCATTACCCGAAGCTCCGCCGGAATTGATGAGGCCCACCCGTCCCGCATAGCAATTCAAGACCTGGTACCGCGTCAGGTCGATGGGATGCGGAGTCGTCAACGTGTCGTAAACCTTTGCACTTGTCTTGCCGAATTTCAAGGCTGTGAATCCGCCGTTGCACTCGGGCATTTTTTGTTTTACGATGTCCGCTTCCAAGGTAACGGCCAGATGGTTGGCCTGGCCCGTCAGGTCGGCGGCCAGATGGTAATCGACCGCTTGCGTCGCGAACGCGGGGTTACGCAAATACGCCCACAGCACCGTGGCCATGCCCAAGGCATGCGCCTCGCGGAAGGCATCCCGCACCTCCTGGATTTGGCGTGGGCTTTCCGGAGAACCAAAATAAATGGTCGCTCCGACGGCAACGGCCCCCATATCCCAGGCCTGCCGGACCTGCGCGAAAAAAATCTGATCCGCCCGGTTGGGATAAGACAGCAATTCGTTGTGGTTCAGCTTCACGATGAACGGAATGCGATGGGCGTATTTGCGGGCGAGGATTCCCAATCCGCCCAAAGTGGAAGCGAATGCGTTGCATCCGCCTTCCAGCGCCAGCCGGGCCAGGTTTTCCGGATCGAAATATGCCGGGTTGGGCGCGAACGAGGCTCCGCCCGAATGCTCAATGCCTTGGTCGACCGGCAGGATGGACAAATATCCCGTTCCACCCAACCGACCTTTGTCGAATAGGGTTTGCAGGCTGCGCAATACCGGAACTCCGCGATCCGAATGCGCTAGGACGCGTTCGATGAAATCCGGCCCCGGCGCATGCAGGTTTTCCCGCGGGATGCCGACGCAGCGATGGGACAACAAATCCTCCGCTTCCGGTCCCAGCCTATCCGCCACTCGCGTCATTTGGTTTTTCCTTTCGGCTGGATGTGGATGATTTCCACGGAGCAAGGCGCGTGCGCGGCCACGGCCGTGGAGACGCTGCCCAGGAAAAAACGTTTCAATCCCGAGTGGCCCCGCGATCCCAGGAAGATGGCATCGGCGCCCCATTTCTTGGCTTCCCGGAGCAAGGCCTCGCGGGGATCGGCGATGGTGATTTCCGGATTTGCCACCAGGCCTTTTTTGATCAGCTTATTGGCACAGGTTTCCAGGCGTTTTTCCATCCACGGCCAAGGGCTGGCCTCGCTGCGCTTGCGGTGCAAGGTGCGGTTGATGGCTTGGGTGATTTCACCCATGCGGAATTGATATTCCGACGCCGCGAGGATGCGGACTTGCGTGCCCTTGGGCCAATTCCTCCGCGCCACTTCCGTCACCGCCGCCTCCGAGTAGGCGGACCCGTCGAAGCCGATCAGGATTTTCGGCGGCCCGGCATGCTTGGCGTTCGGTTCGCGCGCGATGCGCACGTTGGCGTGGGCATGATGCAGGACTTTTTCCGCCACGCCTCCCAGAAGCAGGGTTTTGACCCCGCTCCAGCCGTGCGATCCCACGATGACGAGTTGCGGCTTATAGGTGTCGGACTTGGTGAGGATGCCGTGCGCCGGCGCGTCCACACAGGTCGCCGTTTTCACGTTCCAGCCTGGAAAACCCGCGCGCAATCCGGCGGCGGCTTTCGCGGTCATGGCTTTGGCCTCGCCTTCGAATTCCGTCGCGAAGCGTACGGCTTCTGAAAAGGCTCCGGCGTACCACCCTGAACCCGTGGCGTCGCTCGTCAGGGTCTCGAGGGGTAACAGCGGCGGTACGGCGGTAAGCAGCAGGACTTGGGTTTTTTCCGGCAAGCCCGCGCGGCCTAAGTCGGACAAGGCTTCGTCGGCTATTTTCGAGCCGTCATAACCGATTAAAATTTTCATATGCGCTCCTGGGTTTCGATGTGTCGCCACCCGGCGGATCGGCAGGGAGAAGGGAATATCGGTTTCTCCGCTCCCACCTCAAAGGAAGCGCAAAAGATGAGCCAGCGCGCCCTTGCTTCAAGGCCCCTTGCTTCAAGGCCTTTTGGCGCCGGTGATGGCCGCCTCGTACAGCGCATTTTCGATCCCTTTTGCCGTTGGATACAGGATGTCCGCTTCCAACAGCGAATGCCGCAAAAGCTTCGCATGGAAGGCGTCCAGCAAAGGGTGCAGGCGATGGCCCAGCGAGCCCGGCTCCCGGTCGCCGCCTTCAGCGTAACGCATCTCGTCGAGGAACTTGGCGACCATGGACATGTGTTCGCGTTCGTTGTCCAACAGCCGGATCGCGACATAGACGTTGGCCGAGCCGCCGGTAAAATCGACGTGACCCCCGCGGTGGCGACGGCAATAATCATAATGCAGCATTTTCGGGAAAAGGAACCCCTCTTCTTCCCGGATATGTTCGATGAGCGTGGCGCTGAAAGCAGGCCACTCCAAGGAAAGTTCATGAATCCGGCGTAGTCCTTCGTCCGTGGAGACGGGCAATCGCCCCAACTCATTTTTAATCGAAGGCAAGTCCTCATGGACCAGCTCCCAATGCTGGCGGCTGAGTTGCTCCAATAATTGGCTCAACGGGGCGCTTTTCCAATCCGTATCCGCCGAAGGGTGCGGAAGCCCACGCATTTCCTGGAGGAAGCGTTCCCAGCTTAAGTGATGGGAAAGGCAGATGTCCGCGATTTCGGCGTTGGGCGCCGACCACGGATCGATTCCATGTCTTTCGAATATCGCCAAGGCCATGGGGCGCTGTCGCAACACGGTGCTGACTGGAGTATTCGGAAACAACCAATTTCTTTGGTTTTCCATCACGCCTCCATGGGACCTTTTATATAATCAGCAATCGGCAGGCCAAAAGCAATGGTCGATTCATTTGAATATTTGTGGCCAACGTTTTGGCCTTTCGTATCACCTCGGAATTTTCCGTTTTTCCCCGACAAAATGGCAAAGCGCCTCCCGTTCAATCGGGATGTGCACTCTGGGGAATGCATGGAAGCGTCATGCGGAAAGTCGTAGTGCCGTTTTCGGAAGCGCAGGTCAAGCCGCCGCCATGCTCGGCCACGATTTTATGGCTGATGGCCAGACCCAGCCCCGTGCCTTCCTTTTCCATTTTGGTGGTGAAAAACGGCTCGAAAATCCTGGCCAGGTTCTGCGGCGAAATCCCGCCCGCATTGTCCCAATATTCCATGAGGAACAATTTCGGGTTTTCCAGGTATCCGTGGATGCGGATCAGTTTTTCGCCCTCCCGGCCCTCGAAAGCATCGCGGGAATTGCTGAGCAGATTGTGAATCACGGACTCCAATTGCGTTTGGTTGCAGGAGAGGTAAATGTCGCGATCGATGTCGATGTCGATGTCGATGCTGCGGCTACGCAATTGCCTTTCGATGAAAAGGAAACTGTCTTGGATCAATTGGTCGGCGGACAAGGTCGAAAATTTGTGTCCGCTGTCCTTGCGCGAATACAGCAGCAGATGCTCGAGCACCCGCTTCATGCGCTCCACGCCTTGAATCACGGAGTGCGCAGCCGACGCGGCCGTGGCCCAGTCGAAGTCTTTATTCGGGGCCGAGAATACGTCGTTCAAGTACTCCGAGTCGAGCAGGATGCTGGCTAATGGGTTGTTCAACTCATGCGCCAAGCCCGCGCCCATGGTCGCCACCACCATCAGCTTGTTGGCGTGGAACAATTCCTTTTCCAGCAAAACTTGCTGCGCCCGGTCCAAAGAAAATCCCATGTAACCGATGATTACCCCGTCTTCGCGTATGGGCGTGATGGTCAGGTGGGCGAACACCTCGGTGCCATCCTGGGCCAGATTGCTGATGTTTCCCCGCCAGGTCTCGCCGCGCAGAATGGTTTGCCACATGTCCTTGTAAACGCTGTCGGGCGTATGCGGCGACCGAATCAAACTCTGCGTTTTTCCCAGCACGTCCGCTTCGGACTTGAACTTGTAAACATCCAAATAGGCCTGATTGACTTTCAGGAGCACGCCATTCTTGTCGGTAATATTGATGGCATAGTCGGCTTGGGTGAAGGCTTTCTCCAAAATGGACGATAGGTAAGCGATTCTGGGGGCGGGATTCGGATGGGGGATTTCAGCCATGGAATATAATTTAGGGTACCAGGACCTTGGCCTGTATGTCCAACCTCTTGCCAATATGACAAAGCAAAGCATGAGCCAATTTCCCTGGGATATGAGATCTTTATCCTGGAAGCCGGTTATAGGCATTCTGGCAGTCCGTGCCGAAGGGCGGGGCTTGGCCCGCGAGTTGCTTCCTTGGGAGTCCTATGAAAAAGAAATTGCTCGTCCTTGATGACGAAAAGAGCATTGTCGAATCTCTGGGCCGGGCCCTGAACGGATTGGACATTGAAATCATCACCTGTTTGGAACCGGAAAAAGCCCTGGGGCTGGCCAAAGAGCATGTGCCCCAAGTCGTCATTACGGATTTGAAAATGCCCAAGATGGACGGGCTTGAGGTTTTAGCCCGGCTGAAGGAATTCAACGCCAATATCCAGGTGATTATGATTACCGGCCACGGCACCATCGACGATGCCGTCAACGCCATGAAGCGCGGCGCCTATGATTTCATCCCCAAGCCTTTCAATAAACAGGAAATCATCGCCGTTGTCAATCGCGCCTTTGAGAAAACCGCTCTTCTGGAAGAGAATTTCCTCCTCAAGGAAAAGCTGCGCCATACCCAATCGCCGTCCTTTGAATGGGGCAAGAACCGCGCGTTCAAGGCCTTGATCGACCGGGCCGCGCAAGCCGCCACGAGCGACGCGACCATTTTGATCCTCGGCGAATCCGGAACCGGTAAGGAAGTCCTGGCCCAATACATTTTCTCCAACTCTACCCGCGCCTTGAAACCGTTCATCACCGTCAACTGCGCGGCCATTCCGGAAAACCTGATGGAGTCGGAGCTGTTCGGCTACAAGAAAGGCTCTTTCACCGGCGCCTATTCTGACAAAAAGGGCCGTTTCCAGGAAGCCAACGGCGGCACCATTTTCCTCGATGAAATCGGGGAAATGCCCTTGCAGTTGCAATCGAAACTGCTGCGCATCCTGCAAGAGGGCGAAGTGAATCCGGTGGGCGGCCAAGCGCAGAAAGTGGATGTCCGCATCATCGCGGCGACCAATAAAAACCTGCGCAAGCTCGTGGAAGGCGGACAATTCCGCGAAGATTTGTTCTATCGCCTGAACGTCATTCCGTTGCAAATCCCGCCCTTGCGCCAACGCCCCGAAGATCTGCACTCGCTCATCTCGTTCTTCATTTCCAAGTATTGCAAGAAGAACAAGAAATCGAATCTTTCCCTATCGGCCGATTCCCTGCGCCTCATGGAAAACTATTCCTGGCCCGGCAACGTGCGCGAATTGGAAAATGCCATCGAACGCGCCGTAATCCTATGCCTGGGACATCAAATCACTCCCGAGGATCTGCCCGACGAACTCAGCAATGGAGAAGGCTCCGGCCTGCAATTCAATCTCGGATCCGGCATGACGCTGGAAGAAATCGAATTGACCGTGATCCAGAACTCCCTCAAGAAAAACCATGGCGACAAAGCCCGCACGGCCGAAGAGCTGGGCATCAGCCTGCGCACCATTTATCGCAAATTGGACGCGGTGGCGGCCCATCAGGAGCAGGGTTTGGCCCGTAAAGCCGAAGCCGAGGAGTAAGCTGCTAAGGAGTTCGCTGCACCTTGGACTCCCAAACCCGAAGCGCCGGACGCGTTCGCGGAATCCCCCGGGTTCCGCAACCGACTGACGTCTATGGGATTTTTCAGCCCCCTGTTACGGCAATTCCTGAACTTGCCATCCTTTGGAGCCGAACCGCAAGTCACGCTCCACGAAAGTCCAAACCACCAATTTTTTGTCCTTCAGCAATTCCCCGCGACGAGCCAATTGCTGCCGCACCACGGTGGAAGCGCCGCCGTCATTGACGATGGAGGCCAACGGCCGGTTCAGGCGGTAAGCCACATGCGCGATGACTCCCGCGCTGCCGGGCGCGTCGGTCTGGTAAATGCGCGAAAAGCTGTCGCCGAGCCATAGGATGGGGGAGGCGGGATCGTCCTTGTAGGGTGCGCCAGTCAATACTTCGATGACCCGATCGGCCTTCACGTTTTCCAAGGCCCAGATTTTTTTCCGATCGGGCACCTTGGTCATCTCGGCGATGTCGCCCCAGCGATCCACTAGGGTATCCTGCAAAGCGAACTTGGGTACCTGGGACGTTACCGTAGCTTGCGGGATAACCCCTAAATCCCGGATGGCCCTGGCCACGATGTCGGCCGCGACCTCCAATCCCTGCGGCGTCCAATGCGTATCGCGTCTCAGGTAGAGCTGCGGTGCGCCTTTGGCCTTGGCCTCCATGAGCGGCCCGAACAAATCCGCCACGTGGAAACCCTGGGCGCGCAAATCGTCGATCAGCGCCCGGGTAGGCGAGACGGGGCTGCCTTGGAATCCCGCGTAGAGCTTTTCCGGGTAAATCGACGGCTTGCCGGGAATGGGAATCAGCAGCAATTCGATGCCGCGCGCCTTGAGGCGATCGCGGAAATCCGTGATGGCCACGCGCGGGTCGCGCAGGTTCACGCGCTTGCCCTCGATCAAAGTGTCGAACGCGCCTTTATAGAAGCGCTCGTCCGTGTAAGGCGGTTGCAACAAATAGTCCACGTCCTGATTGTAGAACAACCAGTCCTCCGCGCCTTGGACCGACTTGGGCGCCATTTCCCCGAGCAGGTTGTAGCGGAGTTGGAGCGTGGGCGGGCGGAGCCATTTGGCGAACACGCTGCGATCCTTGGCGTTGTCGTCCCAATGATGGAGGTTTTCCTTGGTGGGGGATTTTCGGAACAGATCGAGAACGTGGGGCGCGTCCTTGTCGACGGTCATTTCGTGAATTGATTGGAAGAGCGGGAAACCCGCGCAGACGGCGAGCAGGGCGGCGACGAATGTCCATTCTAGCTTGCGCATGGGGCCCTCAGAATTGGAAATACAGGAACGGGTTGAAGGCCTGGGTGTACATCATGACGACGCCCACGAGGAAAACGCCGAAGCCCACGGCGAATTTGGGCCAGGTCAAGGTGCGGCAGAACTCATAGCTTTGCACGGGTTGCACCACCGCGACCGCGCAGATGGCCATGTCCAAAAGGTTGTGGAACTGGTAAATCTCCGCCTTGAGCAAATCCGCGAAGGGTCCCGGCTGCGTCATTCCAAACATTGCGGCCAGATAATGGAAGGCATGCGGCAAGCCGTCGGCGCGGAAAAATACCCAGGTGATCAGCACGACGAAAAACGTGAAGGCCACGCGGACTTGGCGCGGCAAGTTGGCGTAAAACGGTTTTTTCCCGCCCCAGCGTTCCAGCCCCAACATGGTGCCATGAATGGCTCCCCAAAAAATAAACTGCCATTGCGCCCCATGCCAGAAGCCGCCCAGCAGCATCACCAAAGCCAAGTTGATATAGGTGCGCCGTTCGCCTTTGCGGTTTCCGCCCAAAGAGATGTACAGATATTCGCGCAGCCAGGTCGACAACGAAATGTGCCAGCGCCGCCAGAAATCCGTGATGGAATCGGAATGATAAGGAGCGTTGAAATTACGAATGAGTTCGAACCCGAACATCATGCCCAAGCCCAAAGCCATCACAGAGTAGCCGTTGAAATCGAAATAGATCTGGAACGCGTAGGCCAGCACGCCCCACCAAGCGTCCATGGCGTGCGGAGACTGGGCCGCGAAAGCCGCGTCCGCAATGCGGCCCACAGGGTTGGCCAGCAGGATTTTCATGCCAAAGCCGACGAAGAAAAGCATTACCCCGCGCGCGAACAGATTAAGCGAATGGGTGCGGGAATGCAATTGCTGGGACAGCACGTTGTAGCGCAGGATAGGCCCGGCCACAAGCTGCGGGAACAGGGACACGAAGCACGAGAAGTCCGCGAAGGATTTCACCGGCCGCTCGCCGCGGTAGATGTCGATGATATAGCTCATGCTGTGGAAGGTGTAGAAGGAAATGCCGATGGGGAAGGCGATTTGCAGCACGCTGAAAACCGGCTGCCCGACCAGGGACAGGAGATGATTGAGGTTGACTTGGGTGAAGACGCCGTATTTGAATACGCCCAGCAAGCCCAGGTTCATGACCATGGACACAGCCAACACCAGTTTTCGGCGGCGTGGGGCGATGTCGTCGCGACCCAGGTAAATTCCGAACAAGTAGTCCGCCACGTTCGTGAACATCATCGGTAACACGAACCAAGGCTCGAACCACGAATAGAAAAGGTAACCCATGAGGGTCAGCCAAAGATTGCGCATCCAATACCGGGACCGGCCCGGCTTGGGATTCTTGTCGAAGGGAATGAGGTAATAAACGGCCAGGACCAGAGGCAGGAAGTAATACAGGAACATGTCTTCCGTGAAAACCATTTTTCTCCCCAGCCAACCGTACTCTCGCGGTCACGCCGTATTCTGCGTGTTACTCTTCGATGTAGATGTCGGGCCAGCGATCGTTTCCGGTATGATAGGTCAGGCGCGCCGATTTCTCGGGCGGGTCACCGATTTTCCACAGGAAAATTTCGTAATCGGCCAGGTCATGGTCGTGGCCGTACTGCGTGATGCCCCAAATCATATAGTCGGCTTTGGGCGACATGCGCGGAAAGTATTCATGGGAGCGCCGTCCCGGCATGTCCATGAACACGATGCTCTTCCCGTCGATTTTCCCGTCGTCGATTTTTCCGTGCGTCCCGTCTTCCTTGATGTTGAAGGCGAAAATGGACGTCCCGCCGATGCCGGATTCATTGACGCGTATGCAGCGATGCGAGTTGGGAAAAAAGCTGAACTGGCAGCCGTTGCCGGAAGTGAAATATTTGTGGGTCTCCAAATTGAGGATGCCCGTTTCGCGTTGGCCGCCGCGCAAGGTAAGCGCCAGGAATTTGCGATCGTCGGACAAGGTGGGATGCTGGACCAATCCGCCTTTCAAATCCTTGTCGCCGTCCACGAGCAAGGCTTCGCCGGTGCCATCTGGATTGCAGAGAAAGACCTTGGTTCCCCGCGAGTACAGGATGTTTTTTCCGTCGCGCGTCCAATTGGCCCATGTGGAATTGGGGATCAACAACTTTTCTTCCGTGCCGTCGGTATTGATGACCCAGGTGTCCCAGCGCTCCGGATAATTCGCATCCGTCTCGATGGTCCAATCCAGTTTCGATCGCGTGAAGAGCACGCGCTTGCCATCCGGCGAGAAATGCGAAAACCAATCGGTCTTGGGGCCTTTGGTGAGTGGATGCATCTCGCTGCCGTCGATGTTCATGATGTAGATGTCGTGATTCCCATCACGCGAGGTAGACCAGATGACCTTGCCTTTCAAATGCTCGGTCAGGGCTTTGCGCGTCGCTTCCTCGGCCGGCTCCGGCGTCACGGGTTTGCCTTTGGGAGGTCCGGCGTGTGCCAAACCGACAAGCAGGCTTCCGACGGCCAGAGCGAGGGAAAAATTTTTCTTTTTCGGCATGGTCATTCTCCTAAACGCATGATTCGTTATAACGGCGTTCAAAATAAAAAAGCGGTTCGCTTCTGCCCATGTCAATCGGCCGGATCATCGGAAAAACCTCGCTATGCGGCGGGAGGCTGGAAAACCTTTGGATGCACCCGAAACTTACACGTTACCCCGGCGCGAAACCTCTTGCTAACGGATGGACGCGGCATTAACTTGGTTCTCAACCATAAACCCGGAAGGCCTATGCAAATTCAGATTCGAAAGCTTATCCCGTCCTTGGCCGTCGCCGCCGCAGCGTGCCTAACCGGCTTCGCCGTCTCCGCTTGCAATTCCACTAGCTCCGCCGACAATGCGCAAATCACCTTAACGGCTCCTAAGGACGGATCGGCATTTAAGGTAGGCGCTAAAGTGCATATTACTTGGACTACGCATAGCGATCCAAACGATCCAATCAATGCTGTGGACGTCATGGTTTCGCCCGACAGCGGAAATTCATGGTCCTATATAAAAAGCGATAGCGCAAACAACGCCCATTCAGTGACTCCGGACATGACCTCGGAGTGGGAACATTTCGCATGGACCGTTCCCGATTCCATTAACGTCAGTGGAAAAAAATTTGGTGCAGTCGGAATAAAGCGTTGCCTTCTTAAAGTCGAGCAGTATTCAACCACCAACCCATTGAAAAGATCCAAATTGGTTGGCTTTACCATTTCCGCCCGGTAATCAGGTACAATCCCGATCCAATCTTGATCCGCTCCTGTCCTTCCATCGGCAGGAGCATCGGCGCTTCCGGCGTTTTCCCGGCCTTAACCAACGGCATCGCGATGTTGGCGCTGCTTGAAGGCGGAGGGAACCACGATTTGGTTTGAATCATGGCCGCCAGGCGCTTGGCGAATTCCGGCTGGCCTTTGGTGGCGGTATAATGATGATCGTCCAACATATCGATCCCCACGGAATTGATGGTCGCCGAGAGCGTCAATTTGGTGGGCAGAAGTTTGATCTGGGACGCGATAATGGCCGGCCAGGGTAAGGTGGTCGCGAAATTACCCGAGGCTCCCGCTTCGTATTCTCCCATCAGGAAAGGCATATTCGGCAATCCCATATCCGCCCGGAAATCGGTGGCCATTTGGCTGATGTCATTCGAAAAGCGGTTGCACACCGTGTCGCTGGTGCGCGTCGCTTCCACCGAGCCGAGCATGCAAATCAAACCGCCGAAGGTCGCGTCATTTTTTGTGGCATTGACGGCCGTGACCAATTGGGAGTAGAGCGTGGTGCCTTTCCAGAATCGATTTTGATCAGCGGGAAGATTGGAGGTATTGAGTCCGCTGTTCGCGCCTCGGCACGTCGAAGACAGGCTCGCGTCGTTGATGATTCCGAAATAATAATCGGGATAGGCTGCGGCCATGGCTTTGATGAATGGCATGCTCGGTCCACCGCTGCCGTTGCCGGACAATCCGTTTTTCATGGCGCCGGGCGTCTCTTTTGCGAGCACCCAGGTTTTGGTGGAGTACCATTGGTAATTCCAGCCGTGAGGGATCGAGGTTCCGTCGGAGTTCCGGTAATCTTCGCCGGCCATATTGGAATGCCCGATGCACAAGTACACGATGAATTTGTCCTTGGGGACGTCCACGCCGCCCAGCATGATGGCTTGCGCCGACAGGGTGGGCAGCAGAATTGAAAGGCAGAACCGGATGGTTTTACCGACGTTCATTTTTGATTTCCCCAAAATTTGCTCCAGTCTTTCGGGCCGCAATCGATCGGTGAAATGCCGAGTGACGCATACAGGGACGATTCCATGGCCGTACTTCCCGTTGCACGATTCCAATCTAGGGCCCCACCGCAAGCTCCGCCCGGCGAATTTTAACCTGATTTCGGGTAGTCAGACCTTTTTAAGAGGTTTGAAAGGAAAAAAGACATTTTCTTGGGTTTCCTGGACAAAGAGTCGGTGGCGCGGCGTAGCGGATTATGTTAAATATGGAAAAAGGAAACGGCGCATGAAAATGAAGTCTTTATTGTTAATCGTATCGACGAGCCTGGTTTTATTATCCTGCCAGAAAAGCACCGAACCGGATCCCACTATTCTTACCGTAGTTTGCGACAGCGCTTCGGTCCTCAAACCGGGGGTTACCTCCCCGTCGAAACATAAGTTCGCCACACATCTTAAGGGGGCATCCTTGTCCGCCATACCCGATGTGACGCTGGCAAGCGCCGATTCCGTGAAGGCTTTTTTCGGCGGCAAGCGGGTTAAATTCGTCGTAGCGACCAACCGGAAAATGTATTTGGTCGACTATGCCGGAGGCGCTCCGGTGATTTCCCGCATTTCGCACGATGACGAAGCGCTGGACTCCACCATCGGTTCGATCAACAGCCCCCTGTTTTCCAAAGACGGAAAAAAAATCGTCTTCGCGGGCACGGCGTTGGGCAAGCCCGCATTCGTGCAAGACGCCGTGGCGGGCGACTCCACTGCCTTGCGCGTGCCTTTGGATCCGCAGGCCCATGTCACCGCCGATCCGCATTGGCATTCCGAAGGCGGCAAGGATTACGTCTACTTCGCCACTCTCGCCGCGTTGATTGGTTACTCCGATCATTGCCATCAAATCCCCGGCGCCACCTATCGTCGCGAAATCACCGGGGACACCTCCTTCGGGCCCATCGAATTGACCGGCATTCCCGGGGCCTATCGCGGCGGCGTTTCGCAGGACGGCAATTGGGTGGGTACCTCGTATGCTACCTCGGCGCTTTACGATAAATCATCCGATGTTACCCATGAGTTGGCCGGCGGACATCAGCAATGCAATCCCTCCATGAACCCGTTTCCCGTTGGCAGTAAACACATGGACTATATGATGATCCTGGCGTTCGGCGGCAATTACCTGACCATTACCGGCGACTCGGTGTCCGAAGCCTCGCATGAGAATTTCTGGATTTATAATAAGGACAACAAAATTGTATGGCGCGCCAGCCGTCCGGACTCCATATTCTACCTGCAATGGGACAAACCGGAATGGTCCACGCATCCGAATTACGCAACGGCCATCGCCATCCGGAATTCGGACAAAACCACCGGCGATGCTTATGTGGTGAAGGTCGGGGATTTGGCGGACGCGGACGAAGGCAAGCTGAACAAGGCCCAGGGCTATTTGAAATTGGGCGAGGGCGGATTCAACAGCGAGTCCTATACCCACTTGTGGGTCGAACCCTAATCGAGAACACTTTATAACTATTCTTTCGATGTCGGCGAATGCAGCCGGCGCGACGCTATTTCCCATTTGGGCCGAAGGACGTTGGCCCGCCAGAATGATCAGGAGGGATCCGTTTCCATGAATCCAGTATCATTTGTCTCCAACGCCCGGAAATACGGGCCGGCGGGATTATTGATTTTGACCGGAGCCGTCCTCGTCGGACGCGCGATTTTCCATCCTGGAACCGAAGGCATGCCCGTCGGAAATGATCCGACCGCAAGTTCGGCCGTGGCGGTTTGGAACAATATCGGCGGATGCGGCAGCAGCGGTGGCGGGGCTGCGGCAGGAGCGGGAAAGTGGATGGGGCGCGGCGTGAGCGGCGGTTTGGTGGATTTGGAAATCCTGTCCAACCATACCTTGGGGCCCGATTACATGTATTCGGCCGTGGCCGGAACGGAAACATTCCATTGGCCCACGCACCCGACTTGGACGGCCAGCCTGGCCACCGCCTGGAAGTCCGCCGAGTTTGAGTATGAGGGATATAAGGTCCCCGCTGATCCAACGCCCAGGCTGGATCGAATTACGGGCGGATTCGGAGACTTAGGTCTTGGACTCAACAAAACTTTTGGGAATGAAAATGAGCATTCTGTCGGATTGAACCTTATGTTCCCCACTGGGCAACATGACATTAAAAGACTTCATGTTAAGGCTGCATCAGCCCAGGGAATAATTTCAGGGGACGACGTGCGGTGGATGAATCCATTTGTCCAACCAGGGTCGGGCCTCTATTCCCTCGGGGCAAGCTATGAGTACACGAAAACCAAGGATTGGGGTCTCATCGTTTTCGGCGGCAGCTACACTTCCCAGTGGGCTTGGGATAATTGGGAATGTCGGGATCAATACACCGAAGTTGACGATAAGGTCGTGAACTGTCAGGGAACATCGCCCTCTCCATTGACCTGGAAGTTTTGGGAGCTACAGCATCAACCTTGGGATGGCGATCCCAAAAAATGGACGGATAGTTATGGTGCCCCTGGCACCGGTGCAACGGGCGCCGATGGATTCAGCTTCTATGGGTATATCGGACACAAAGAGGAGTCTTCCACCCAGAGTGTAGGCTTAACCCTATCCATCCCCATGTCGCCCACTTACTACTGGGAGTATGGCCCACTGCCTGATAGTCGTGTCAGTCAAAGAATGCGCACCAACGACTATACCCTCAAACTGAGTACCGGCTTGGAAATCACCAACCCCAGCTTTCCCATTTTCCTATCGCTGGGCATTCCCTACAAACTCAACGACATCGTCGATCGCGGACGCCTGGTTAATCCCCAGAATTACGTAGGAACCGTCGGTGTAAAAGGAACGTTCTTTTAGTATGCCCCGCATTGCACTGCTCGGCTGCGGCGGATTCATCGGCAGCCATTTCCTCGACGCTTTCCTGACCGACCCGTCCTGGACCATAGAGGGGTGGGATTGGACTCCCGCCAAGATTAAACAGCATTTGGGCCATCCGGCCTTCACCTTCCATCCCGGGGACCTGTACACCTTTCCGGGTTTGGAAGACGCGCTCGCCAAAGCCGACGTGGTGATTTCTCTGGCGGCCATTTGCAACCCATCGCAATACAATGTGCGCGGCGTGGACGTGATCGAAAGTAATTTCATCCAACCGCGCCTCATCGCGGACATGTGCGCGCGCCGGGGAAAATGGCTGATCCAATTTTCCACTTCGGAAGTTTACGGGCAGACGCTGTCCCACTGGACCGGCGGCGGCGAGGCTCCGGCTTCCCTCTACGAATTGGATGAGGAGACATCGCCGCTATTATTGGGCCCGGTATCGGCCCAGCGCTGGAGCTACGCCTGCGCCAAGCAACTTTTGGAACGGTATGTCGCCGCGCTCCATCGCGAGCAGGGACTGGCTTACACCATTATCCGGCCTTTCAATTTTCTCGGGACGCGCATGGACTTTCTGCCCGGAAGGCAAGGCGTCGCCTTGCCTCGGGAGGTCGAAGGATTGCCGCGCGTGTTGGCCTGCTTCACCGGCGCGTTGTTGGATCGATCGCCCCTGACCCTTGTGGATGGCGGGCATGTCCGCCGCACCTTTCTGGCCGTAGAAGAAGCTGTCGAGGCCTTGCGACTCATGCTTGAGCGCCCGGGCATGGCCAAAAACAAAATCTTCAACTTGGGCCATCCGGGGAACGAAATCACTATCCGCGGGATGGCGGAAATGATGCGGGAAGTCGCGGCCGACGTAACCGGAGATGAGTCCTATCTGGAATTACCCCTGGTCGACGTGCCCGCTTTGGAGTTCTACGGCGAGGGATATGCCGATTCGGATCGACGTATGCCACGCATCGACAAGGCGGCCAATTTGCTGGGCTGGACGCCGCGTCGCGGTCTGCGCGGTATTTTACGGGTCGTGTTGGAGGATGCTTTTCAAACCCATGCGTCCCGGCCCATCGCGACCGTTTCGCTGCAAGAATAAGTCCTACTTCGATAGACCCGACTTCGGCTATTCGTTTCCGGACACGTTCGAAATCCGGATTTCCTTGGACTCGACATAAACCTCATCCACATAGGGATGGCAGGCCGTGCCGCCGTCGGGTTTATACTTCAAAGTCGCGTCGACTCCAGAGGCGGCCAAATTCTTCTCGAAGGTTTTCGACCATTCCGGGTCATTCAAACGGAAGTTCACGCTCACGGCATGATCGAGCGTATTCTCCAGCTTGATGGCGACGTTGGCACCGCTTTGCTGGCATTCATTGGTGATCTTTAAATAAAAACGGATGCCGTTGGACTCTCCGGCGAATTGCCATTTCGACGGTTGATCCGCGCTTGTGAAAATGAACAGGAAAAGTATGGAAGCGATGAGGATGCGGTTCATAACGATACCTCCAGCCCGAAGGCTATTCATCTCTAAGTAAAATTTACGTTTTTCGAGCCTCATTGCCATAAAATTCCGGAGTGATTAAGATCACAAATCAACATGGGAGGCCAAATCGATGGAGTTCGGAGCTTAGCCGCTTTCAACACACCGTTTAGCCCGAATCCGGATTTTCCGTGCCAAAGCGGCACACGGTCGATGAACCAGTCTATTCCCTGGCATCTTCGGCGCGAATAGTATTTTTGGGTATTGTCCCTCACCTCAGGAAAGCCAGCATGAAAATCGGTGTCCTCGTCGTCAATCTCGGTACTCCCGATGCGCCCACCACTTCCAAGGTTCGCGCCTACCTGCGTGAGTTCCTGAACGATCCCCGCGTGATCGACATTCCCGCCCTGGGACGCTGGATGTTGCTCAATTTGATCATCCTGCCTTTCCGTCCGCGCAAGTCCGCCGAAGCCTATCGAAAAATTTGGAACGCGTCCGGTTCGCCTCTATTGGAGCATACCCGCGTCTTCACGGAAAAACTCCGCGCCCTGCTGCCCGGCCATATCGTGGACTTCGCCATGCGCTACGGAAACCCTTCTATCGCTTCCAAGCTCGACGTCATGCTGGCGCAATCGCCCGATGAATTGGTCATCCTTCCCATGTATCCCCAATACGCATCATCGTCCACCGGTTCTTCACTGGAAAAATTTTTTTCCCTTCTCGCGAAAAAATGGAATATCCCGGCTGTCCGCGTCGTCGGACCTTTTTTCAATGACGCAGGATTTCTCGACGCCTTCGCCCAAATCGGAAAACCCATGTTGTCCACGATGAAACCCGATCATGTGATGTTCAGTTATCACGGCCTTCCCGAAAGGCAGATCCAAAAAAGCGAGAACTCCCCGAGCCATTGCTTACAGACGGACAACGCTTGCTGCGCCGTCTATTCCGAGCGCAATAATTTTTGTTACCGCGCCCAATGCTACGAGACCACGCGGCAATTGGCGTCGCGTCTGAATTTGGCGCCGGACACTTATTCCACTTGCTTCCAATCGCGGTTGGGCCGCACTCCGTGGATCAAGCCTTACACCGATGTGATGATTCAGGATCTCGGCAAGCAAGGCAAGAAAAAAATCCTGTTGTTTTCTCCTTCCTTCGTCGCCGATTGTCTGGAGACGTTGGAGGAAATTTCCATCCGTGGAAAAGAATCTTTTCTCGCCTCCGGTGGTGAAGATTTGGTTTTGGTCCCCTCCTTGAACAGCGCCGATGCCTGGGTATCGGCCGCCAAGTCCCTGATTCTGGGTCCTGCGCGGCAAATTGCGGATTAACCGGTAAAATGTCCCCAATTTTTTTTTTTTAAAAAGATATGCCGCAACCCTTTACGCTGTTTGGAGCTTGAAGTATCTTATCCGTCCCGCCGCAAAAAGCGGGACCCTGAGCCTCTGAGCCAGGGCGGTCTTTGAGAGAAGAATCAGGAGCAAGCAGTAAAAGGTTATAACCTACGGGTTATAGTCGCGGAGCGGGAGACTCACTG
>JADGQO010000094.1 GCA_017881725.1 Fibrobacteria bacterium
GGGTGTTCGTCACGGATTCCACCGCCAAGACCATTCAATGGGAAAAACAGTTCGACTTGCCGGGCATAGGCGGTGGCGTCACGCGCAACAATTTGGATCCTTATACCATTGCGGCGACGCCGGACAGCGGATTCATCGTGGTCGGCAAGGAGAATTCCACCAAGCAGGGGGAAAATGCCTTCGCCATCAAGTTCGTGCCGAAGCCCATGCCCGTGTCCGCTCTCAACCCCTCCACACCCAATATCCACCACTCCGTCGTCCGACCGAACTGGAGGTTCACCTTCGAAATAAGCCAACCCGGGAATGCGGAGTTCAAGGTATATGACCTGCGTGGCCATCTCATCCAGGTTGAACAAAAAGCGGAAGCGAAACAATCACCCCATTAAGTTCTTCATCTGCCGACACGTATCCGGGATGTTACCCGACCGGAAAATCGCGGTACCGCAAACAATCACGTTCACGCCCGCGGCAATGACTTCCGCGACGTTCTTGGGCCCGATGCCCCCGTCCATCTGGATGTCCAACTTTTTCCCGCTTGCGTTGGCCCCGCCGTCCAGGGCGCGAAGGCGCTGGGCACGGTCGCGCAGGGCGCGGGCTTTATCCAGCGCGTAGGGGATGAATTTCTGGCCGCCGAAGCCGGGATTCACGGACATGATCAAAACCAAATCCACGAACGGCAGCACATGGTCCAAAGTCTCGATGGGCGTGGCGGGATTGAGGCTGACACCGGCCTTGACGGGCGCGCCGTTTTTGGTTCTGAGCGCCTGGATGGAGTGCACCAGGGAATCCAAATGATGCGTGGCCTCCTGATGTACCGTGATGGTCGAGGCTCCTGCGGCGGCGAAGTCGGCGATGTACTTGGCCGGATCCGAAATCATCAAATGGCAATCCAACGGCAGGGCCGTCGTCTTTCCGATGGCTTCCACGACTACCGGTCCGATGGTGATATTAGGAACGAAATGCCCGTCCATGATATCGAGATGCACCCAATCGGCCCCGCCTTGTTCGATGGCCGCGAGCTGATCCTTCAACGACGCGAAGTCCGCGTTCAGGATGCTGGGCGCAAGGATATTTTGGAATGCCATGGACGAACCTCCGGGAACCGATTTTCGTTTCGAAAACTAGTTAATTGCCCGATCCGATAGGGTTCGCGAAGCCCCGGGATCATGCGGCGGTGCAGTACACCCTTGGCCAAACGCAATAACGCCGTGTTCGAAGACGTCGCCTTCAGGCTGCCGGAAATCCCCAGGATCATCATGTTCACTCTCCCCGCTTCCAAACTTTCGCTCAACCCGGCCCGTTCCCGCTATCCGCCCGCGATGCCCGGCTCCCAGCGGTCCGCTCCGACAAGCCCGGCGCTACCGCTGGAAAAAATCCGGCTGGCGGCACAGCACCACGTCCAAACCCGCGCGCGCCAAATCCTCGGGTAACGCGAAGGTTACCTGGAGGGTTCGCAGCATTTCCGGCTGGGACAGCTTGCGCATGCTCCCACCCTCGGCCGTGCGCACCAAGAGGCTGCGCTTCTGTAAGTAATATTGTACCCCATCCACGACACGGTTCAATACCGGATAATGCATCATGGGCCACTCGTAGGAGTCGCCCCAATGGGACAGGAACTCCGCTTCCGTCACTGCCTGTTTACGAAAATCGAAACGCAGTTTGAGCCCGGAATCCTTCCCCGAGGCCACGCCCATTTCCGCCGCCCGTTGTCCGGTCCATAATCTCCACACCGATGCCCCCGGCACATCCTCCACCAGAATCCGGTTCGGAGAGAGCCAGGCCTCCGTAGCCAAACCCGCGCCCGGCAACAGCAAGGGTTCGAAAATCAAATAACCCGGATCGAGCAAATAGGCCAGGCCTTGCCAATCGAAGCGCAGGCCGCAATGGATATTGGCGGAGTGCCCCTTGTCGCCCATCAGAAAGGCGCATACAAGCCCCGCGGCCTTCAGCCTTTGCGCCAACCACCAAGTCAGGGAAAAGCAGGTGCCGCCCGCGCCCGTGTCGCGCGTGCGCGCCAGCCAATCGACGGAAAGACCCAGGGTATTCTCCCGGTTACCCCCCTGGCTATAGGCCACGATTTTGGAAATATTTTCGTACGGCAGGGCGGACAGCTCACGCAGCGCGGAAGCCAGCTCGGCCGGGAAGGATTCGGAGGAAGGGTTCAGATGGGCGTGCATGGCGGTCATGGGATGGGATGAGATGGGCGTCGCAGGCGGCTCTAAAGGAAAGGGTTCCCGAATGGAATGTAACTTTTCCCTTCATGTTACCCTCGATTTTATTGTTCATCCTGATCGCCGCGTTTCTGATCCTGGAAAGGATACGTCCGGGTCGAATCCTGCCGGATTCACCGAGTTGGTATTACCGGATATTACTCATTAATCTCGTACAGGCGGGGATTTCATTTTCCACCAATACTCTCTGGGTCAAAATATTCGGCCCTCACGCGCTTTTAAAACTTTCCCTGTTCCACAATCCCCTGTTGGAGGGATTCATCGGCTGGTTGGTGGGCGGTTTTGTTTTTTACTGGTGGCATCGCCTGAGGCACGCCGACGGTTTTTGGAGGGTGTTCCATCAGCTCCATCATTCGCCGCAACGGATCGAGGCGCTCACCTCGTTTTACAAACATCCCGTCGAAATCCTCAGCGACGCGTTGCTCTCCGGAGCCATGCTGTTTTTGCTTTTGGGCGCGTCCCCGGAGGCGATTTTCTGGTTCAACTTTTTCGCCACGCTCGGGGAATACTTTTATCACGCCAATATTAAAACCCACCCCTGGATACGGTATATCATCCAAACCCCCGAGCTGCACTCGGTCCATCACCAATTGGACGTACACAAATTCAATTTTTCGGATTTCCCCGTTTGGGATCGATTGTTCGGAACCTATCGAGACGCGGTGGAATTCGCGCCCCAATGCGGCTTCCCCCGGAACAACGAAAGGATGATTTTTAAAATCCTGATATTTCGTGATGTTTATTACAAAAACTAAAACAGATTATGGCGGGCGCGGTGTTCCAGGAACAAATCCACCAGCGTCAGCGCGGCCATTGCCTCCACGATGACGACGGCGCGCGGCAGCACGCAAGGATCATGGCGGCCCTTGGCGGCCAAGGTGCGGGCCTTGCCCTGCTTATCCACGGTTTGTTGGGGCAAAGAAATCGTGGCCGTGGGTTTGAACGCGATGCGGCACAGGATCGGTTCGCCGTTGGTGATGCCGCCTTGGATGCCGCCGGAGCGGTTGGTGACCGTGCCGATGGCGTCGAATCCCTGCTTGCCGGACTTTGCCGAAAGTTTGGCCGAAACTTTTCCAGAACCCTTGCCCAAAATTTTGCCAGAAACCTTCGTCGTGAACGCGTCGTTGTGTTGGCTGCCCGTCAGGCGTGTGCCCGCGAAGCCGCTCCCCACTTCGAAGCCCTTGGTGGCCGGCAAGGACAGGAACGCACGCGCCAACTCCGCCTCCGCGCGGTGGAACACCGGTTCGCCCAGCCCCTTGGGCGGATTCTTGACGACCAATTGGATGACGCCCCCGAGCGAGTCCTGGGCCTTGCGGGCCGCGTCGATGGCATCGGCCATTTTCGCTGCGGCCTTAGGATCGGCGCAGCGTACGAGGTTGGATTCGATGGTTTTGAAATCGGCCTGGAGCGGATCTACCGTAGCGTCGATGTTACCCACTTGCGACACGTAGGCCAGGATTTCCGTACCGCAGGCTTCCTTCAAGATCTTGCGGGCGATGGCCCCGGCGGCCACGCGGCCGATGGTCTCACGCGCCGAAGCCCGGCCGCCCCCGCGATAATCCCGGAAACCGTACTTGAGATCGTAGGTGAAATCCGCGTGCGACGGGCGGTACAACTCCACCATGTCGCCGTAATCGTGCGAACGCTGATCGGTGTTGGCGACGGTCATGCCGATGGGCGTGCCCGTGGTCTTACCCTCGAAAAGGCCGGACAGGATTTCCACCGTGTCCGCTTCCTTGCGTGGCGTGGTCAATTTGCTTTGTCCCGGCTTGCGCCGGTCCAATTCCGCCTGCACGTCTTTTTCTTCAAGCTTCAATCCGGCCGGACATCCGTCCACGACGACGCCCACGGCTTTGCCATGGCTTTCTCCGAAAGTGGCGATGCGGAACAGGTTGCCGTATATGCTGGACATCGTTGGGTCTTTCCCCGCAGGAACGCGGGCTCAGTTCGAGTGGGGCGGGTTTATCGGATCAATCGGTTGGGTGGGAGGCATCGGGTGAGCGGGAGGAATCGGCTGGGATTGACTCAGCTTAGGATTGTTCCTGTGTCGATCGGCGTCGCGGACGGTTTTCTTTTCCAGGTTCTTGGCGAAGGCCTCGGTCAAATTGATGCCCGTCTGATTGGCCAGGCAGATGAGGACGAAGAGCACGTCGGCCATTTCGTCGCCCAGGTCTTTGGCCAATTCCGATTTCTTAAAACTCTGATCGCCATAGGTCCGGGCCATGATGCGCGCCAGCTCGCCGACTTCTTCCATGAGCACGGCCGTATTGGTCAGCTCCGAGAAATAGCGCACGCCCACGGTCTTGATCCACGCGTCCACGCGATCCTGGGCTTCTTGAAGAGTGAGGCTGTCGGACATTTTTGCTCCGTGGGAACCGAACGAAGGAACCCGTACGTCTAAAGTTGGGAACTCCCGGGAGTGCCAGCCTAAACTTAGTTCAGCCGCGCGTCGGCATAAAGCCGGAGCCTGCGACAGGGCCGCTCGGGAAGCGGGCCTCCCAGGGGCCGGTCCGCACAAGGGGCGGGCCGCTCCGAGAGCGGGGCCGCCGTATTAGAGATGGGGTGGGATCTGTAGTAACCCGGCCCGAGGCGTTTTATATCTTAGGGACTCGCATGGAAATCCTGATCGTGACCCAGGACTTTCCGCCCGAACGGGGCGGCATCCAAACCTATATGCTGGAATTGGCGCGGGCATTCCTGCAAGCCGGCCATCGCGTGCGCGTCATTTGTCCGGGAGCGCGCGACGCGGAAAACCCGCTGCCGGGCCTGACCGACCTGGTCCGATTACCCGTCCACAGCTCCTGGCTTTTCCTGCGGCTCATTTTTTTCCTGCCGGGTTATCTCCGGAAAAATCCCGGCATCGACGCCGTCCTCTACGCCCAATGGCAACCGGCCCTCGTTGAATGGAGGCTGGCCGGACGTGAGGGGAAACCTCGGAGTTACGCCGTGATCCATGGCCGGGAATTGTTGACTTCCGTGTGGGGCCCGCTCGCGCCCTGGATCATGCCCCGGATTTTTTCCCGGCTCGACGGGGCTTTTCCCAATAGCCGCGCGGTGCGGGAGTTGGCGGCAGGTAAATTAGCTCGCAACAAATTAACCCCGAGCGACGGCAACTCGTCGGAAGGACGCTCTACGCCGTCCGCTGCGGCGGGCCTTCCGGCCGGGCCCTGTCCATTAACCATCATCCATCCCGGCGTGGACCCGGACCGGTTCCATCGCGTGGACGCGGGGTTCCTGCGTGATCGTTATGGTTTGGGCGATGCGCCCGTCATCCTCTCGCTGACGCGCATGGTGGCGCGCAAGAACCTGCGCCGCCTCATCGAGGCCATGCCCGCTGTCCTGGCGCAGGCGCCCGGGACGCGCTTGCTGCTCGGCGGCAACGGACCGGAACGCGAATCGTTGGAAGCGCGGGTCCGCGAGTTGGGACTTTCCGCGCAGGTGACTTTTATCGGACGCGTGGCCGACGGTGAAATGGCCGCGCATTATTCCCTTGCCGATGTGTTCGCTTTGCCCAGCCTGTCGCAAGGCAACGACATCGAGGGTTTCGGAATCGTGTTCCTGGAGGCCGGCGCCTGCGGCACGGCGGTGTTAGGCGCGCGCGCGGGCGGCATACCCGACGCGGTCGCGGACGAAGAAACCGGCTTGCTCGTCGATCCGGAAAATTCCCAAAACATTGAAGAAGCTTTGTTGAGATTATTGAAAAACCCGGCGGAGTCCCGCGCCATGGGGCTGCGGGGTAGGCAACGCGTGGAAACGGAATTCACTTGGAAACGCTGCGCCGAACATTTCCTGGCCGCGATGGGTCAAACCGGTTAATCAGGTTAATTAGATTAGGGCGATGCAGACGATGGGAGCGACGGAAATTTCCCCCGAGGCCGGCGTGGCGGGTCCAAACAAGCCCTTGCGCGGTTTCGCGCGCCTGTTCGCGCCGGTGGTCGCGCTCGATCATGCCTTGCTGCGCTTTCTTGCCGGTTTGAAATTACCCAAGGCCGTGACTTGGCCTTTGATACTGTTCGTCCGCACGGGAGACGGGTGGTTGTGGGTCCTGATCGCGTTTTACCTATGGATGGCCCTGCCTTTCGCCGTTTTGAAAACCTTGGTTTTGAATTGCCTATTGTCGCTGGCCTTCAGCCTCGCCCTGTATTGGCCCATTAAACTCGCGGTGCGCCGCATCCGGCCCCATGAAAACGGCCATGGCGTCACGGCCAAGGTGCCGCCCCTCGATAAATTTTCGTTTCCCTCCGGGCACACCATGAACAATCTCGCGGTGGCCCTGACCGTTGCGGCCTACCGCCCCGATCTGATTCTCCCCGCCCTTTTATTGCCTCTCGGTCTGGGGCTTTTGCGCATCCTGTTCGGAGTCCACTATTTCTCCGACATTTCCGGTGGAGCCGTGCTGGGTGCCGCCGCATTTTTTATTTCCAAGGCCGTATTCCCCTTTTTGCACCGGTAGGGTTCATCCGCAATCCCGAAGTCACAACCTTGCGGGATGGTTCCTTGCATCGGAAGGTTGTACAATTGGCCCTGGTCGGAAATGGTGGGGGTTACATTTTGGTTTTTTGCGCTGCGAAGTGCTACTTTAGGGAACGGTTGCCTCACAGCCCACCGCATACATGATCGATTTCAAATTTCCGTGGATTACCTCCGCCCGTCTCGCCTGCATGGTTTTAGCCCTATGCGCATCCGCGCCGGTAGCCTCTGCCGCGGTAGCCTCTGCTCCGGCGGTCTCCGCCGCGGTGTCCCCCTCCGCCGACAGCGCCGCCAAGTTCCAAGCCGGCCTCTCCGATACTGCGTCGGCGCCCACGGATTCGGTCCAGAAGAAACAGCTTTACGAATACATCGCCTATCCGCTCCTGCAAGCCCTGACCTGGCCGGCCGAAACCATCTTGGTGCCCACGGTGCGCATCGCGCTTTACCCGATCAAGCCGCCATTGCGCTACTTCCTGAATGAAAACGTCATCGACCGGACCATCAGCCTCATCAGCTTCGGACGCGACAACCAAATCATGCTGTACCCGACCATCAACTTGGCCCCCGGCACCGGTTCCTACACCGGGCTTACCTACCGGAATACGGCCTTGTTCGCGAATCCGCGCGAGCGGTTGGTGGCCCAGGGTAACCTGTATGTTAACGGGGATTGGAAAATCCGTTCCTACCTCACCTCGAAAAATTTGGCCGGGACGGACTTCACCACCAGGGTCAAGGTCACGTTCAACCGCGTCAAGAACACGTCTTTCAACCAGCCGGGCACCAACGGATACTGGTTCTATTCCGATTCGTCCAACGTCTACCAAATCTCACTCTCCCATCCCATCATCGAGAAATTCATGTTGAACGGGGCTTTCTTGTACCGCGACAACCATTTCGGCATTGCTCCGCCGCCCAAGCAGGGCAAAGATTCAAACATGTTTTTCCGCCGCGCGGACGGGACGCCCGATCCGAAGTTGCGGGGACTCGAGGAAAATTGGACCGATCGCATCCTTGCCGGCGGAATCGATCGGGACACGCGCAACAATGAAAACATCGTCCTCGCGGGAAGCCAGTTCAACGCCGGTTACCATTATCACCTCACATCCGCCCATCACGACTTCCAAGGGTACGAAATGGAGTTCTCCGAATACTTCAAGCTCGGCAAGGAGAAGTATGAAATCTCCGCCGATGAGGAACGCAAAGCCGGGGCCATGAGCATCCAGAAGGTCCTGGAAAAGATGGAGTATGAAAAACTGAAGCACGAAATTTTCAACCGCAAGGTGTTCGTCGTGCACGCCTACGTGGGACAATCCTTCGAGGTGGCGGGCAACCACATGCCCGTTTACGGATTACAAACCCTCGGCAACGATACGCCCCTCCGGGGTTATGGCGGCAGCCGTTTCCGCGATTACGCCGTCGCCTCCATCAGTTCCGAATACCGGTTCCCGATCATGCGCCTGGTGGACGGCGTGATGTTCAATGAATACGGCGTGTTCGGCAGGTCCTGGGACAGTATGGCCTACCTGGCCAACCTGCGCAATTCCTGGGGCTTCGGCATCCGCGTGCGCCGACCCGACATTTATTTGTTCCGCCTGCAAATGGGCTTCCACGGCGACGAAGGCATCGAGTTGAATATGTCCGTGGACGAGCCGTTCTAAGGGTCTCCGCCTCGATTTATTAGCTTTCCTGCCTGCATCATGACCTCTCCCCAGGATTTCCGGAAAGAGCCTGATTCGGATCGAGACGGCTCAAAATCCGAGCCTGGATCCGGCCCATCCCGCCCCACCGCCGGAGCCGAATCCACGGAAGGCGACGGCCACCGCGATTTCATCAATAAGGGATCCCGGTTTCTCATCCTGGACAACCTCTCGAAAATGGCCGAGCCCTTGCTCGTGCTGCTTTGCGCCAAGGCCTATGCCGGCGGCGAGTGGGGGATTTTCAAATACTATGAATCCTTGATCCTGCTTTTGGTCCGCCTGGGTTCCTTGGGATTGGATCGGGGAATCGTTTGGATCTACTCGCGCTGCGCGGACGAAGCCGCCTTCGTGGGGCGCTTTTCCCGGGTCGTCAACCTGGTCTTTATCCTTTCCACTTCGATTTTCCTGTTCGTGGTGGCGCAACATCTGGGTTACCTCCCCGCCTTCGGATCCTGGACGGATAAGCTCCCCAAGGCGCCCCCGGCGCAATTGACCTTGTTCCTGGCCAGCATTCCCGTGCAGGCCTGCGCTTTGATTTTCCTGCAATCGCTGATCAACAAGCGCGTACTTTATTTCAACGCCTTGATCAAAAATCTCCTGATTCCAACCGCCATTTACGGACCGGCTCTCCTAATGTCCTTCACGCCGTTCAAGCCGCTCGGCATGGCGCCGGCCTACCTGTTCGGAAATTTGGCGGGACTGCTTTTGGCCGTTTACGGCTTCTTGAAATACTATCGGGTGACCTGGAAGGATTGGGTTTTCTCCGCCTCCCCGTCCATGGCCCTTTTGCGTTTCTCACTGCCGCTGGCGAGCACGGATTTTTTCATGAGCTTCGCCTACCGCTTCGACATCCTGCTGCTCGGGCGTTATTCGGGAATTCGGGAAGTGGAGATTTATTCCGTCGTCGTCATGATCGCCAATACCTTGCGATCGCTGCGCCAATCCTTCGACGGCATCATGCTCTCCGTGTTTTCGGCCGCATCCGCCCACGGGGAAATCAGTTCCGCGCAAAAACGGAATTTCAACTATGCGACCTGGCTCATCACCACGGTTCAGACGCCGTTTTTCTTTCTGGCCCTGTTTTTCGGCAAGCAACTGCTCACGCTGGTTTCGCCCGCGTACAGCGGGGGCTATCGCGTGCTGGTGATCGCCACCTTCTTCAATCTCATCATCACCGGGGGCGTGTTTTCCGGCCAGCTATTGGTGGGGATGGGAAAGACGTTCATGATTCCCATTTCCCAGGTGACCTTCCTGCTCACTACCATGGCCCTGAATTACCTGATGGTGCCGCCCTATGGCGCGGAGGGCGCGGCGATGGCGACGGGCCTGGCCATGGTGGCCAGCACGCTCACGTGCTTCGTCGGCATTTGGATCTTCACGAAATCGCCGATGTTGACTTGGGAGTATACGGCTCCCTTGCTGTATGGCGGGGCGCTGTTCGGCGCGGCGGCGGCGGTGCATTTCGCGGCGCGGCCTCCCCTGGTGTTGGACATTCTCCTCTTCCTGGCGGCCACGGGATTGTTCGGGGCCTATTCCCGGAAATTGTGGATCCGGTTCAATGTCCCCGCGGTCTGAAGCCATTTGCCTCTTGGGGCATCACGAGCCCGGCTATCCGCGCCACCGCAGCGTCCGGGAGGCGCTGGAAGCGGCGGGATTGAACGTCCTGGAAGTGCATTCGCGCGCGCCGTTTCCCTGGCGCCATGTGATTCTGGCGGCGGGATATCTTCGCGTTTTCCGGAAGGTCAAATGGGTATTCATCACCGAAGGCGGGCATCGCCTGGTGCCGTTCATGAAGTTGCTGACCTTGCTCACGGGACGCCAGCTGGCTTTCGATCCGTTCCTCTCCCGGTATAATACGCGCATCGAGGACCGCCGCCTCCACTCGCCGCGCGGCTGGGAGGCCTGGCTCTGCTTGTGGCAGGACTGGTCATCGACCCATGCGGCGGATTTATTGGTATTCGATACGCAGGAACACCGGGAATATTTTTTCGCCAAGTACGGCCTGGCGAAACCCAATTTGATTTTTCCCGTGGGCGTGGACGAAAGCGTCTTCCACCCTGACCCGAAGGCCGCCGCGGCGGAAGCCGCCGGCGCGGAGACCGCCGCCGCGGAGGCTGCTTCCGGGCGGGCCCTCTATCCGCAAGCCGGATTTCAAGTGCTGTTTTACGGGACCTATATTCCGCTGCAAGGGATCGAGTGGATTGTCCGCGCGGCCGCGCTGCTGGCGGAGTCGGACGTGCGCTTCACGCTCATCGGCGCAGGTCAGACGGCCGGGGAAATCCAAGCCCTGGCGGCGACCCTGCGGGCCGCGAACATCCGTTTCTTGGCGACTGTGAAGGCGGAGGAGCTGGCCGCGTATCTGGCCGGAGCGGACCTGGCGCTGGGAATTTTCGGCGGCACCGTGAAGGCGGACAACGTGGTCGCGAACAAAATCGTCCAGGCGGCCGCCATGGGCAAGGCCATCGTGACGCGCGATTCCAAGGCCGTGGGCAGGTATTTCCGGGACGGGGAAAGCATCGCGCTGGTTCCGGCCGCCGACCCCGGAGCCTTGGCCAGGAAAATCATGGAAATCCGTCGCGATGCGGAACTGCACGCCCGCCTGGGCGCCGGGGCCCGGGCGGTTTTCGAACGGTCCTTCTCAGTAACATCCCTGTCACGTCTCATGCAGGATACCTTTTCGGACGCCGCCCGGATCCCGCCGACCCGGCCGCTTGCAACGCCCGGTTAAACCGGCTGCCTCCAGCGAGCGCTTTAAACCACCGCTTAATGCGGCGGCCTCAAGCCGCCGCCCCTGGCCCGCGCTTCAAGTAAAAGCAGGCCGCATCGCCCGCCTCCGCCCGGTTGGCCGCGCGCGCGCGGGCGGCATAAGCCCGGATTTGCGCCGGGGAAAACGCCGACCCCTTCGGATTCTCGGCGTAGGATTGGGCGCTCCGGTGGGGAATATCCCGCCGGTACTGCTCGCTGGCCCAGAATTGCGCGGCCTTGGAATCAAAGACCACCTTGTCCACGCGGAATCCCGCGCCCTCGGCCAATAACCCGATGCTTTTCCGGCTGTGGATGAAAAAATGCCGGGGCGCGTCGAGTTGAAACCAGTCGACGCCGTATTCTTTCCAAGCCTCCGAGGGGATTACGGGAATCCGGATCAAAACCGTCCCGCCCGGATTGAGCAATTTCCCGGCCGCGCTCATCACGGCTTTCGGGTCGGGCATATGCTCGAAGGAATGATGCATCATGATCAAATCGAATCCGCCCGCGAGGGCCGACATTTCCCGTTTATGGATACGGATGCCGTTGGCGTATTCCAAATCACGCGCGATAAACGGATCGACGCCGGTCAAATTCCGGAATCCGTCCAGCCAAAGTTCGTGCAGCAAGGCGCCGCGGCCGCAACCGACATCGAGAATTTTCGCGTCGAGCCCCGCGCCCGCGTTCCGGAACCAGGCGAAAATCTCCTGCCGCTTGGTGCGTCCGCAATTGCAAGCCTGCAGCCGATAGCGCGCGTCCCAGCGGCGCCAGGCGGCGCGGAACCCTCCCCGGCTTTCCGCCAGCGGCGCTTCCATGGAGTAATAGTTCGCGGGATAAAATCGCGCCATGTCCGAGGGGAACTCCCGGATCTGAAGGCATTGGCATTGGGCGCATTGGAAATAAGCGAATTCCGTCCGGAGCCCGAACATCATTTCACGCGCCAGATAGTCCTGGTTTCCGGAGACGTTACCGCAGATTCGACAGGCGTGCATGGGGACTTTCCTCGGGAATAGTTCTCAGCAATTTAGTCGAAGCGCGACGCGCGGGCACCACTTGGGAGCGGGTTCGTCGGACTAACGTTGATTAAAGGGTTCCTCTAAAACTGGTGGCCCACGGCCATGCCGGGCTCCATGCCCAAGCGGAACCGCTCGCCCCCGCCGGAAGCGTACATGTAAACCCCCGGCGCCACGGAGGCGGAAATCCACATGCGCAGCGGAAAATAACCTTCGCATTCCACCGGAAGCGAAACCCGATACAAATTAGCGTCCACCTGCTTACTCAAGGGCAACGGGCGGCCATCCACCACCGGCGGCGAATTTCCAAAACGCGAGTCCGTGATGCGCTGCCGCGCCCATTGCCAGGATGCGCCCGCGCCCGCCAGGATTTGGCCGCGCATGCCGCGCACCAGGGGCGTTTCCGCCGTGTATTCCATCCCGTACAGGCGCATGGAATTGGCGATGCCGGAATTCCCTCCGTTAAAACCCGCTTGCGTGAACGTCGCCCCCAGGGTTTGCTTGGTCCAATAACCGCGCAGGATATAATCCATGGACTCCAAGCCCGTCGCTTCGAAAGGGGAAAAACGCCGCATGCCGATTTGGACGCCGTGGAAGCCCATATCCAGGCTGCGCCCGCCCTTGCTGAAAAGCAGGGACTTGGATTTGCACCGGAAGATATCCGGCTTGACCACGGCCGTCCGCTGCCAGGTCAGATCCACCTCCAGGATACGGCTACCGTCCTTTTCGCCGTAGGTCAGGATATGCTTGTTGGAAGGCAACGAGAAACTGACGGTGTCCTGGCCGGTGAGCCAGACTTTGGATTCCAATTCCAAGGTGCTTCCGTTATAAATCTCCAAGGGACCGGAGGGCATTTTTTCGAGCAACAATCGCGACTCCTGCCTGTTGAGATGCGCCACGATGGGATCGGATTCGCCCGTCAAGTCAAAATCGAATTCCGGATTCTGTTGGTCCACCTTCCCCTGGATCTCTTCGCGCTTGGTGGACACGCGCGCGTAGTCGAACGCCTCCATCAGGCGGATGTTCTTGTCCCCGTCATAATCGGCCAGGCCGCGCATGCCATTGAGGAAATGATGGGTGAAGATCGCGCCGCGGTAATCCTCGCTTTCCTGCGACATCTCCCCCGCCGAGCTGGAGCTGATATAGATGGTTCCTTTCCCTTCCAGCTTGTCCAGCGTGACCAGCTTGGGCGCTTCCACCAGGTGGCCGCCCTTGCGCCGCAAATAGTCTCCGGATTCACAAGCGTCCAGGATCACGACTTTCAGATTGCTTTCCAGCGAATCCAAATATTGCGACAGCTCCTGGCGCGGGAACTCGCGGCCTTGGACATGCAGGCCCTGGGAGTTGGCGTGCCCGGAGTAATAGATGAGGACCATGGATTCCTTACCGGACTTCCGCAATTCGCGCACCCGGCCGCGCACTTCCTCCAGGGCGCCGCGCACCTTGTCCAAAGGCGTGTTCACCAGCAAGTAGATGCGATCCTCGTCGATGGTGCCCGCCGCGCGGAAGGCCTCGCCCATTTCCTTGGCGTCGCGCGACGCGTAATGCAAGGTCGGTTCGTCCGCCAAGCCGTGATCGATGCCGATGAACACACCGATCCGCTGCACCTCCGCCGAGGCCGGGCGCGGGAGAAATACGAGGGCCGATAGGACCGCGGCCGCGGCAGGGGCATGGAGCGCGGCGGGAAACCGGGCGTGGAACCGGGGTAACCTGCGGGTTAACCTGGTTGCGGATCGATGGGCCTTGGTTAGGATGAAGGCAAGCATGGTCGGTCGAGGCATGGGTTTTACGGAGCGGACGGCGACGCCTTGCGACGCGCGGCGTCCAGCCGGATCGAATCCGATTCCTTCGATTCGGGCCTGATCAATCGGAACGGTTCGGCGCGCAGGTTAGCGCGTGCGGATCCGCCCGCCAGTCTGGCCAAGGCTTCCCCGGCTGTGAAATCCGAACCGGACCAGACAATCCATACCGTTTGCCGCTTCCAGTCCCCTTCCAGCACGATGCGCAACGGGGCGGGACTCCAGGCCGTGGCCGGCGCCCAGGCGACGTCGGCCAAGGAATCGTTTCCAGTCATGCGCGCGGGCTTCCCGTTTTCCTCCTGGTACCAGACCTGCGCGAAGACCGGCGCGGCGCTGCGGTAGCGCACGCCCAAGGTATCCCCGGTCCGAGCCGGCGCCAATTGACCGGCATCGTACGCGGTTCCGGCGATGTCCAGGCGGAAGCCCGGCTGCACCGCGCCTTTCGCCGTCAGTCCCGGGTTTTCCGAAGGCCGCAAATAACCGGCCTGTTGCCCCGCCTGAAAAGTCCAAATGCCCAGGCCCAGCATCAGCATGAAACCGAATCCCAAGGCCACGCCGCGCGTGGTTAGGTCGTACGCGGCCCTGCCGCGCGGGGCCGGAAGGATCGACCGCCACCACGCGGCGCTTTCATCCGCAACCCTGTTGCGCGCGATCCTGTCGCGCGCGACCCTACGCGTGGTCGGCATTCCAAGGCGGCCATGGTGATTTCCGGATTCCGTTTCCGGCCGCACGGACGTCTCCTCGCGAACGCGAGTCGATGCGGGTTTCGCAATCGCCGCGCGAATCTTTTCCAAAGTCAGTCCGCTCTTGGCTTGCCCCTGGCGTTCCATGTACGCGCGCAGGGAATCGGACTTCGCGATCTCCGCGCGCAAAGCCTCGGCCTCGGCTTCCGGGAGTTCCCCTGCCAACAATTGATCCAGACGCCAAAGGGAAATCCTTTCGCCATCCGGCGCCGCGCGGCCTTCCCGTCCGTTTTCCATGTTACCCATCCAGAACCGCCTTCGGTTTTACCGGCCTCAACGCGCTCATCGCGCCATCCGCGCCCACCGCAACGCTCCGCGCATCCATCCTTCGGAATGCGCCATGCCGATGTGTCGTAGCTTTAGACGACGGCATTGGCTGAGTCGGGGACTAAAGGATTTTGCGAAACCGATTTTTGAGACCGCAGGCCGTCCGTTTTCCCGTATTTATGCAGAAACCGGATGACGGTTTTCGCCACGGAATCCCGGGAAAGGCCCAACACTTCGCCTGCTTCGCGATAGGACAGGCCTTCCGCCAGGGTCAGGAAAAGAATGCGCCGCGTCAGGGGGCGCAGCGGCGATAAGATGCGATCCAATTCCACCTTGGCCAGAACCCTGTCGCCCAGCGGACTCAGATGGGTTATCACCACGTCATCCATAAACGCCTCGTGCAAGCCGCCGCGGCGTTTGAGCGCACGGAGGTGATCGAGGCAGGTATTCACGGCCAGCCGGTAAATCCAGGTGCCCAGCGCGGAATCGCCCCGGAAGCTTTTCAACCCGTGATGGATGCGGATGAAAACGTCCTGCGTCAAGTCCTCCGCCGCTTCGTGGTTGCGGCAATAACGCGAACAAACGCGGTGCACGCGCTGGAGATGATCGCGGTAGATGGACTCGAGGGTGGGATTCACGGAAGCTTCCGGGCCAGAATACGGAATCGATCGATGGCGACGGGCGCCAAATTCTCGGCGGTGCGGACCCGCTCCAGGCGCACGAAATAAGGATCGGCCGCGACGGGAAAGGGCATCAGGCTCACCCAGGCGGAATCCCCGGTTACGTCGGCCCAGAAATCCCCCGACAACATCGTATCCATGCGCTTGGGATCCGATCCCCCCAGGAGACGCAGGCGCAAGCGTTGCTTACCGCCGGAGACATCCTCGCGCAGCAAGGCCTCCAGGCCCGCCGCCGCGCCCTTCAGGCCGCGCAGCCGGAAGACCACGCCCTCGCCGCCCCGGGAAAGGGAAATGGAATCCCCGGGCAGGGAATGATCCAAGGACTCCACGGCGGAATCGCCGGCGGCCACGAAGCGTTGATCCGGCGAACCGGGGTAATGCCCGCGTCCGTCCAATCCGGCATAGGTATCTCGCGTGTTACCCTGGGACGACGCGGCTTCGGAATCCGGCGCGGCCGGCAAATCCGGGAACAATTGCGCGGGCCCTAACGGCTTGAACCCCAGTTTCGGAGCCAGCGCGGGTTGGCCCTCGCGTGTGAATACGGCGTCGGTGACCTCGCCCGCGCCGTTGCGCCGGAAAGTCAAACGGCAATCGCATTGGGGACTGAAGAAAACGCTGTCCGACGCCGCCAGGTACGCGTGCGCGTGCATGCCCGGGATGGCCACCGAGAGGCTGTCGCCCTGTGGTGAGGCGGAGACCGTAATGGAGTCCTGGCCCCAAGCGTAGGCGCCGTTCCATACCGCGATATGAGCCGCATCCGCAGGGACGCCACGCCGGGAAGCCAAGGCCTGGAGGTAGGCGGAAATGGAGTCGGGAATGCTTTGACCGGTATCCTTGGCGGCCGTGAAGCGGGTTCCCGATCCCGAGGCCATGATTTTTTCCATCGCGCCGGATTGCAGGACGATTTCCAATTGCAGGTCGCGCGCGCGGGTGAAAAAATGCAGGGAGTCGATCGCTTCCATGCGGTACGCGCCGAAGTCCGGGATATAGGCCCACAATCCGCCGTCCTCGAGTTTCAGGCAAAAAGGATGGAAAGGCTGGAAACGATACGCGCCTTCCAATCCGCCCAGGTAGCCCGCCGCCAATTCCCGCGCCTGGGTCGGCTCCGTCACTTCGGCCGGAGGCGATCCGGGAGGATTGAAAAAATTGTCGCTTGCCCCCAAATCGATGCGGATGGTGTCCTTGCCGTCCAGGACGCGGCAGGAATATTGGTCGCCGCAGGTGATCAGGTTATAGCCCAGATGCAATTTCTGTTTGTCGATGACACGGAATGAACTGAACCGTTCGCCGTCCATCATGGCGTCGAAATCACTCTGATCGCGGATGTAGATCACTTGATACAACCGCGTGCGGCCGGCCACCCAATCCTGTCCGGGTGCATCATGCCCGGTATAGGGATAGTCCGCCCAGCCTTGGGAAAGCGCTGCGTCCGTCATTGCCGAATAATGACCCGCGAAATTCAACAAGGCTCCCGTCGCCATGCGCAGGATCTTTTCGAATTCCGCCTTGCTGCCGGGTTTGGGAAACAGGCGGCGGCGGTAGGGGAGCTCGCAGGAAAAAGCGAATCCGGCGGTGGGGGAAATGATCCGGTAATTGTCGTTGTTGCGCTTGCGCACGGCGAAAAAGCTTTCCCAGCGATTCAAATCCTCCAGCAACCGGGCCCGATAATAAATGACGTTCCACCACAGCCCGTAAGGCCCCGCATCCGGACGCTGGGAAGTCCAGAGGGTGTCCGATTTTCCGTCCAGGCTCCGCGCCACCGAACCGAAAGCGCCGACATCGTAGGTTTCCGTCACGTCCACGGGATTGGCATGATAGACGGAGAGCACGCGCAAGGAATCCGCCAGGCCGGTGTAAATGGCGTAGAGCGAGTCCACTTGCCGGTTGGCTGCCAGGAAATTCGGATCGATCAGCCGATCCAATCGTCCGTTGTCGTTTATGTCGGAGTACAACCAGAACGTCCCCAAAGCCAAGTCCGGCGACTCCAGCACCTCGGGCGGGGGCGGATCGCGCAGGTCGAGGGAAAAGTTGAACGGCGGGGTCATGTCCACGCGCGCATTCAGAGGCACGTTAGTGTATTCCCGAGGGCCGACGAACTGCCAGACCAAAGCGATTTTGGGATTGGTGATTTCCAAGGCCCGCGTGGGATGCGCTTGATAGACGCTGTCGAAAACCAAGGAGGTCCGACCCTGGAAGTGGCCGATAACGGGCTGACTGTCCGGGGACGCTGGATCAACGATGGTGCCATCGGGGACGCACGATTGGACGGCCAGGGCTGCAAACATCAGGTTAGCAAGCGGCCTAAGATGGTAAAATCCTCGTGATTTGCGATGGCGGATAGCCGGTGCCTGCATGTCTCAATTCCGTAAAATAAGTATAAGATATCTAACCATTGATCGTTGCGACTGCAAATTTGGGCGATCGCCTTCCAAGTCCGGATTTATGGGCCTTCCACGTGGACTAAGCGTCAATCCCCGAGTTGCCGATCGCAAAAAACCGTACCTTCTCCAGCCGTCTCAAATCCTCCCGCTCCCGCCTTCGGCCACAGCTTGATCCGCAGAAAACCCAAGCCCTATAATCTCTGAAAGGCCAAGGGACGGAAACCGCGCCCACGGCCCGCTGCGCTTACGTCGAAGGGAACGCACTTGTCCAGGTTGATCGCACCCTTGGTTTTATTGGGTCTGCTTCCCATCGCCCCGGCCATGGCATACGGCACCTTGCCGGACAATCCCATCGCGTTCAGCAATTGCACCGCCAAGGTCAAGGTCGACGCTGCGCGCCTGCGCTCCGGCCCGTCGTTGAATGCTCCCATCCTTGGCGTCCGCGTGCAAGACAGCCCCATCTTCGTGACCAAGGTGGTAGGAAAATGGGTCCAGGTGATGACCGATGACGGGGAGTCCGCATTCATGGCGGCGTACCTGTTGGCCTTCCCGGCCGAAGAGATGTTGGAGCAATGGAAAAAAGACGCTCCGTCGCCGAGCGTGGGAAAAAAGGCCAAGGTGAAGTGGGCCCAAGTGAATTTCCGAAAATATCCGTCCGGACGCTCGCCCGTGATGGGACATTTCAGTCACAACGATGAGGTTGCCGTGCTCACCGATTTGGGCAATGGGTGGAGCCTGGTCGAAGCCCGTGCGGCGAAAGGCGAAGCGAGCAGCATCGGGTCAGAAGGCAGCGGCTTCGGACCTGAAGTCCGAGCTTTCGGGTTCATCTCCAATCGCGCCTTGGCCGCGCCGGACGTGCCGGATCCGCCTTACTGGATTACGCCGCTGGCGCGCGTGCATCTCAATCCCGGTCAGAAAATGGAAATAACGCCGCGTATCGAATCGCCGGCCGAGTATTGCGCCCGCACCGCCTGGACGCCGGAGTTGTTCGCGATGCAAACAATGAAAGCCAAGGGTAGACGCACGCTGGAATCGCAGCCGCGTGAGTTGCTGGCCAGCCGCTGAACAGGTAACCCAGACGTTTCCGTATCCGCCGGGATACCTCGTCCCTACAACCTCGCCGACAATCCGCCCAGAATCCGGAAGCGCAGGGGATTGCCGTCCGGCTGCTCTTGGATGTCGTGACCGAAAGCATGCAAGGCGGAAATCCATAACTTCATTTTTCCTTGTAGAAACGATTGGCTCACGCTCACGTTGTTTTCGAAATGCGATGGGGTTTTGAAAACCGGGCCCCAACCGCGCACTTCCTTGGGACCGATATAGGTGACCTGTGCATCGGCGGTCAAACCGAAGGGCAACGCATACCCCAGGCCACCACCCGTCCACCAGGGACTGGGCAGAAACTCGATGGAATCGACATCCGGCCCCCAGAATTTCCGGACCGCTCCGTCGGCGTTCCAGGATAGACCCCGTTCGGAACCGCCCTTGGCATACAGCCGCACCGTCGCATTCTGCAAATGGGAATCGCTGCCGACATAGGATCCGCGTCGCAGGATTGCTCCAGCTACGGTATCTAAGGCTTGCAGATTGAAGATCGGATATTCCCATTCCATCCCGACGTTTCCGGCCAAGCCCAATTCGAAGGCGGATCGTTTTTCCGACGCTTCCGCTTCCACGGCGAAACCGCGCGCTTGCAATCCCGGTTGGCTCGCGGCTTGAAAGGAGGTATCCGGTCCCAGGTATTCCGTAGGCGTTTCGTAACCCTCCATGCGCTCCCGAAAATACCCTTTAAGCGTTTCCCGAATGCGATGCGGCCCCCATTTTTCCTGCAACTCTTCGCTATGGACCACGGACAAAATGCGATCGCGGAAGGCCAAAGTGCCCTGAGTGACCAAGGTGACGGGGATCGAATCTGGAGCGGCCCAATCCTGATGATAACGAAAACGGAAGGGATAGGTTTTCTCCACGAAAGGACGAAAAACCGAATCGGAAATCATTTCGCGTCTTTGGAAGCCCAGGTCCAGGCGCCACTTCCAATTGCCCTCAGAGGCGCCCAAAAATCCCAAGCTGAGCTCCGATCGCCGCCAATGCGCGGAATAGAAAGAATGCCGCTGCGGGGAATCCCATTCCTGATCGACCAATTGCAAACCGAACTCCTCACCGACCTTATAGACGAGGTCGGCATTATAGCCTTCCCACGCATAGGCCCGGCCCGAAACCGGCGACAGGGTCCACCAGTCTCCCCGGTTGTACTGGGTCGAAATCGAGGTTCCGCGATGATCGAAAACTCCACCGATGGCGGCGATACTGCGTTCCGGAAGGGCGTCGCTGAGCCAGGCCAGGCGCGCATCGTTGCCCGTTCCGTACACGGCTTTGCGCGCCGGATAAGCCGTGGAGGAAAACAACGCGTTTTGATCCAACCCTCCATGAACCCGTAACTCCGGAGTCACCCCCCAGGTCGCGTCGCCCAGCAGCGCGGCCGTCGCATCGCCCGCCTTTCCGGGACCGTTATCAGATCCCCCGGTCAGGTCGCCCAACTCCTGGCTGCCCTGCATGCGGACGGTGAAGGTTCCGCTGTCACCGAGCCAAGCACGATCCACGCCGAACCGGAGGAAAGGCTGGTCGGGCCAGAGGAAAGCGTTGATGTCGCCTTGGGCTTGGTAGAAATCACGGCCGGATACGAAGCCCTGCTGCCCGTCCCGGAGGAAATGGTTTTGCGGCTCTTCGATGCGATCCCGCAGGAATTCGTTCTCGACGGTGATGGCCGGCGGCTTGTCCCAGGACGGGGGTTTGTCTTTGGCTGCGGCACCGGGTGCCGCCGAGCCCGCCGACCCATCCGCACCCCGTGCGGCCGCATCCGGTGCATCCGCGCGGGAAACCTGGATCAGGGACAGGCAAGCCGCGAAAAGGGTGACGGCCTTTATCGCAGAGAGGCCCATGGCGGCCCTGGGGGCGGAGGCACCGAGTGCGGTTTTAAAAAAGGCGGAGACGCCCGGAGCGGCGAGGGATGGGGTTTCAATCATGGATGGCCGTTTCCTTTCTTTCGAGGCGCGCGCCGAAAAAGCCGTCGTACTCGGTTTGCCCGGGATGCAACCACAGGCAGCCGCTGCGCACGGCCCAGGCGGGCAGGCGGCCCGCGGCGTCGACCTTGCGCCAGCCCGGATGGGAAGCCAAAAAGGCCTTGACCACCTGGTGGGTTTCCTCCTCCTCGGGGCTACACGTAGCGTAGATAATACGTCCCTTAGAGGTTACCAGATCGGCCGCTTGGGAGAGCAAAGCGGTTTGCGTCGCGGCCAGGCGGGCCATGGATTCGGGGCTGTGCGACCAGCGGGCCTCGGGACGGCGGCCCAAGACGCCCAGGTTGCTGCAGGGCGCGTCCACGAGCACCAGGTCGAAACGCGCGCGCAAGGCCGGGCGGGCCGGATCCATCACCAACGGCAGCAAATTGCAGTGGCCCAGGCGTTCCCGGGCGTCGGCGATGCGGCGCAGCCGCCGGAAAGAGAGATCGTTGCACACGATGGGAGAGACGTCCGCCCCGGCCAGGCCCAGGTAACCGGCGCGTTCCGCCACCGCCGCCGCTTTGCCACCGGGGGCGGAGCACAAGTCCAGCATGGATTCCCCGGGACGCCAATCGGCCAGCTCGGCAATCAGCCAGGCCGCCGGATCCTGGAAGGCGATTTTCCCGTCCGCGAACAGTTGCGAATGGAGCGCTGTTTCGCCTCCGCGCCCGCGCGCGTCGTGCCGAGCCTCTGCGCCCGCATTAGGTTCAGTAGACGCCTCCCCAACGATTTCCCGGCGCGGAACCGGCGTCGCCCTCAAGAATAAAGGCGCGTCCGGATCGGTTTCCGTCGCGACGCCCAGAGCGGCCAGCTCCGCTTGCGCGGCGAGGACGTATTGCGGAGCGGCCGCAGATTTCGCCCGGGTTTCTACCGATGCCACCGGCGCGGGGTCGACCATCGACGACAGGGGTGTTTCGGAAGGCGGCAGCGGCGTGTCGGTCGGCGGCAGGGTTGCCGTCGCCATCCCCCAAGACGGATTCGCCCGGAACGGATTCACGCGGATCCACAGCGGCGCTTCCTGGTTATTCCGCTCCAACGCCTTCAGCATCCCCTTCGCGCCCAACCGTTTATGCCAGCGTTCCAGCATCCACAGGGGATGCGAATACGTCACCGCGAGGTCCCGCAATTTCAGACCAGCGGGTTTTTGCAAACCGTCCTTGGCCAATTTATTCAGAACGGCGTTCACGAATTTGGCTTCGCGGTCACCGGCGCGCCGCTTGGCCAACTCCACGGCCACGTTCACGGCCGCGAAAGCGGGCACGTCCATGAAAAAAAGCTGGAACGCGGACAGGCGCAGGAGCGGGCGGAGTAGGCCCTTGGGATTCTTTTCGGCGTGGCGGTGGATATTGAAGTCCAGAAGCGAGAGATTGCGGATGACCCCCAGGCAGATTTCCCGGACCAGGGCCCGATCCGGCTTTTCCAGCGCGGAAGTACAGGGCGTGAACAGGTCCTTCAAAAAAGCACCCTTGCTTTCATGTTCTAAAAGGATGTTCAGAGCGGCTTCCCGCGAGGCATAACCTTGCAAATGCTTCTCCCAGGGCCCGGAAATTAGCTAATCGGCCCGTGGTCGACACATAGGGCCCTTACCGGGAAATTTTCGGGGCGGCGGCATTCCTTTCGAGGCAGACGTATTCCATACATGCGGCGCATCGCGAGAGAATTATGTATTCTTTGGGTAGGTTTTCGGTTCTGAACCGCGTCTCAGGCCAACCTTTCGTTCATCATCTTTCAGTTTTTCGTCATCCAACATTTTTCGGTTTTCGTGTTTTCAGAAAGGCAAGCATTATGGATATCCGCAGGCTCCCGCTCATCCTCGGTCTGATTTCGCTTTGGGGTTGCCTCTCCAGGGTGGACAACGTTTCTTCCCGTTCACCGGAAACCGGATCTCTCAATTTCCGCGTCGCCATTGTCGCCGGATCCCCATTCCAGAAAATCGTCAAGTCCGCGACCCTGAATATCAGCGCTGCGGACATGGACACCTTGGTCAAACCGCTTCGCATCACCGACACGAGCGTCGAGGGCACGGTAACGGGCATTCCCGCGGGGATGAAACGGAAATTCGAAGTCAGGGTTTACGATTCGGCCAAAACCGAACGGTATCGCGGCGCGGCTGATTGCGATATCAAGGGCAACGTCGTCACGCCGGTTACCATAAATATCACCCCCGTCATCGGCACGGCGGTGATTAACGGAGTCGTGCATGAAACCGCAACCGACTTGGCAGCCCCCGGCTCAGCCGGGCCTTTCGCAGCCGACAGCAGCGCGATTTTCCTGGCGAACTTCGATGAAAACGTGACGGATATCATATCCGGTGTCAACGGCACTTTGGCGGAAGGAAAATATACGGCCGGAATTTTCGGTTCAGCCCTGCAATACGACTCCATCTATACGGGACGGCCGAGCCTGACCTATCCGGCCACGGAACGGAACTCGTCCCTGCCGGGAACCATCGAAGCGCTGGTTAATTACGACAAGGCTTCGGCCGGCTTCAACCATATCGTGGACAAGTCCTGGCTGTACGGCATGACGGTGTACGGCGGCAAGGTGGCTTTGGACTTCGGCAATCGCGTGTGGTGGTATTCGACCTATACCATGCCCGTTAAATCCTGGACCTACCTGTGCGGAACGTTCGATGGTACCAAAATCCGGCTCTATGCCAACGGCGCTCCGGTGGATTCCGCCCTCTACTCCGGGGCCGCCACGGTGGATACGTCCTGGAATCTCGGAATCGGAAATGCCGCCGACTCGTCCTTCCAGGTCCCCTTCAAGGGAAAAATCGATGGGGTCCGCATTTCCCGCAAGCCGCGTTCAGCGGCGGAAATTGCCGCCACCTGGCTGCCCATCGACTCCGTTCGTCCGCGCTAAGCGCCGCTTACCCGGGGTTTGCTGCGAGTGATTGGGATGGAAAAGTGCGCCTAAATTACCTATTCTCTTCCCATGAAAATAGTGATTCTGGCCGGCGGATACGGCACGCGTATCAGCGAGGAAACGCACCTTAAGCCTAAGCCCATGGTTGAGGTGGGTGGCCGGCCCATTCTTTGGCATATCATGAAGGGTTACGCGGCGGCGGGGCATACCGACTTCATCATTTGCTGCGGTTACAAGGGTTATGTCATCAAGGAGTATTTCGCCAATTACTTCATGCACCATTGTGACGTCACTTTCGACCTGGCCTCGGGTTCCCTACAAGTTCACCAGAGCAATGCCGAATCCTGGAAAGTAACCGTGGTGGATACGGGCGAAAACACCATGACCGGCGGCCGCCTCAAGCGCGTACGCAAGCATTTGGATACCGGGACTTTCGGGTTTACCTACGGTGACGGCGTCAGCGACGTGAATTTGCAAGAGCTGGTGGCCTTTCACAAGGCGCATGGACGTAAGGCCACTTTGACGGCCGTACAACCGCCGGGTCGTTTCGGCGCCATTGATCTTACTGCTGATACCGTGACGCGTTTCCACGAAAAGCCCACGGGCGAGGGCGCGTGGATCAACGGCGGGTTCTTTGTCCTGGAGCCTTCCGTCATCGACGCCATCGGCGGGGATGAAACCATTTTCGAGAAACAACCGCTGGAGCAGCTCGCCTCGGAAGGGCAGTTGCAAGCCTTTCGGCACGGCGGCTTTTGGCAACCGATGGACACCTTGCGAGATAAACAATTATTGGAAGAACTTTGGGCCCGCGGCAAAGCTCCGTGGAAATCCTGGTGAATCCTACCTTCTGGAGCGGACGGCGCGTCCTGCTCACCGGGCATACCGGCTTCAAGGGATCCTGGCTTACCCTGTGGCTCCGCTCACTGGGGGCCGAGGTCACGGGTTATTCCTCCACGGCATTTTCCACCGAACCCAACTTGTTCACTCTCGCGGGAGTCGCGGCCGACTGCCTGGACATGCGCGGCGACATCGCCGATTCCGAACCGCTCCGGCAAGCGTTTAAGGAGTCGCGTCCGGAAATCGTTTTCCATTTGGCCGCCCAGCCGCTCGTGCGCGAGTCCTATCGAAATCCGAAGGAGACCTGGCGGGTCAATGTCATGGGCACTTTGGAATTGCTGCAAGCCTGCCAAGCTTGTGATTCCGTTCGATCCATGGTCATCATCACCACCGACAAGGTGTATGAAAACGCCGAACGCGGGCTGCCGTTTATCGAAGAGGAACCGCTGGGCGGATATGATCCATACTCCAGCAGCAAAGCCGCCTCCGAGATTTTGTGCGCGTCATGGCGGCGTAGTTTTCTGAGTGAGGCATCCGGATTTCCCACAGGACTCGCTAAAAGTTTCGCTAAAGGTCTTGCGACCGCGCGCGCGGGCAATGTAATCGGCGGAGGAGATTTCGCCGCCGATCGCCTGGTGCCGGATTTGGTGCGCGCCAATGTTTCGCAACGCAATGCCGTTCTTCGTTATCCAGAGGCGGTGCGTCCTTGGCAGCATGTCCTGGAGCCGCTCGCCGGGTACCTCACGTTGGCGGAGCATTTATTCGGCAATGCCGTGGATTTCTCCCAAGCCTTCAACTTCGGTCCGCCGGAAAGCGATGTGCGTCCCGTGAGTGAAATCGCCGATGCGGTGTGCGCGTCGCTCGGCGCCGCCTGGGACCACGAAAAAACCCCGCAAGCCCACGAGGCCGGCGTATTGCGCCTCAACAGCGGACTCGCGAAAAAACTTTTGTCGTGGAGTCCCCGGCTGCGGTTCGAAGAAATGCTGCGCTGGACTTGCGGCTGGTATCAGGGCTGGCAACGCGGTGAAGATCTTCGCGCCTTGACCTTGGATCAAATCCGTCGCTATCAAACCCTTACCCCAGTTTGAACAAACTCTTAGCTCTGTCTGACCAAACCCTTTCTTCCATCTGACCTTCGGAATAGAAATTTTATGCATCAAATACCTAAGTGCCGATTTTGCGCAACCCCGCTGACGCAATCCTTCGCCGATCTCGGATCGACTCCGTTTTCAAATTCCTATCTCCGCGCGGAAGATTTGGAACGCATGGAGCCGACTTATCCGCTGCATGCGCGCGTCTGCGGAAATTGTTTCCTGGTGCAGTTGGAATCCTTCGAGAGTCCGCAGAAAATCTTCAGCGAGTACGCCTACTTCTCCTCTTACTCCGACACTTGGCTGAAACATGCGCAGGCTTATGCGACAAAAGTCACGCGACGGTTCGGATTGAACTCCGGAAGCCGCGTCGTGGAAATCGCCAGCAATGACGGGTATCTTCTCCGCTGGTTCAAGGATTTGGGGATTCAGGTATTGGGCATCGAGCCGGCGGCCAACGTGGCGCGTGTGGCGGAGGAAAACGGGATTCCCTCGCGAGTCGTATTCTTCGGAAGGGAGAGCGCGACTCGTCTTGCCGAAGCCGGGGAAATGGCGGACTTGACGGCCGCGAACAACGTGTTGGCGCATGTTCCGGACCTCAACGATTTCGTCGCCGGGTTTCCCATCATGCTCAAGCCTGAGGGCGTCTCGACTTTTGAATTCCCCCACTTGCTGCGGCTGATGGAGAACCGCCAGTTCGACACCATCTATCACGAACATTTCTCTTACTTGTCCTTAACGACAGTCCAGAAAATTTTTGCCAACCACGGATTGAGGATTTTCGACGTCGAGGAGCTTTCCACGCATGGAGGATCCTTGCGCGTGTATGCCTGTCATGAGAAGGCCGCACATGTGGAAACGCCGGCCGTGTCCAAGCTGCTTGAGACGGAGCGCGTTTTCGGCCTCCGTGATCTCGCCCGGTACGCGACCTTTGAAGAGGAAGTGAAATCCCTCAAACGCGATTTGCTGTCGTTTCTCATCGATGCGAAACGGGCGGGGAAACGCATCGCGGGTTATGGCGCGCCGGCCAAGGGCAATACCTTGCTCAATTATTGCGGCGTGCGCACGGATTTTATCGACTTCACCGTGGACCGCAGTCCGCACAAGCAAGGAACCTGGCTGCCCGGAACGCGTATTCCCGTGCGGGAGCCGGATCACCTGCGCGTGGCCAAGCCCGATTATCTCTTGATCCTGCCGTGGAACCTGCGCGACGAAGTGATGGAACAGATGGCGCATATCCGGGAATGGGGCGGGCGTTTCGTCGTGCCGATCCCGTCGGTGCAAGTGCTGTGAGACCGAGGCAAGATGATCTTTAACGCGCTGTCCCTGCCTGGGGCGTTCCGGATAACGCTCGACAAAAAGGCGGATGCGCGCGGACATTTCGCCCGTACTTTTTGCGTGCAAGAGTTTTCCGATCATGGGCTTAATCCCAACTTGGTCCAATGCAACACTTCCTTCAACCTCAGCCGCGGCACCTTGCGCGGCCTGCATTGGCAAGCGACGCCGCATGCCGAAGCCAAGCTGGTTCGCGTCACGCGAGGATCGTTATGGGACGTGATGGTGGATTTGCGTCCGAAGTCCCCGACCTTCCTGCAATGGCATGGGGAAACGTTGGATGAGGACAACGGCGTCATGCTGTATATCCCGGAAGGTTTCGCCCACGGGTTCGTCACCGCGCACGAGAACACGGAAATCTTTTACCAAATGACGACGCTTTATGATCCGACCTTGGCGCGCGGGGCGCGCTTCGATGATCCCGCTTTCAAAATAAAATGGCCCGGCACGGACCCGCTCATCGTTTCCGATCGCGATTTACTTTTTCCGACTTTTGATCCGGCAGCGGTGGCCCGAGCGGCTACGACGGCTTCATCAGTCCCACCGACGTCGGCGGAGTAAAGCGTGGCAACGGGCGAACGCATTCTGGTGACGGGCGCGACTGGGTTTCTGGGCCGGCACGCGCTGGCTCCCTTGCGGCGGCAGGGGTTTGAAGTCCACGCGCTTTCCAGCCGTCCGGTCACGGGCCAAGCGGCGACGGAAGCGGTTTGGCATCAAGCTGATCTCCTCGACGCCGGGCAGACGCAAGCCGTACTCGAGTCCATCCGTCCGACGCATTTATTGCACTTCGCATGGTATGCCGAACATGGCCGGTTCTGGAACAGCCCTTTCAATTTGGATTGGTTGTCCGCCACGCTCTCGTTGCTGAAGGCCTTCGCGGCCGCGGGCGGCAAGCGCTTTGTAGGCGCGGGCAGTTGCGCGGAATACGCTTGGGTCGAAAAGGAACTTTACGATGAACAGGATCCCCTGCGGCCAAGCTCGCTGTATGGCGCCGCCAAGGCCTCGGCGTTTTTGACCGGAGCGGCCTATGCGCAAACGGCGAAAATCGAATTCGCCTGGGGAAGGATTTTCCATCTGTTCGGTCCGTACGAAGCGCCGGGCCGCATCATTCCCGCACTCATCCGTGCCCATCTCTGGAGCGAAGCGCTGGATTGCAGCCAAGGCACCCAGTTGCGAGATTTCCTGCCCGCAGCGGCCATCGCCGATGCCTTCGCGCATATTTGCGATAGCGGGGTGCAAGGGGCGGTTAACATCGGTTCCGGTGAAGCGGTCACCTTGCGGGGACTATCGGAAATTATCGCTGGAAAAGTCGCCGCCACCATCGGCCGCCGGGGCGATATCCGCTTCGGGGCCTTTCATGACGCGGGCCCGGCGAAACTATTACCCTCGGTGCAACGCCTCACGCAAGAGCTGGGTTGGCGGACTCCGATTACGTTGGACGAGGGTTTAACGGAGGCGATTGCCTGGTGGAAGTCCCAGGGTAAACAAACTTAATCAATGGTTTTGAAAAATCCGACTCATCCTTTAATCCATTGATCTCCGGACTTCTCCGATGTCAGCGCCTTGCGAGGCGTATCCAGAATTTCGACCACCGCGATGTAGGGATAAAAGGTGACCGACTTTATCCTGGCTTGCACGGCGTTGAAGCGGTGATCATTCAAGGTGTTGGCGATTCCCCGTAGGTAAGCAGCGAAGGGATTTCGCAAACCGTGAATGTCTTCACAGAGGTAAATCCCGCCCGGCTTGATGGCGCCGAGGATCTCCTCGAAAGTCGGCCTTTGTTGGCGGGGCCGGTGTCCGCCGTCATCGATCACGATATCCACTTCCCCGACTTCTTCCCGGAACTTGCGCCAGAAGGCCCGGTCGGATTGATTGGCGATATTGATTTTGACATTCTGCTTTTCATGTTTCATGCAGGACTTATCGATGTCCACGCCGTAAAGCTCGCAATCGGCTCCAAAATATTCGCGCCACATGTCCAGGCTTCCGCCGCTGTAAACGCCGATTTCCACAATCTTGGGGCGCGCACCGCGGAATTTGGCAAAGTGCGTGTGATAGGCTTCGAAGTAATGACGCCATTTCCAGAGGCCCGGGCCCGTGCGATGGGAATCGAAATACGTTTCGAGGGGATTCGGCGAAACCGGACGGCCAGAGGCCGCCTTTCCATTGCCGACAATGCCATTCGCCTTGCAACCTGCCAGCCAGTAAAGGCTTGGGGCGTAAACCATGTCGATAAGCGTCCGCGCGGTATTGGTGAGCGGTCTTACCTTTTTCCTGAGCACATCGAACATTGAACCGCCCCTGTCGTGAAGCTGGAATTTTTGGGGAAAGGGAAACAGAAGGGGGAAAATAGGTAAATCAAGGGCCTTTTACTATCCCGCCGCAAACCGCGGCACCAATTTACACGGGCCGAAAGGCCTAGGTTCGGTTGCGCATTTCCCGCGCCAAGCGGAAGAGGTAAGGCGCGATGGGATTCAGATAATACGCGGCGAAGTAGAGGGCGTTATGAACCCGCGACTTTCCCATACCCAGTTTGCGCATTTCCAAATAGAAGTTTTTTATTTCCGACCGGGGCTCATGGTAGAGCGCTTCATAAACATGGAAGAGTTGCTTGGAATCCAGCTCCCGCATCACACCCGGCGTTACCTGGGTGCCGTATTTGGAATCCACGTACCGGGTAATTTCCAGTACCGAAGCGTACATCTTCGCCCGCGAGGCGGCTGGAAACCGGCCCGGCGTGTGGAATTTTTTTTCCGACTCCGCAGCCCCGAAATGGGGACTGTTGCCGCTCCTGCCACCGATTACCGGCGTGGCTACATACCCCAAGCCTCCGTCGATGAAAGCCGCTGCGCTCAAATAGACTTGGTAAAAAAGCCCGCCGTCGAAGCGGTCCGTTTCCATCGACAGCGCCCAATTCCGGTTAATCGTGATGCCGCTGATGAAGCTCGCCAGCCTGAACACGTAAGCCGAATCGGATTTCTCTATGGTATCGGTTTGGAAAAGCTGGGTGACGTGGAAGGATTTGCCCGTGTCCGCATGGAATTGATCGAGCGCGCACGTAAAAAAATGCACGGAAGGATTGTCCGCGATGAATTTGCGCATGGGCGTCACGCCGGGTTTTCGCAACAGATCATCGTTTCCCATGAGCAGGACCCAGTCCGACGTGGCGCGCCGAAACAGGCTGCGGGCGTTTCCGTCGTACCCCAGGTTTTTTTCATTTTCGAAATAGGCGAACTTTACTCCGGCTTCCTGGAACCGCTTTCCGAAAAACTCCGCCGTCTCCGCGAGCGCTTTTCTTTCCGGCGAACAATTTTCGCTGATGATGACTTCATCGGGAAGATTTCCAGCATCCAGGATCGATTGCAAAAGTTCGCGGGTTTCCCGGTTTCGATTGTACGTGGGGATGGCCAAAGTAAGAGTTTGCATTTTTTTGCCTAAGCTGACCGGTGACCGGATTTGACCTAAAACGAGGTATAATAGAAGATGATGCGGGGCCTGTAAAGGAAGACCCATAGCGGTTAAGGTTACCGGATTTTATCCGCACACCCAACTTCGGCCGACCTTGAGCCGTTGCTCCGAAGGGCGCAACCCCCGAAGGAAAATGTTTAAGTCGGAACGAACTTCAGTTTCTCCCGCTCCGGCGGCTGCAAACCGTTGATGAAGTCCGGCCCGCTCACGCGCGGCTTACCGTCCCATTGCACTCGTATCAACTTCAGCCAACCGCTCCCGGTTTTCACCAGCGGATGCCGATCGACGGAAACGATGACGTCGCCCGGCGTCGCCCCAGAGCCGTCCACAGCCTCGATCCCAGGCGCGGCGTCCTCCACCACGCGCGAAGCGTAGATGCGCAGCGTCTTTCCGTGTGCGTCCTGGGTGTAACATACGGGATACGGGTTGAAGGCCCGGATGCGGTCATGCAGGGTTTGCGCCGGCAAGGTCCAATCCAGGCGGCCATCTTCCTTCTTGAGCTTCGGAGCGGGAGATGCGGCTTCGTGGTTCTGCTCCATACTTTGCGCGGTCCCGGCCTCCAAATCGTCCAGCACCTTCAGCAACAAATCCCGTCCCATCACCCGCAAGCGATCAAACAACTCCCCGGAAGTCTCCTCCGGCCCAATGGGCGTCTTGGCTTGCGCCAAAACCTGGCCATGATCGATTTGCGCGTCGAGTTGGAACAGCGTCACGCCCGTTTCCCTTTCGCCGCAAGCAATGGACCATTGGATGGGAGCGGCCCCGCGGAATTTGGGCAACAAGGATCCGTGGATGTTCACGGCGCCCAAGCGCGCCAGCGGGAACAACGTGTTCGGCAAAATCCGGTAAGCCACGACGACGAGCAAGTCGGCTTGTTGGGCGGCGATGAGTTGATGGAATTCCGGCGTCTTCAGCGAGACGGGCTGGGCGACCGGAAGTCCCAGGCGCAGGGCCGTTTCCTTCACGGGTGGAGCGGCAAGCTTTTGGCCCCTACCCTTGGGCTTGTCCGGCTGGGTGACCACTAGGGAAATTTTATGGTGGCTGTGATGGACCGCTTCGAGAATCGGGGCCGCGAAGTCCGGAGTGCCCATGAAGACTAGTTTCATGGACGGCAAATCAATTAAAAACCCGCCCGAAGTCCAAGCCCATTTTGGAGAATAACGAACTTAAACGGAGAATTGGGCGCTCAGGCCATACGCGATTGGCGAGTTGGCGAGCGGAGCGGGGAGTACGAACCTCCTTGCTTACGCGGGCGACATTTTCCAGTTTGGGGGATCCTGAAGAAGCCAATGGCGAATGATTCGGGGGCATTAGGTTTTGCCCCGGCGCTTTTTTTTCGGCAACTCCGCCTCCAGACGTTTAATCTTCTCCAACGCGATCTGAAAATCCTGTTCGACGCGGCTGGGTTGCGCGAGTTGTTGAGATTGGTATTGCCCATACTCGGTCTCGGCTTTGATCAGAGCGGCATTGTGCGAAATCTTTCCAGCCTGGGTTAAAATATCACGTTCACTCAACTTGAGAAAATCATCGAGTTTGCCTATCCATTCCCGCATGTGCATGGGCCTGCGATTCCGAGCTTGAAGTTCGGCGAATTCCAGATAGGCGGTCACAATTCGATTTAGGGTTTCAATCTCTTCGGCATTGAGGTAATTCTTGGCAATGATGGCATCGGCTTTTTTGAGAGCGTCGCCGGTCCAATGCGTGAGTCCCATATGAGGCTTCGAAGCATCCGCGCGCTGGGCGATTACTTCCGCCGCAGTGTGTCCATGGGCGGCCCAATGCATTTTGTTTTGCATGGTTTTGAAAAAAAGCTGCGAGGATTCGGCATTGCCATCGTAATCGATGCTGGTGGCGTAGATCTCGATCACTTTTTTCCAAAAGATTTTTTCCGAAGAACGAATGTCCCGGATGCGTCCGAGCAATTCCTCGAAATAACCATCGGCCCCGGCACGTTTCAGGCGTTCATCATCTACAGCAAATCCTTTGACAAGGTACTCGCGCAAAACTTGGGTGGCCCAGATCCGGAATTGCGTCCCCCGCTGGGACTTGATGCGGTAGCCAACGGCGAGGACGGACTCCAAACTATAGTGTTTCAAGGCCCTTTTAATCTGCCTTGAGCCTTCCTGGCGAACTTGTAAGTAATCCTTACAAGTTGCCGCCTCGGTCAACTCGCCCTCCTGGTAAATGGCTTTTAAGTGCAAGGTGACATTCTGAGGCGTGGTTTGGAATAGTTCAGCCATTTGCGCCTGGGTCAACCAAATGGTTTCGCCTTCAACGCGAATATCCATTCGTGTCTGGCCGTCTTCGGTTTGATAAAGAAGGATATCGGAGGGAATCATGCGATTTTCCTCCCATTAACCGGGATCATTGCTTTGGCCGACCGAGTTTTTTGATGTCTTCTTCAATCTCCTTTAAGCTTTGCTCCTTCTCAAGCTGCCTCTGGCTAATCCTGTATTTTTCAAACTCCGCCTCCGACTTCTGCACCGCCTTTTCATGGCTTATCTTCCCTGCGTGCGTGAGCAATTCCCGGCCGTTCAATTGCAGAATGGCGTCCAAACGCTCAATCCAAGTCGCCATGTACATCGGCGTTCTCTGCTGCGCCATGGTTTCGGCAAATGCCAGATATTGTTCCACGAGCAATCCGAGTAACTTCATTTCATCCTCGGTCAGGTAATTCTTCGCAATGTTTACGTCCGATTTTTTGATGACCAATGAGCTCTGCTTGTCGAAGGATTGCATTCCCAGCAGCGGTAAATCGGCATCAACCCGTCGGTACACCAGCTCGGCCGCGGTTTGCCGGCTGAGAGCCCAAAGCAATTTATTTTGCACCACCTTGAAGAACTTCAAGGTTTTTTCATCCTTGGGATTGTAGTCGATACTTGTAGTATAGATGTCTTTGATTTTCTGGTAGAAAAACCGTTCCGAAATCCGTATCTCACGAATACGTTCTTGCAATTCGTTGAAATAATTCATGGAATTGCCCGATTTGAAGCGGTCGTCATTGAGGGCAAAACCCTTGATGATATATTCTTTGAGACGCTGAGTCGCCCAAATCCTGAACTGCGTGCCTTGCGGTGATTTCACGCGGTATCCGACGGAAATAATGACGTCAAGATTGTAATGCCGCAAGGTTTTTTCTTGAGTCTTGCCTGCAATGGCGCCATGTTGAGTGGTGTGTCGGAATTCCCGACATACCACTTTTTCGTCTAGCTCCCCCTCGGAAAAAACATTTTGGATGTGCTCGGTTATGGTGGTTCGGCCCTTCCCGAACAGTTCCGCCATTTGGATTTGGGTAAGCCACACCGTTTCATCTTCAAGACGAACGTCTATCTTGATTTTTCCCGTCGACGACGTATACAGGATGATTTCCGACGCGTTGGGCTGCAATTCTTGGTCCATATTAAAAAAAGCGTTTCATGGTAGCATCTTATTGAATAGGTCGGATTGGACTGGGTTGGCTGTTTTTTTCGGATTGAATCCGCTTTTGATCCGCCCGGGCTTTACTGGATGAACTTGTAAATCAACCTTATGCGTTGCCGATTCGGCCTGGTCGGTGACGGATGAGGTTATGGTAGTTGTGGGTCGAAGTTGGGATTCGAAGTGGGTCGGCACCCGGGATAAATCCAATTCGCCTTGGAAGGCTTTTTGGCTTAGGGCACCGTAGAGGGTTTCCAAATCTGCCAAGGTCCTTTGATAGCTTGATTTGGTGCTTTCTGTTTTCTCAACAATGGAGGCGAATTTATTCTGAAGTGTTTGCCTGGGAACAGGAATTAATTGCTGTAGTAGTTTAGCCTTTGAAATATTTGGCATGGAACCAGAAGCGCCTCCCGCCAATGATTGTATCGCTTTTCGTTGCGCCTTATTTGTAAGCAATTTCCAAAGATATAAGGGATTAATTTTTGAATCTGTTTTTATAACAAGACGAAATATTAGGTCTGGCATCAAAAGTCTAGGACGAGTCTTAAACACATAGGCACATGCCGCAACTAATTCATACGTGTTTTTCCGAGTAAATAAAAGATCGCCATTTCGGACTTCGATTTTGCTTTTGGAATTATAATCTCCAATCAATGCCTTATTTTCATCCGCGTTATATTCGCAGCTTGTAACGGCACCAAGTTTAAGGACGCCCCACTCATCATGAGATTGTGATTTTCTTGCTTCACATTGAGGGCTCCAGCCACTATCAATATTATCAAGAATATCTCCGATCCTCTTCTTCTCCCACCCCTTCTCATTCCTCACCGGATCCCCGAACATCTCCAAGAAAACGCTCTTCAGAAGTTGATCCAGTTGTGAGAGATCCTTTTTACGCTGGGCAATCAGGCCCTCCACTCTCCCCAGCAAATGCGAAATGCGGACTTGGTCTTCAAGTGGCGGGAGAGGGATTTGGATATTAACCAAGTTCCCCCTAGAAATTCTAGTTCGCGTCGTTCCGGTTGCGAGGGTCTCCATTTGAATACGCGTTGACTTGTCATTTAGTACATGAACTAGGTATCCTAAATCAACTTCTGGATTGTTTGGTCGAATTATGCAAATGTCGACAACAGTAACACATAGTCCAGACATTTTCGGAAAAAGACAACATCTGCCCAGTGGATCGGGCATTCTTGCAAGTAGAATATCCCCCTCATTTAGATATGTGCACCGTAGTTCTTTCGCTTTTGCACTTGTAAGTCGACGATTCGATTTGTTTATAAACCTTCGTTCACCAATATCTGCTAGTTGAATTAGCCGTACATCACCGAGTGGATCTTGGTCTTTACTTTCAACCCAATCGCCATCAGTGAAGACTCCATTTTTAGCGATAATATTCGAAATCTTAACGATTGGTTTCTTCACAATTCCTTGCCTATTCTGTTCAGTACAAGTCTTCCCGTATTGAACCGGCCACGAACCCGTCCCCGCTGGGCGTTGCGGGGCGCAGCACCCCGCAGAGGGGGTAGCGGAAAACGCGCAACGTTTGCAGCGAGGGGGAAACTTCCCCCTCCTAAATTTCTCCTCACTGAACTACTCATTCCCCACCCGCTCTTCTCCGCCAACGTCGCCTCAATCACCTTGCGTTCTTTTTCGATTTCTCGCATCAGCTCCTGCTCGCTGGGAAGGAATTGCAGGTATTTGGAGGCGAAGATTTGCCGGCCTTCGCTGAGCACGGAATATTTGGCTACGGCTTCGCTTTTGTCGGAACAGAGAATGAGTCCGATGGTGGGATTATCACCCTCTACCTTGAAGCGATCTTCGAAGAGGCGTACATAGCCATCCATCTGGCCGATGTCGCGGTGGGTGAGCTTGCCGATTTTCAGATCGATGAGCAAAAAGCATTTGAGTAGGTAGTTGTAAAAGACGA
>JADGQO010000095.1 GCA_017881725.1 Fibrobacteria bacterium
CCCCTGGTGGACACCCTGCAAATCCAGACTTCCGACCCGGACACGACCGCCGTCTTTAAATTGTTGGTGCGCACCAACCGTCCCCCCGATTTGGATTCGGTCGTCTTCACGGATTATAAAGGAAAAGATTCGCTTTGGAAAACCGGCGCGTTCGACGCAGTCCGGGATTTCTCATCCGACACCGGCATCACTTTACCGCTGGGCCTGCCGGCCGTTCTCCAGGGTTATGGAAAAGACCCTGACGCCTCTTTCGGGGACTTCACGACCTTGCACTGGTTCGTCTGGAAGCCCACTACCGGCTGTTCCCGAGGCGATTTGGCTTGCTATCAAAAAACCGATTCGGCCTGGGGCCCGCAATTTACGCACACCTACATCCAGGCGGAGCAATTCGTCACGGCGCGCATCATCGACACTTCGGGGGCTTTCAAGGAACGGAGGTTGGCGCTGGAATACGCCGTGGTGGACAGCGGGGGGAACGGGCCAGGCGGATTGCACGCCGCAGAGCTGGCGCTTACGGGCGGGCTCGATTTCATTATCGGCGCAACCGTGCGCGAAAAAACGGTGACGGCGCAAATCAACAGCCAAGGCAGCACGCCGTTAAGAATCCTTTCCGTCGCGACTCAAAATGATGATCGGCAATGGCTCGCCGTAAAAATGACTTGGCTCTCCGGGGTCCCGCCGCGTCCCGACAGCCTGAAAACCGGCGCGCATACCAGCGTGAATTTCGTGCCTGCCCCGGGCGCCGTTTCCGTAGCGCCCGGCTTGAGCCTGACTTTTGCTTTTCGATTCTCCACCGACTCGTTACGGGGAGATTCCGTCCTGGTGGACACCTTGCTGGTGCAAACGAATGATTACGCCAATCCCGTTATCAAAATTCCGTTCCGCATGGTCTACAACGATTTCCCCTTACTGCGCATCGCCGTGCCCGGCGCCAAGTCCGCAGGCAAGGAGAACGGCTATAATACGGCGGGCCTTCCCGCGTTTCTTCCGGCCAAATCAAAACTCGTTTTCGGTTTTTCCGAGCCGGTAAAAATCGGTAATCCGTCCAATGCCATCCGGATCTACAGTTATTTGGACTCGCTCAAAGCCCCGAAAACGTACCGGCAAATTCCCGGTATTTACGATTACCGCCGCAAAGGCGGATCCTTCGGAGCGCTGCTTAAATCAGCCGCCGCGGGCATCCCATCGGACTCCATCGCCGACACCGTGATATTCACTCCGGAGTACGCCGCGCCGTCCGATTCCCTGAAGGTCAAACCGGGTCCGGGATATTTCATTTACAGGGATTGGTTACATATTGGAGTGACAAACGGGATTACCGATCGGGTGGGAAATCCGTTGGACTTACGCTTGAATAAAACGGCGGCGGTCGCGGGAAGCTTCGACACGGTTTTCGCCCTGCAAGTCGACACGAATGTTTTCCACGTGGTGAAATCCCAGCCCAATTCCGGTCAAAGCGGATGGAATCCCGACGACCCGATACGCATCCGGTTCAATCGGAAATTGGCGCGCAGACCGCCATTGGGCGCGGATACGGTCACGCTCTTGAATCTGACCGATCTGAAAGGCGACGAAAATCAAAGTGTCCGGGTGACTTCACGATTTTCGGTTGGGAAACGGTACAACTTCCAATATCTGGCGCTGGAGGATAATGATTCGACCCTGGCTTTCAAGACGCGTCCGCGTTTCCCGGCCTATGATACGGCAACGGTCGCTCTTTCCGGGGGAATTCTGGACACGTCCGGACTTTCTTTGGACGGTGACGGTGATTTTTTTCCCAATTGGTTGTACTCGCGAAGTGACTCCGTCGACACGTACACCTTCACATTCCAAACCCGGGATCAGGAGTTTTATGTCTATCCCAATCCCTTTCATTATGGCGATGCCCGGCACCGCGAAAAAGGGTCCATCACTTTCAAGAACATCAACACCCTCTCCGGATTTAAGCCGGGTGTTCCCGTGACCTTGCGAATCCATTCCATGGATGGAAACTTGGTCTATAATTCCGAACAAGCCGCCGGTGTGCGGTCCGGCTTCACGGGTCAAAAATCGTTGTACTATACCGTAATCGACTGGGATTTGAAAAACTTGGCCGGTAACCCGGTGGGAACCGGGGTCTACATTTTTTCCTTGTCCCTCGGTGATTCCAAACTATTGCGGAAGGGAAAGGTTGCTGTCGTGCGTTAACGGTCAATCTCGGAATCGAGCGCCCGGAACCGTCTCAAAAGGAGCGCAAACGCCCCTAATGGCCTTTCCCGGAATGCAACCCCGGCCTACTTTTAATAACTTGTTGCCATGCTGATAAACGCCATTCTCGCCAAGATTTTCGGCACTAGCCATGACCGGGAAGTAAAACGCTTGCTTCCCAGGGTAGAGGCCGTCAACCAATTGAGCGCCGCCACGGAAGCGCTGGATGACACAGCCCTTTCCGGCAAAACCATTGAATTCCGCCAGCAACTCGCGGATGGCAAAACCCTCGACGATTTGCTTCCCGAAGCGTTCGCCGTTTGCCGCGAAGCGGCGGATCGCCGTCTGGGCATGATGAACGTCTTCAACCCGGATTTCGGGTTCGACGATACCAAGCTATCGCCCGAATCGCGCCGACTTTTTCTGGAGGCCAAAGCCAAGTTGCATCCGGCGCCTCCGGTCGAAGGCGAGCCGGAAAACGCGACTCCGCCCGCCGGACATCACACCATTTTATTCCCGGCATCTTTTTACGCCGACATCCGCCGCATTTACCCGGAAAGCCGGTTCCCGTTTCGCTACCGGCCCTTCGACGTCCAGCTGATCGGCGGCATGGTTTTGCATGAAGGCAAAATCGCCGAAATGAAAACCGGTGAAGGCAAAACCGTGGTGGCCACTTTGCCGGTGTACCTCAACGCCTTGAGCGGCCTGGGCGTGCATGTCGTAACGGTCAACGATTATCTGGCCAAGCGCGACGCGCAAACCATGGGCAAGGTCTACAAGTTCCTGGGCCTCAACGTGGGAGTCATCGTTCACGGTCTCGACGAGTTGGAACGCAAACAATCCTACCTCGCGGACGTGACCTACGGAACGAACAACGAATACGGTTTCGACTACTTGCGCGACAACATGGCGCATAACCTGGAAGACTGCGTCCAGCGCGAATTGAACTTCGCCATCGTCGACGAAGTGGACAGTATCCTGGTCGACGAGGCCCGGACTCCCTTGATCATTTCCGGTCCCGCCGAGCAGTCCACGGACAAATACAAGAAGGCCAACGACGTCGTGCGCTACCTGGTCAAGGACACGCATTACACCGTGGATGAGAAGGAAAAACACGTCTCCCTGACGGAAGAGGGCGTGAACCAATGCGAGGAAAAGCTCGGACTGGAAAACCTCTACGGCGATCTGAACGTGGAATGGGTCCATCATATCCAGCAGGCCCTGCGCGCGCAGGTGATTTTCAAGCGCGACGTCGACTACATGGTGAAGAACCGCCAGGTCGTGATCGTAGATGAATTCACGGGCCGCCTCATGGAAGGCCGCCGCTATTCGGAAGGCCTGCACCAGGCGATTGAAGCCAAGGAAAACGTCCCCATCATGCGGGAAAACCAAACCCTGGCGACCATCACGTTCCAAAACTTATTCCGGTTATACAAGAAGCTGGGCGGCATGACCGGTACGGCGGATACGGAAGCCACCGAATTCCAACAGATTTATAAGCTGCGCGTGGTTGTGATTCCGACCAACCGCAACATGGTCCGCAAGGATAAGGACGATTTAATCTACAAGACCCGGCGCGAAAAACTCGACGCCATCGTGGCGGACATCAAGACGCGCCATGTAAGCGGACAGCCGGTACTCGTAGGCACCGTTTCCATCGAGAAGTCGGAAGAGCTCTCCACCCGCCTCACGCGCGAAGGCATCCCGCACGAAGTGTTGAACGCCAAGCATCACCAGCGCGAAGCCGGCATCATCGAGGAAGCGGGCACCAAGGGCAGGGTCACCATCGCCACCAATATGGCGGGCCGCGGCACCGATATCCAATTGGGCGAGGGCGTCACGGAAACGGGCGGCCTTTATGTGCTAGGCACCGAACGGCACGAAAGCCGACGCATCGACAACCAGTTGCGCGGACGTTCGGGGCGCCAGGGCGATCCGGGCGAATCCCGTTTTTACCTCTCCTTGGAAGACGACTTGATGCGCATATTCGGTTCGGACCGGATCTCGCGCATCATGGATCGGTTGGGCGTGGAAGAAGGCGAAGTCATTTCGCATCCGCTCGTGAACCGCGCCATCGCGACCGCGCAAAAGCGCGTGGAAGGCCAGAACTTCGAAATCCGCAAGCACCTGCTTGAATACGACGACGTGATGAACAAGCAGCGCACGGTCGTGTACGGATTGCGCCGCCGCATTCTCAAGGGCGAAGAAATCAAGGACGAGATCGAGACGCGCATCGACGAGTCCGTGGAACAGGTGGTTTCCGTTTATTCCGTGAACGGCAATTTCCCCGAGAACTGGGAGTTGGAAAAGCTTTATCAGGAGTTGAAGCGTGCGTTCGACATAGAGTACGCCATCCCCGAGGACGTGCTGCATTATCAGAGTTCGGAAACCACGCTGGAACAATTGATTGAGTTAGCTCGCAAAAAATACGCCGTAATCGAAGATGCCATTGGAGCGGCCCAATTGCGTGAAATCGAACGGCAAGTCCTCTTGGGCGTGATCGACCACCTTTGGCGCGAGCATTTGTACGCCATGGATCATTTGCGCGATGCGACGCGTTTCCGCGGATACGCCCAAAAAGATCCTTTGCAGGAATACAAAAAGGAAGGCTTCGCGATGTTCGCGGTCACCCTGGATCGCATCGCCATGGATGTCACGCAGCGTATCCTGCATATCGATCCCGATTTCCTGCGCAAACAGCAGGAGGCTATGATTCGGGCCCGGGAAATGGAATTAGCCCGCATGCAGCAGATGCAATACCTGCAGCCCTCCGAACCCGGCGCCGCTCCCGATGCCGACGAGTCGGAAGCGGAGGACGAGGAAAACGAGGACAATCAACCGGTCCAGCGCACGCCCGTACGATCTGAGCCCACCCGTTCCACCCCCCAATTACCGGGAGCCCGCGTATTACCCGGCGTGCAAATTCGCCCGGGCGCGCCCGCGCAACGTCCGCAGGCGCAAGGCCCGGCCATCGATTTGAAAAACATCGGCCGTAACGATCCTTGCCCATGCGGAAGCGGCAAAAAGTTCAAGAAATGCCATGGGACCGGGGCTTGACGGGTAATCTCCCTTTCTTTTCCCTAGAAGGCGTGGACGGAAGCGGTAAGTCCACGCAATTGGCGCTCTTGATCGAGCACTTCCAAAAATCGGGACGCACTACCATTTCCGTGCGTGAACCCGGCGGCACGCCGGTATCCAACGCCATACGCGCTTTGTTGCTGGACCCAGCCAACGATATCCGGCCCACCGCCGAATTGTTGCTGTATTCTGCCGCGCGCGCCCAACTCGTCGAATCCGTCATCGCTCCGGCCTTGCAAGCAGGAAAAATCGTCCTTGCGGATCGCTTTGGCTGGTCGACGCTTGCCTACCAAGGATTCGGCCGGGGTTTGGATCAGGACGTCATCCGGTCCCTATTGAAAATCGCGTGCAATGACGTTTGGCCGACCCACAGTTTTCTGTTGGACATATCGGTCAGCGCCATGCGCGCCCGGCTCGAAGCCGGCGGCCGTCCCGCCGACCGCATGGAACGCGAAAGCCAGGATTTTTTCACGCGCGTACGGGAAGGGTATCTTAGCATCGCCGCCCAAAATTCCCAGCGCTTCACCGTGTTGGATGGGGCGCAGGCACCCGAGCACTTACACCGACTCATCGTGAAAAAATTGGCGGACTTCGGTATCTGAACGCGCCCATGGCCGCAGCCTCGATCGCATTCCCGCAAATCCGATTCTTGCGAAATTTGTACATTCATTAACAAATCGGCTTCGCCGAATCCCTTCACTTCCCGTCGCAATTTTCCGCCCGGGGTGATAAGATCAACGGATGAATCCATGCATACCCAGGGGTCTCGCCGAGCGGACGGCGGAGCGGTTGAATAAGGACGGACGATGAAGAAGAGCAAATTCTATTACGCTACCGTAGCCATCATCATTGCCGGTTTCGCGTTCATCAGCAACCGCGTGCAGGCCGGCGGGGAAAAGTTCTACTCGGATCTGATCCGTCTCGACAAGGTCGTCACCAAAATCAATGAGAACTACGTCGAGGATGTATCCTCCGAAGAACTGGTCGACGCGGCCATCGGCGGCATCCGCAGCATTCTTGATCCGCACACGGCCTACTTTTCGCCCAAGGATTATGAGGACCTGAAGGTCAATACGGAAGGGGAGTTCGGCGGTCTGGGAATCCAAATCGGAATTCGGGATCAGATCCTCACCGTGGTCAGTCCTTTGGCGGGAACGCCCGCGCATCGCATGGGCCTGCAGGCAGGCGATAAAATCATAAAGATTGACACCTTCAGCACGCAGGGCATCACCATCGACGATGCCGTGGAAAAGCTGCGTGGCAAACCGGGCACGCCCGTGAAGATCCAGATTCTGCGCGAGGGCATGCCGGAACCGATGGAGTTCACCATCGTCCGCGAGATCATTAAAATTGAAAGCGTCCCTTACGGCGCCATGATCAACGACTCGGTGGGATACATAAAGATTACCCAGTTCGCCAAACGCACTTCGGAAGACCTGGAAGCGCGCATCAACGACCTGAAAAAGAAAAATGCGAAGTCGCTCATCCTCGATTTGCGCGTCAATCCCGGCGGCCTTTTGAACCAGGCCATCGCGGTGTCGGAGCTGTTCCTCGACAAAGGCAATATGGTGGTTTACACCAAAGGCCGGGTGAAATCCCAGAACCAGGAATACCATAGCCGCCGTAGCCCCATCTGGACGGATAAAATGGTCGTCATGGTGAACGAGAATTCGGCGTCGGCTTCCGAAATCGTAGCCGGGGCCATTCAGGATTGGGATCGCGGCATCGTCATGGGGGAAACTTCCTACGGCAAGGGTTCGGTGCAAACCATCCTGCCTTTGGACGGGCAACAAAATACCCTTAAGCTGACTACGGCGTATTATTACACCCCCGCGGGCCGATGCATCAATAAGCCCGAGAACGCGGTGCGCTTCAAGTTGAAGGCCATGAGCGACTCGGCTAAGAAGGATACCGCCTACTTTTATACCAAGGCCGGCCGCAAGGTCCTGGCGGGCGGGGGCATTACGCCGGACGTACTGATTCCCGGGCGGAAGCTGACCCGGTTCGATACGGAGCTTTTGCGCAAAACCATGTTCTTCAATTACGCCATCAAGAAGCGGAACGAAATTTCCAAGAGAATGAAAATCACTCCGGATTTCACCGTAACGCGCGACATCTTGGACGATTTCCGCAAGTTCGTCTACGCGGACACGACCTTTTCACGGTTCAAGAGCGCATCGATAATCGCGCTGGACAATTTCCGCGACATCATCAAAAAGGATCATACCGATCATTTGGACAGCGCGGCGATGGACAAGGATAGGGGACAGGTCGATCAAGCCACCAATACCCTGGAGGCAGTCCTACGCGCGGAGGCGGATAAGGCGTTTGATCGCAATATCGACTACATCACCTTGCAATTGAAATTTGAACTTCTCGGCGCCGTGCTTGGCGAAGACGCTCGCACCGCATTTGAATTGAAGAATGATAATCAAGTGCTGGAGGCCTGCCGTTACCTGGCCGATCACAAGCTGTTCGCTAAGGCTTTCAAAAAGGCGAAGGACAAGGGATAATTCTCCCTTGTCCGAAAATGACCTGGGCGTTTCCGCCCTTTAGTGGACGGGCGCTACCACGGTCGTATCATATTCCCTGGCGCTTTCCATTTTGACTTGGCCGACCGTATTTTTGGCGAGTGCGGCGGTTCGGGCCGAACGCTTCGGCAGTCCATGGTGCTCGATGACCCTGCCGGACCCAGTGAGCGAATAGTTCAGGGTTTCGGGCGTCCCCCACCACTCCACGTTTCCGGCTCCGCTTAGGGATAGATTCAAGGTAGAGCCGTAATCCAGATCGAGATCGACGTTCCCCTGTCCGCTCAAGTTCACGTCGGCGTCTTCGGCGAGAAGGTCGGCGCCCAGGATTTGTCCGCTGCCGCGAAGATTGGCGTTCAGATACGCCGCGAATCCGTCCAACCCGATGCGGCCCGAACCATTCAATTGCGCCGATAGTTTTGCGGCCGTGCCGGAAAAATCAATCGAACCGTTGCCGTTCAGAACCAAGGTCAGGTCGGGGAAGTTGCCATCCTCGTGGACATCCACGGCCGCCTCCCCGTTATTGGTCAACTGGCGGATGTCGGGCATGACAACGACGATATCCGGCGTAATGGTCGGAGCGATGGCCGTGGACAAGCTAATCGTCAAGGTCCCGGCGAAAGCCTCGGTCCGGATCGCGTCGGTGAGATTGTCGTCCATGGTCAGGTAAATCGCGTATCCAGAACCATTTTTTATGGTCACATGGAATGGCGCTTCCACGACAACGCGAGTGTAGGAGTTGAGTACGCGCTTTTCCGTGATGGAAAACCCGTCCCCTTGGCGCGCATATCCCGCATTGCCGGTGGATCCGTAATCCCCGTTCGGTCCATAATCCACGACCGTGCAAGAGGTGAGGAAAAAGGGGAGGGCGATTAAAGCGAGGATGTGTTTCATATGTTGCCTTTCCATCAGGGCGAGGCGGGTGGTATCCCAAAGCTCTGCCCCTGCCTAAAGGACCATTAATCAAATTTCGCGCCAAGTTCGGACGTTTGAGAAATTCCTCAAACGAGCCTGAATTCGGCAAATCTTTCTCAATTCGATTCCCATTTATTCATCGGTCTGTACACGGCATGGACACCGGGCGTCCAAGAGTTGGAAAATTAATCAGCGCGATGGAAAAATTTTCACAGACCCCGCCCTGCGGGACCCCGCCCCGCGGCGAAACGTTCAAGTTACTGCCTTTACTTGCCCTTTATACGGTGTATGTTTTCGGCCACAGCCAGTCCAGCTTGCGCGGGGACGAGAGCCGATACCTTTTGAATGCCGCCAACATTTTGCACGGCAAGTATGCGACTGCGGAAACACTAATGTTTTGGAATGGACCGGGTTATCCATTGTACCTGGCGCCCTTCGTCGGCTTGCGCCTCCCCCTGCTGCTGGCCCGGCTGGGGAACGCCCTTTTCCTTTTTTTCGGTGTGAGCTACTTTCATGGTATCTTGCGTGTTACGGGGTTTGAAAAAAGAAGTTTGGCCTACGCCTATGGCATGGGGATCCTGCTGCATGCCCACGGGTCGGTGGTCGACATGCTGATGACGGAAAGCCTATGTGTTTTCCTGGTCTGCGCCGGAGCCTACCATTTCGCGGCGACTCTCCGGGCCTATCCCGGTTCAGCAGGATGGCATCCGTGGAAAGCGGGCCTGGCCATCGGCTATTTGGCCTTGACCAAGGTTTATTACGGCTACGTGATTGAGGTCATGCTGGGGATTTCCATCTTGGCCTGGCTGTGGGTAAGGTTTAACGGGAAATCGGATCAGCGGACCGCGGCTTTCTGGTTGGCCGGGGCGCGCATCCTGTCCATCGGCTTACTTTGCTGTCTTCCGTATTTAGGTTATACCTATAACCAAACCGGCCGCGTGCATTTTTGGGGCGACTCCGGAGGCCAACAACTTTATTGCATGACCTTGCCGGAGAATGAGTTTCTCGGCGACTGGTTTTATTTCGACGCGGTGCTGGACGGCACGGGATTTTTCCATTCCCAAACCGCTTTTTTCCGCCAGCTTTCGACCATGGATTATATCAGCCGTGACGAGGCTTTTCGCAACGCGGCCTTGCGCAACATTAAGGAGCATCCAAACAAATATTTTCGGAACTGGAGGG
>JADGQO010000096.1 GCA_017881725.1 Fibrobacteria bacterium
ATGGCCAAGGAAAAATTCAACCGGAACAAACCGCACGTGAACGTCGGAACCATCGGCCACGTGGACCATGGTAAGACCTCGCTCACGGCCGCCATTACCACCATTTTGGCCAAGTCCGGCGGCGCTGTCGCCAAGTCCTACGGTGAAATCGACAACGCTCCCGAAGAACGCGAGCGCGGCATTACCATTAACACCTCGCACGTGGAATACGAAACCAAAGCACGCCATTACGCGCACGTGGATTGCCCCGGGCACGCCGACTATGTGAAGAACATGGTGACGGGCGCGGCGCAAATGGACGGAGCGATTTTGGTGGTCTCGGCCGCGGACGGCCCCATGCCCCAGACCCGCGAGCATATTTTGTTGGCCCGCCAGGTGGGCGTTCCCTTCATCGTCGTGTTCATGAACAAAGTGGACATGGTCGAGGATCCGGAACTGTTGGAATTGGTCGAGATGGAAATCCGCGACCTGTTGAAGAAATACGAGTTCCCCGGTGACGAGATTCCGATCATCCAGGGTTCGGCGACCAAGGCGCTTGCCGGTGACCTGGGTCCGTTGGGCGAACAGGCCATCCTCAAGCTGATGGAAGCGGTGGATACGTATATCCCGACTCCCGTTCGCTTGGTGGACAAGCCGTTCTTGATGTCGGTGGAAGACGTGTTCTCGATCACCGGTCGCGGCACGGTTGCCACGGGTCGCGTGGAGCAGGGCCGCATCAAGGTGCAGGAAGAAATCGAGCGCGTGGGCTTGGGCGATAACAAGAAGTTCATCGTCACGGGCGTGGAAATGTTCCGCAAGCTGCTCGACGAAGCTCAGGCTGGCGACAACGTGGGTTTGCTTTTGCGCGGCGCGGAAAAGACGGACATCGAACGCGGCCAGGTATTGTGCAAGCCGGGTACGATTACCCCGCACAAGAAGTTCAAGGCGGAGATTTACGTGTTGTCGAAGGATGAAGGCGGTCGTCATACCCCGTTCTTCAACGGCTACCGTCCGCAGTTCTATTTCCGTACCACGGACGTGACGGGTTCGACGACCCTTCCGGAAGGCGTGGAGATGGTGATGCCCGGTGACAACGTGACGATTACGGCGGAATTGATTTCGCCCATCGCCATGGCCAAGGACTTGCGCTTCGCGATTCGCGAAGGCGGCAAGACCGTGGGCGCTGGCGTGGTGACCGAGATTCAAGACTAGTATTATTGGAATCCGTGACGCTGCTTCAAGCGGCGCCCGTTCTGTGACATTTCGAGGTTTTTGGATTCATAACAAGAGGTAGAGGCAGTGGCAGGAGAAAGAATCAGAATCCGGCTCAAGTCATTCGACCATCGCATGATCGACAGGTCGGCGGCGGATATCGTTAGAACCGCCCGGAACACCGGGGCAAAAATCGTGGGACCGATACCGCTCCCCACCAAAAAGAAGATCTATACCGTGATCCGTTCGCCACATATCGACAAGACTTCGCGCGAACAATTCGAATCACGCACGCATAAGCGTTTGATCGACATCATCGACTCCACCCCGCAGACCATCGACTCGCTCATGAAGCTCGATTTGCCTGCCGGCGTGGAAGTGGAAATCAAGGTGTAACATGCTGGGACTCATAGGAACCAAACTGGGCATGACCCAAATATTCAACGATGCCGGCGACATGGTCGCCGTGACCATCATCGAGCTGCCGCCCGCGACAGTCATGGAGCTTAAAACCTCCGACAAGGACGGATACCAAGCCATCAAGGTGGTGCAGGGCAAAGGCAAAGAGAAGCAAATGACCAAGGCCCAACTTGGCGTCTTTAAAAAGGCCCAGGTTGAAGCTGGAAAATTCCTGAGCGAGTTCCGCCTGTCGGACTTGAAGGATTGGTCCATCGGCAAGAAGTACGACGTCTCCATCTTCGAGAAGGAGAAGGAAGTCACCATCACGGGCGTGAGCAAGGGTAAAGGCTTCGCCGGTACCATCAAGCGTCACAAGTTCCAGCGCGGACCGTCGACCCACGGCTCCCAGAACGTGCGCCAGCCCGGCTCCATCGGCGCGCATACCTATCCCGGCCGTGTTTTCCCGGGTCAGCGCATGGCTGGCCATCATGGTGACCGCGTCACCACTTACAAAAACCTCGATGTCGTCAAAGTCGACGTAGAGAAGAACCTGCTGTTCGTCCGTGGCACCGTCCCCGGACCCAAGAGCGGCAAAGTCATCGTGAGGAAGCAGTAACATGGCAAAGGCCAAACTCCATGCCGCGGACGGCGCGTTCAAGTCGGAAATCGACTTGCCCGCCAGCCACTTCGAGCAGCCCATCAGCGAAGCAGCCATGTACAACGTCGTCGACGTGTACCTCGGCAACCAGCGCCAAGGCACGCATAAGACCAAGAATCGTTCCGAAGTTTCCGGTGGCGGCAAAAAGCCCTGGAAGCAAAAGGGCACGGGCAACGCCCGCCAAGGCTCCAACACCGCGCCCCAATGGGCTCGCGGCGGCAAAGCCCATGGTCCGCTACCCCATCTGTACAAGCGCGACATCAATAAGAAGGTGAAGAAGCGCGCCCTGCTCTCGGCCCTGACCGTCAAGGCCAATGAGAACAGCGTCTACGTCATCGAGAAGCTGGTTATGTCGGCGCCCAAGACCCAGGAGTTGGTCAAGGTGCTCACCTCGGCCACGCTCGCCGGACAGAAGAATCTGATCATCGTCTCGGACGCGGATCAGAACCTGCTCTTGGCCTCGCGCAATATTCCCAACACCAGCGTCGAGCGCGTATGGGACATCCATACCTACGGCCTGCTCAATGCCAAGAACGTGATTTTCACGGATTCCGCCATCAAGGCCCTGACCACCGGCGCCCCGGCGCAGGCCGAAGCCGCTCCGGTCGCCGTGAAAGCGCCCAAAGCGAAAGCTGCCAAAAGCGCCGGAAGCGACAAGGCTCCGGCCGTTGCGAAACCCAAAGCCGCTAAAGCTAAAGCTGAGAAAGCGTAAGGGATATCATGAAACCGATTAAGGATATTTTGGACTTCCCGTGGATGACGGAAAAATCAACCGCCATCCGCCAGTTGTCGAACCAGTACGTGTTCAAAGTGAAGCCCTCGGCGAACAAGATCGAGATCAAGAAGGCCATCGAAGCGCGCTTTCAGGTCAAGGTCGAAGCCGTGAACACTTTGAACGTGCAGGGTAAGTTGAAACGGACCCGGGGAATCCTCGGACGCCGCAGTGCCTGGAAAAAGGCAGTGGTGCGCCTCGCTGAAGGCGAGACCATCAAGGAAATAGAGTAAGGGTTAAGGGGAGACATAACAGATGCCACTCAAGTCCTATCGGCCGTTGACGGAGACGCAGAGGTACAAGAAAACCTTGGACTTCTCCGAAATCACGACCAACGAGCCCTACAAGCCCCTGACCATCGGACGGCGCGAAAAAGCCGGCCGTAACAATCGCGGCGTCATCACCATGCGCCGCCGTGGATCGGGACATAAGCAGAAGCTTCGCCTGGTCGACTTCAAGCGCGACCGCGTGGGAATTCCCGCCGTCGTCGAGACCATCGAGTACGATCCGAATCGTTCGGCCAATATCGCCCTGGTGCGCTACGTGGACGGCCAACGCCGTTACATCATCGCCGCCAACGGCCTTAAGGTCGGCATGACCATCGTGAACAAGGAAGACGCTGCCCTGGAAACGGGCAACGTATTGCCCCTCAGCAAAATTCCTTTGAACACCATGATTCATAATCTGGAAATCAAGCCCGGCAAAGGCGCGCAAATCGCCCGCTCCGCCGGCACCGGCGCCGAAATTGTAGCCCGCGAAGGCAATATGGCCTCGGTTAAGCTGCCTTCCGGAGAAATCCGCTCCATCTCCGTGGACTGCAAAGCCACGGTCGGAATGGTCGGCAACGGCGACCATAACAACGTCGTCTCCGGCTCTGCGGGCCGTTCCCGCTGGCTGGGCAAGCGTCCGAAGGTTCGCGGCGTGGCCATGAATCCCGTCGACCATCCCATGGGTGGCGGCGAAGGCAAGACTTCCGGCGGCGGCCATCCGGTTTCGCCGTGGGGCAAGAAGGCCAAGGGTAAGAAGACTCGTAATAACAAGAGAACCGACAAGTTCATCGTCCGTCGTCGGCCGAAGAATAAAGCGTAAGGGGTAAGAACAGATGTCGAGATCGCTGAAGAAAGGCGCGTTCGTGGACAGTCACCTCATGAAGAAGGTGAAGGACATGAACACCAACAGCAAGAAGACCGCCATCAAGACCTGGAGCCGTCGGTCGACCATCGCTCCGGACTTCGTGGGCCATACCATAGCCGTGCATAACGGCAAGACCTTCATCCCCGTGTTCGTTTCCGAGAACATGGTGGGACACAAGCTCGGCGAGTTCGCGGCAACGCGCACCTTCCGCGGCCATGTGAAGACCGAAAAGGCCAAACCTTCCGCTCCGGCCGCGCCGGCGTCGAAGAAGTAAGCCGGATAAGCTAAGGACAGGAACGCAACAATGGAAGCGATTGCAAAAGGCATGTATCTGCGCTCCTCCACCAACCGCATGCGGCAGGTGGCGGACATGGTTCGCGGCAAGCCCGTGGAGGCCGCTCTCGGCATCCTCTTGGGGCTGAGCTTGAAGAAGAAAAGCGCCCGCATGGTGGACGCGGTGTTGAAGTCGGCGGTGGCCAACTTCCAGGTTAAGAGCGAGACCTCCGGGTCCAAGCCCAAAAACCTGGTCGTGAAAACCATCACCGTGGACGCCGGCCCTCTTATGAAGCGCATCCGGGCGCATGCGCAAGGTCGCGCGTTTCGGATTGAGAAAAAACTGAGCCACCTGACCGTGGTTGTGTCGGATTAATCGGAGGTAATTCTTGGGACAGAAAACACACCCCGTAGGATTTAGGCTCGGCGTCATCAGGACCTGGAATTCCAGGTGGTACGCAGAGAAAAGCTTCGCGGATCTATTGTATGAAGACATGATGATCCGACGCTACCTGAACAAGCGTCTCGGACATGCCAGTCTTTCCAACGTGGGCATCGAGCGCACGGTGAAGGAAGTGACCGTGAACATTTTCACCGCCCGCCCCGGCGTCGTCATCGGCAAAAAGGGCGAGGAAGTGGAACGGATCAAGGGCGAATTGCAGCACTTGACCGGCAAGGACATCTACATCAACATCCGGGAAATCAAACGTCCGGAAGTCGATGCCAAGCTCGTGGCCGACAATATCGCCCGCCAGTTGGAAAAGCGCGTCGCGTTCCGCCGCGCCATGAAGAAAGCCGTCTCCAGCGCCATGCGTTTGGGAGCTCTTGGCATCAAGATTCAATGCGGCGGCCGTTTGGGCGGCGCCGAAATCGCCCGCGTGGAAAAAACCCGCGACGGCCGGATTCCCCTGCAGACGCTGCGCGCCGACATCGATTATGCCCAAGCGCGCGCTGAAACCACCTACGGCACCATCGGAGTCAAGGTGTGGATTTTCAAGGGTGAGATCATCAAGAGGGAAGAAATCCCCTCTGCCGATGGAGAAAGGGCCGTAGCCTAACATGCTGAGCCCCAAGAAGATCAAGTATCGTAAGATGCAGCGCGGCAAGATGAAGGGTGTTGCGCCCCGTGGCACCTCGCTCGCCTTCGGCGAGTACGGAATCCAAGCCCTGGAGTCGGCGTGGATCACCAATCGCCAGCTGGAAGCGGCTCGCGTGGCCATGACCCGCAAGATCAAGCGCGGCGGCAAGGTTTGGATCCGGGTATTTCCGGACAAGCCCTTCACCAAGAAGCCCGCGGAAACGCGTATGGGCTCGGGTAAAGGTAATGTGGAAGGCTGGGTGGCCGTGGTTTTGGCCGGGCGCATCCTGTTCGAAATGGGCGGCGTCGAGCGCGAGCTCGCCATGGAAGCCCTCTCGGTGGCGGCGCAGAAGCTCCCAATCCGTGTCAAGATTTGCGAGGTGGATAAAAATGGCTAAGGCGAAAACGCAAGAACTGCGCGACATGGCGGCGGACGCCGTCGCAACCAAGGTGGAGGAATTGGAAGCCAACCTCTTCAACATGAGGTTTCAGGCCAGCATGGGTAAGTTGGAGAACACCTCCCTGCTGAGAACCGCGCGCAAGGATATTGCCCGCGCCAAGACCGTTCTCAAGCAAAAGGCTGCGGCCGTTTAGGGCCGCCGTCCAGGTCAAGGAATAGGGAACGAGGAAAAATGGAAACGCAGCAAGCGCAGCTAGAGCAGCAAGACCGGGCGAGCAGAAAGATCCGGACGGGCATCGTCACCAGCGATAAGATGGACAAGACCATCACCGTCGCCGTGGTGAATCGCAAGTCCCATCCCGTGTACGGCAAGACCTTGACCACGACGGTCAAGCTCAAGGCCCATGACGGTGAAAACAGCGCGAAGGAAGGCGACACCGTGGAAATCATGGAGACTCGCCCCCTGAGCAAGACCAAGCGTTGGCGCTTGGTCCGCGTGGTCGAGCGGAAGAAGTAGGACGGGAAAAAGAGATGATACAGCAGCAGACGAAACTCAACGTCGCCGACAATTCCGGGGCCAAGGAAGTCATGTGCATCAAGGTCCTGGGAGGGACCCGGAGGCGCTATGCCAGCCTGGGCGACATCATCGTGGTGTCGGTCAAGACCGCCACTCCGACGAGCGGCGTGAAAAAAGGCAGCGTACAGCGCGCCGTGGTGGTCCGTACCATCAAGGAAGTCAAGCGTAAGGACGGCTCGGCCATCCGCTTCGGCGACAATGCCGTGGTGATCATCAACGAAGCGCAAGAGCCCAAGGGTTCCCGCATCTTCGGACCGGTGGCCCGCGAACTGCGCGAGAAGCAATTCATGAAGATCGTATCGTTGGCGCCGGAGGTTATCTAGTCATGTCCATCAAGTTGAAGAAACAAGATCGCGTGAAGGTAATCTCGGGCAAGGCCAAGGGTTCCGAAGGCCGCATCATCCATGTCTTCGCGGAAGAAAACCGCGTCATCGTGGAAGGCGTCAACAAGTCCAAGAAGCACCAGAAGCCCGGACGTGGAAACGAAAAGGGCGGGATCGTCGAGAAGGAAATGCCTATTCACATTTCCAACGTGATGCTCCTCAATAAGAGCAATGAGCCCGTCAAGGTGCGCAAAACCGTCGAAGGCGGCAAGCGCGTACGGGTGGAAAAAAAGTCCGGTAAGCCGGTAGACTAAAACAGGCTGAAAGGTCCGAACGAAAATGCAACGGCTCAAGGAAAAATACCTTAAGGAAATCGCGCCGGCTCTGATGCAAGAGCTGGGGTTGAAGAATATCATGGAAGTGCCGCGCCTGGAAAAAATCGTCCTGAACATGGGCGTGGGCGAGGCGACGGGAAACCAGCGTCTGATTGAGGAAGTGGTCGGCACCTTGTCCGCCATCACTGGTCAGAAAGCCGTCCCGACGCGCGCCAAAAAGGCCATTTCCAATTTTAAAGTGCGCGAAAACCTGGCCATCGGTGCCAAGGTCACGCTGCACGGCGTCAAGATGTGGGATTTCATCGAACGTTTTATCAGCATCGCGCTGCCGCGCGTCCGCGACTTTCGCGGCGTGCCCAAGCGCGGCTTCGACGGTCGTGGCAACTATACCATGGGCGTCAAGGAACAAATCATGTTCCTGGAGATCAACTACGACAAGATCAGCCAAGTGTTGGGCATGGATATCAGCTTCGTCACCTCCGCCAAGGATGATGACAGCGCCCGCGCCCTTTTGACCGCCCTCGGAATGCCGTTCCGCAAGTGATACGGGGAGAATAGAGAACATGGCAAAGCGATCGATGATTGAAAAGCAGAAGCGCACCCCGAAGTTCGTGGTGCGGGGATACAACCGGTGCCGCCGTTGCGGCCGCCCCAGGGCTTACATGCGTAAGTTCGGACTCTGCCGCATTTGTTTTAGAGAATTAGCCTTGCAGGGTGAAATCCCGGGCATCACGAAGTCCTCCTGGTAAGCCTGATGGCCCAGGAACAAGGAAATAGGAGAGAGAGCGAAGCATGAGCGGAATCACAGATCCTATCGGCGATATGCTGACCAGAATCCGGAACGCCACCAAGGTGGGGAAGCGCGTGGTGGAAATGCCCGCCTCGAACATCCGTCGCGAAGTGGCCAAGATTTTGGTTCGCCGGAACTTCGTCCAGAAATTCGTCATCGTCGATGACGGAAAGCAGGGCGTAATGAAAATCCTCCTCCGGTACACGGACGGCCAGCCGGCCATCCAGGGTATCCAGAGGATCTCGGTTCCCGGCCGCCGCGATTATGCGCGCGCCACGGGAATCCCCAAGGTCATGAACGGCCTGGGAATGGCCATTGTGTCCACGTCCAAGGGACTGCTTACCGATTATGAAGCTCGCGAGCAGAATATCGGCGGCGAAATCATCTGCAAGGTTTGGTAGGGGTACTCCATGTCTAGAGTTGGCAAATCGCCTGTAAAGGTCCCGGCCGGTGTGAAGATTAACATCTCCGGCCAGACCGTAAACATTGAAGGCCCCAAGGGCAAGCTCGCGTTCACCATGAATGAGCGCATCGGCATCGAAAAGGAAGCGGACACCCTCGTGTTGAAGCGTCCTTCGGATGCCAAGACCGACAGGGCCCTGCATGGGACCTCGCGCGCCATCATCAATAACATGGTGACCGGCGTGACCAAAGGGTTCACCAAGGAATTGGAAATCCGCGGCGTCGGTTATCGCGGCGAGCAGAAGGGCAAGTCCGTAAGCCTGCTCTTGGGCTACTCGCATCCCATCGTATTTGATCCGCCGGCCGGCGTGTCCGTCAAGATGGACGGCAACGTGAAGGTCGTCGTTGAAGGCATTGATCGCCAGGCCGTTGGCCAGGTGGCCGCCACCATCCGCGGGTTCAAGCCGCCGGAACCCTATAAGGGCAAAGGCGTACGCTACCTGAACGAGGTCGTGGTGCAAAAAGAAGTCAAGAAGTCTTAAAGGGTAAGGATAGACTACCATGTTCACGGATAAGGCTGTAACCAGACTTGTTAACCGGAAGGCCCGGCACTTTAGAATCCGCAAGAAGATCGATGGGACTTCCGCGCGTCCGCGCCTGTGCGTGCGCCGCAGCTTGAACCACATCTATGCGCAAATCGTAGATGATTCGACGGGCAAGTCCTTGGTGAACCTGTCCTCGTTGTCGCCGGAATTGAAAACGGCGATCGAAGGAAAAAACAAAGTCGAGACCTCCAAGGAGCTCGGCAAGCTGGTGGCCCAAAAGGCCCAGGCCGCAGGGATCAAGGTCGTTGTGTTTGATCGGGGCGGATATCTTTTCCACGGTCGCGTCAAGGCCGTGGCGGACGCCGCCCGTGAAGCAGGATTGGAGTTTTAAATGGCTGAGATGGGACGAAATCAAGGGAATCGCAACGACCGCCAGGATTCGGAAACCAAATCTGAATACCAGGAAAAGGTCGTGGCCATCAATCGCTGCGCCAAAGTCGTGAAGGGCGGACGCCGCTTCAGCTTTAATTCCATCGTCGTGATCGGCAATGGAAACGGCCGCGTGGGCATCGGATCGGGTAAGGCCAACGAAGTCGCCGAAGCCATCCGCAAGGCCACGGAGAACGCGCACAAGAATCTGGTCGACGTGATTCTCAGGAACAAGACCATCCCGCATGAAGTCAACACCCGCTTCGGCGCGGCCAAGATTTTCATGAAGCCAGCCTCTCCCGGTACCGGCGTTATCGCCGGCGGCGCCGCCCGCGCCGTGTTGGAATTGGCCGGCGTGCATGACGTGCTCACCAAGAGCATCGGATCGACCAATCCCCACAACGTGGTCAAGGCCGTGTTGCGCGGATTGCAAATGCAACGGGGCAAGAAGGAATTCGCCGCGCTGCGCGGCATCGTCAAGGCTCCCGCCCCCGTAGTGGCGGCGGCGGCGGCGGTTTAAGGTAAGCACAAGGAAAAGAAGCCATGGCAACCAATTTGAAAATCACCCAGCTCGTGAGCCGGGTCCGCTCCTCCATCAATCAGAAGCGGACTTTGGAAGCCTTAGGGCTCCGCGGTATCCGTAAGTTCGTGGTCAAGGAAAAAAGCGTAACGGTGGACGGAATGATCCGCGTCGTCGCCCATCTCGTCAAGGTTGAGGAAGTGAAATGAACCTGTCCGAACTCCGCCCGAAAAAGGGCTCGCGTAAGAAGCGTTTCAAGGTCGGTCGCGGCCCCGGATCCGGCAAAGGCAAGACCTCCGGTCGCGGCGGCAAAGGCCAGACTGCGCGCAAGAGCGGTCCTGTAGGCGTCGCCTTTGAAGGCGGACAAATGCCCATGCAGCGTCGCGTGCCCAAGGTGGGCTTCCGCTCGCATTTCCCCAAGAACTTGCAGGTGATTAACCTGAACGCCATCGAAGCGAAGTTCCCGGCCGGTGCCGTGGTGACTTCCAAGGAATTGAAGGCTGCGGGCCTCATTCGTCATGACGATGAACCGTTGAAGGTTTTGGCCACCGGCAAGTTGACCAAGGCTTTCACCATCCGCGCCGAGAAGTTCAGCGCCGCGGCGTTGGCTTCCATCGCCGCTGCCGGCGGAACCGCCGACGTGATTCACGCCCGCGCTATCGCAACCGGCAAGCCCGGGGCGAGCAAGGTGAAGGTAGACTAAAGTGCAAGCGCTCCAGGGTTTCTTCAACGTATTGAAGATCAAGGATCTCAGGGATAAGATTATCTTCACCCTGGGCTTCCTCGCGGTTTACCGCCTGGGCGGCTTCGTACCCCTACCCGGCATCAACAGCCTGGCGATTGCCGAATTCTTCAGTAAGAATTCCAACAACCTGTTCGGCTTGTATAACACCTTCGTGGGCGGAGCGCTGCAACGCGCCTCCATCTTCTCGCTGGGAATCATGCCCTACATCAGCGCGTCCATCATCATCCAGTTGATGGGCACCGTGGTTCCGACCATTGCCCAGTTGCAAAAACAGGGGCAGGAAGGCCGCGCCAAGCTGACTCAATGGACCCGTTACGGCACGATCATTATCAGCGCCTTGCAGGCCTGGGGCGTCGCGACCTGGTTGTCCAGCCAAACCACCGGCACGGGGCAAAGTCTCCTGGCTTTCGGCGTGGGACGTTGGAGCTTCACGCTCTTGACCATTCTGACCCTGACCACCGGCACCGTCTTCATCATGTGGCTCGGCGAGCAAATCACCTCCCGTGGCATCGGCAACGGCATCTCACTCATCATCTTCATCGGCATCATGGCTCAAATGCCCCGCGCGATTTTCAGCGAAATCGAAATGGTCGTCTCCGGCGAACGCAGCGTCCCGATGGAAGCGGTCATCCTCGTCATCGTCATCGCCATCATCTCCTTCATCATCTTCATCGACCAGGGCACGCGCCGCATCCCGCTGCAAAGCCCCAAGCGCATGGTCGGCCGCAAAATCATGGGCGGACAATCCTCCTTCCTGCCTTTCAAAGTCAACACCGCCGGCGTGATGCCCGTGATTTTCGGATCCGCCATCATGTTCGTCCCGGCCCAGTTGGCGTCTTTCTTTCCCAACATGAGCGCGGCGCAAACCTTCGGCGCGGCCTTCTTGCCGGGCCATGCGGTTTACTCCATCGTATTCACCGTGCTGATTGTGTTCTTCTCTTATTTCTATACGGCCATCATGTACAACCCCAAGGAAATCGCCGAGAACTTGAAAAAGTCCGGTGGCTTCATTCCGGGCGTTCGCCCCGGACGTCGTACCGCAGAGTTCATCGATCAAATCCTGACGCGCGTCACCCTGCCGGGAGCCATCTTCCTAGCCGTCATCAGCGTCGGTCCTTTGTATCTCAAAGAACAGTTGAACATGAGCTTTTATATTGGCGGAACCAGCGTGCTCATCGCTATTGGCGTCGCCTTGGAAACACTTCGGCAATTCCAAACCCACCTGCAGAACCAGCACTACGACGGGTTCATGCGCAAAGGCAAAATTCGCGGCCGGAGAGGGTTCTAAGTGTCGAAGCAAGAAGGCATCCAAGTCGAGGGCCGGGTACTCGAGGCGTTGCCCAATGCCATGTTCAAAGTTGAGTTGGACAATGGCCATGTGATTTTGGCCCATATTTCGGGGAAGATGCGGAAGAATTACATTCGCATTTTACCGAATGACCGGGTTTTGTTAGAATTGTCGCCCTACGATTTATCGCGGGGCCGGATTACTTACAGGCATAAATAAGGGACCAATATGAAAGTCAGGGCGTCCGTAAAACCGCGTTGCGAGCATTGCAAAATCGTGCGTCGCAAAGGGGTTATCCGCATCATTTGCAAGAAAAACCCCCGTCATAAGCAGAGGCAGGGCTAAGGCGTAGGCCTTGGACCCTTGGAGGAGAACTAACCGTGGCACGTATTTCCGGCGTAGACATTCCCAACAACAAGCGAGCTGAGATCGCCCTGACCTACATTTTTGGTCTGGGCCGTAAGTCCGCGACAGATATTTGCAAGAAGGCCACCGTGGATCCGGCCAAAAAAGCGGGCGATTTGACCGATGAAGAAATCGGCAAGCTGCGTCGCGCCATCGAATCCGGCTATCAAGTCGAAGGCGATTTGCGTGCACAGGTCGGCATGAACATCAAGCGCCTGGTCGATATCGGCAGCTACCGTGGATTCCGGCACCGCAAGGGTTTGCCCGTCCGCGGCCAGCGCACTAAGACCAATGCTCGTACCCGTAAGGGTCCGCGCAAGACCATGGCGAACAAGAAGAAGTAATTCGGGAAAATTTCGGGTAGACTGAAGAGGAATTAATGGCGGAAGAAAAAGCAGCCGACAAGGCGAAGACCGAAGAGAAACCCAAGGCCAAGGCTCCGAAAGCCGCTGACGCCGAAGGGGATGCCAAAGCTCCCAAGGCCGCTGCCGAAGGCGCGGAAGGTGCTGAAGCCGGCGACAAAGCCAAGGTCATCAAGAAATCGAAGAAGCGTACCGACGTGCAGGGATGCTGCACGGTCAAGGCGACCTTCAACAATACCATCGTGTCCATTTCGGATGTGCGCGGTAATGTCGTGTCCTGGGGATCGCCGGGCAAGGTTGGCTTCAAGGGTTCGCGTAAAAGCACCCCTTTCGCCGCTCAGGTTGCCGCCGAATCCGCCGCCACCGTGGCGATGGAAATGGGCATGCGCAAGTTGGACGTCCGCGTCAAGGGCGCCGGAGCCGGCCGCGAATCGGCCATCCGCGCGTTGAAAGCCGCGGGCATGGATATCCTGTCCATCAAGGACGTTACCGGCGTGCCGCACAACGGCTGCCGTCCCAAGAAGCGTCGTCGCGTTTAATTCGCCGACTCTTCGGGTTTTTTTTCTGTCGATGTTCTCGAGGATCATGCTCGATAACCATTCAAAAGTATAGAGGTAATACAGGATGAAATGGAAAGCTCTGCACATGCCGAAAGGCATCGCGAAGGAAAAAGGCGACTCCAAGTACGGTAAGTTCGTCATTGAGCCCTTTGAACGCGGTTGGGGCATCACGGTGGGCAACTCGCTCCGCCGGGTCCTCCTTTCCAGCCTGCAAGGCGCCGCCGTCGTTTCCGTGAAGTTCGAAGGCGTCCAGCACGAATTCTCCGCCTTGGAAGGCGTCAAGGAAGACGTTTCGGAAATCATCCTGAACATCAAACAACTGCGCGTCAAGCTCCTCTCCGACGAGGACGCGACCCTGCGTCTGGATATTTCCGGCGAAGGCGAAGTGCGCGGCGAACATATCGAAGCCAATCCCGACGTGCAAATCCTCAATCCGGAAATGCATATCGCCACCCTCGGCAAGAACGGCAGCCTCACTCTTGAGATGCGCGTTTCCGATGGCCGCGGCTACGTGGTTTCGGACGAATTGAAGCGCGAAGACGACCCGATCGGCGTGATTCCCATTGACGCCAACTTCAGCCCGGTGACCAAGGTCGCCTATGAAGTGTCCGACACGCGCGTGGGCCAGCGCACGGATTTCAACCGCTTGGAAATGGAAGTCTGGACCGATGGCAGCATCGACCCGGAAGACGCCATGGCCTACGGCGCCAAGCTCTTGGTCGACCATTTGGAAATGTTCATCAACTTCGAAGGCGACCTCGAAGCCGCCGAAGAAGTGGTGAAGGACGAAGAAAAAGAACGCATCCGCCAGCTCTTGAAGATGCGCGTTGACGAACTGGAATTGTCCGTGCGTTCGAGCAACTGCCTGCGCTGCGCCAATATCCATACCATCGCCGACCTGGTCCGCAATCAGGAATCGGAAATGCTCAAGTACAAGAACTTCGGACGCAAGTCCTTGATCGAATTGAACGAAGTCTTGAGCAATATGGGATTGTCCTTCGGCATGGACGTCGATTATTATCTCGGGGACGAGAAGTAGAGAACATACGGGGGTTACGACTAACCCCTCCTTCAAATTGATTCGGAGTTATCGATGAGACACGGTGTAGTCAGAAACAGGTTGAATCGGGCCACGGCCCATCGCAAGGCGTTGTTGAACAACCTCGCCACGTCGGTGCTGGCTCAGGGCTTGAAGGAAGAACAACAAGATCGCCAAGTGGTGACGACCATCGTGAAAGCGAAAGTCGTGCGCGGCCTGGTCGAGCGCTTGATCACCTACGCGAAGCAGGGCGACCTGGCTTCCCGTCGGCAAGCGGCTCGTTTCGTGAAGGACAAGGCCGTGCTCTCCGGCTTGTTCGATACTTTGGCGAAGCGCTATGTGAAGCGTCCCGGTGGATACACCCGCGTGCTGCGCATCAATCCCCGCGTCGGCGACGCCGCCGAAATGGCCGTCATCGCGCTGGTCGAGGAAGAAATCAGGCCCAAGACCAAGAAGCCCGTAGCCAAAGCCCCCAAGGCCAAGGCCGAGAAAAAAGTCGACATCACCAAAGCTGAACCGACGGCTCCCGCTGCCGGCGAAGCTCCGGCCGGAGCGGCTCCGGAGACGAAGGCCTAAACTCAAATCCATTGGCGCGAACGTAGCGCCAAGGTTACTGCTCTCGCGGGCACACTCGTTGGAGTGGGTAGCCAGGTTACTAACCCGGCAAAAACCGGAATCAAGAATAAAGAGCCCTCGGAACCCCGGGGGCTTTTGCTTTTTCATGGTCTCGTGAGAACCCCTGTTTCGGAGAGCGGCAGATTGCCGCGAAGACCTTCCCGGTTATCGATCCGGGCCCGCGAATATATTGCATATTTTTGACCAGCGCATTTTTTGGGTATTTCCATTTACACGGTTTCCAGGACCATATCGCGGAGAAGATGATGCGAAAACCGGCTCTCATTTTGGGATTGATTTCCTTGGGATTGTTTGCCATCGGATGTAGTCGAAACACCTTGGCGGAAAAAAAACGGAGCAGCGCTTGCAACGTCCCGGTTGTGGAAAACGGTGTCGTTCCCAATGCAAAACCCATAAAGGTGATCCGGAATCCCAGAGCGGGGTATAATCGCTGCTACACCGAGTCCGGGATGGCGACTTTGGCGCAGGACGCGGCGTGTGACAGCGGATACGCCTATGTGAGTTTGGTGAACATACGGAAGCCGGGAATTTGGAATGGCCCGTGTTACCAAGCGGATTTGGAATTCTATGCGACGGCCAAGGACGCTTACGCATCCGAAACTGAAGTCCTGCACTATGACTCCATATCGGTGCTGGGATTGCAAATATACGGCCGCTTGAACGGGGGTCAGGTGATGCGTGGGCCGCAAGCGCATAACGGACTGATCAGCGATAAAGGTGATACCGCGACAACCAGCAAAACGGCATTCTATCTGGGTGCGCGCTATTTTTTTCTGCCCTATCTTGGCGTTGAATTGGAATCCGGCGGAGCTTTCGGATCGGCGGTAGCCCCGAATACCAAATCCTTGAAACTGAAGAATGCGTGGTCGACGAATATTGGGCTTTCCTTGATCCCTTTCCAAACCATGACTTTGGCCGGACGCTTGCAAATCATCGCTTCGGGAGGCTTAAACTATACCCGTTTGGCCTTCACCCAGGACTTCGGCGATTTCGTGTTGAATCATTCAGGTTTGATTTTATCCGATAAGGCGGCCTCGGGGTTCGGGTGGTACGGCGGTGGCGGTCTGCGTATGATATCCCGGTTGGGATTCTTGGGTGATATCGGCGTTCGCTGGGTGGAAGAATATCCGAAATTTTCGGCGGGCTCAAAAGCCTTCAGCGGCAAAAATCTGATGTTCGATATGGATGTCGGATATCAATTTTAAACGCATCGCCCTACCTGCAAACCGGCCTAAGGATTTCCCGCGAGTTGTGATCTAAGGGTGAATAACCCTCCGCGATTCCTATTTTCCTTAAATGTCCGAAGAACAGCCCGTGCCCGCAGCCCTTCAGGCCAAACTCGACGAACTGCCCACCCGCCCCGGCGTCTACCTGTTCAAGAACGCCAAAGGTGAAATCGTTTATATCGGCAAAGCGGTCAATCTCCGGAATCGCGTGCGCAGTTACTTCAACGCCAAGTCCAATTCCGCGTATCATCTCGCCTCGACCTTGCTTCGCGCCGTGGCCAAGGATTTGGAAATCATCGTCACGGACAGCGAGGGCGAGGCCCTCATCCTGGAAGCGAACCTCGTCAACAAGCACGCGCCGCGCTACAACGTGCAGCTCAAGGACGACAAGCATTTTCCCTACATCAAAGTTACGCTGTCGGAACCCTTCCCGCGTTTGGAAGTGACCCGACATTTTGCCAGCGGGACCGGCGGCAAGGAGAAAGACCGGGACCGGACTCGGGACAGGGGTCTGGAACGCGATCAATATTTCGGGCCGTACACCAATGTGCGCGCGATGCGGAAAACCCTGAGCCTTTTGAACAAGGTGTTTCGCATCCGCGATTGTGAATTGAAACTGCCGTTGGCGGAACCCATTCGGCCTTGCCTCAGCTATCATTTGCAGCGATGCGACGCTCCGTGCGCCAATCTTTGCGGCGTGGAAGCATATCGGCCGTTGGTCGATCAAGCGGTTCTGTTGTTGAAGGGACGTCATCAGGATTTGCGGAGGGAATTAGAGTCCCGCATGCGTATGGCCAGCGCCGAGGAGCGCTATGAATTGGCGGCGCGCATTCGCGATCAACTCCGTGATTTGGAGTCGTTGCGCGAAGAGCAGAAAATGGATTTGGGGACGGATGTTTCCAAGGACCTCATCGCCGTGGCCCGCACGGGAAAACTGGGCTGCGTGCTCATCCTAGAAATCCGCGAAGGCTTTGTATCGGGCCGCAAGCATTTCGAGGTCGGCTGTCCGCTGGAACAGGACGAGACCCGTATCATGACCGAATTCATCAAGAGCCAATACCTCACCCGGGATCCGGAAGACATCCCGCCGGAATTGGTGCTCTCGCATGCGACCGAGGAAGAGGAAAACGTGGAGCAGGGCCTACGCGCGGCGCGTGGCGGCGCGGTGGCGCTCGAGGTACCCTTGAAAGGTGAGAAGAAGCGGCAAGTGCATTTGGCCCTGGAGAATGCCAAGTTGCGCGTGGCGGAAATGGTGGCCCGCCGTGAACGTAAGCATCGGCAAAGTTTCCGCGTGACGGCGTTGCAGGAAGACTTAGGGCTTGCCGTGGCGCCCCATCGCATCGAAGGCTTCGACATCTCTCATCTCTCCGGCACAGATACGGTGGCGTCGCAAGTGGTTTTCGTCGACGGCCGGCCGAGTAAAAAGGATTATCGTCATTACAATGTGAAAACAGTAACGGGAATCGACGATTTCGCTTCGATGCGCGAAATCCTGGGCCGACGGATCAAACGCCTCATCGATGAGAATCAACCTTTTCCCGACCTGATATTAATCGACGGCGGTAAGGGCCAATTGGGCATGGCCGTGGACGCCTTGCGCGAAGCGGGCCGACCCGACCAAGCCGTCATCGGTTTGGCCAAGCGGCTGGAAGAGGTTTTTTTTCCGGGACAATCGGAGCCGTTGTTGATCCCCAAAACTTCGCCGAGCCTGCAATTGCTGCAAGCCGTCCGCGACGAGGCCCATCGCTTCGCCATTACCTTCCAGCGGTCGAAACGTAAAAAGCATATCCAAGCTTCGTGGTTGGACGAGGTGCCGGGCATCGGGGAGAAAACCAAAATGAAGTTGCTGCAAGCTTTCGGAGCGCCGGCGACCATCGCGGCGGCGGAGGAGAAAACCTTGGCGGAAGCGGCGGGCAAAGCCGTGGCCGCGAAGTTGCGGGCGTATTTGGATGCGCGGCGTTAATCCCACTATCTTTGCCCACCATGCCCAACATGGATCCCGATAGGGAAAGATCCGCCAGAAAACTTCCCGCCGGTTGGTGGGAATGCGTTCCCGAAAATCTCCGCGCATTGTTCGATCGCAAAGTCCTGCGGCACGGCTACCTGCTCAACGAAGACAAGGCCGTAACCGCGAGAAATTTTTTCCGCCAGGTTCAACGGGGCGTGATTCGCGACGTAACCGGGGAGTTCACTTGCGTCTACCGTTACCGACCCAAAGCCACCGAGGGAATCTTTCGGGCCAACGCCGCCTGCACGTGTAAGCTCACGGTTGCTTGGGATCCTTGTTCCCATTTGGCCGCGCTGCTCTTCAATGTTTTTTCCGGCCCGGCCGTGACGGTTTTCAGCGAGGGATATTCCGCCAGCCCATGGTCGCACTTGGCTTTATGCCTGTGTCGGAGCCATGCGCATCCTTCAGCATACTCGATGGTCCAGGGCCCGCGACATACCGAAATACACAATGAGCAGGGAACTCGCCTGTTAAAAATTGGAACCGGGAACGGCTCGCCCATCGCATGGCAAGCGGAAAGACTCTTTCCATCCGAATGGGAAATCACGGGCGGATCCTCCGGATTCTTGGGTTGGGCGCGCGATGAGATTTCCCTTGAGGAACACGCTAAACTGAAAACCATGCGAACGGCTCCCAGCCTCCGGGCGGAATTCGGGCCGGTGGGAGAATTGTGTCGGAAAGCTTTTCTTCATCACGGAAAAATCGAAGGGAAGATCGATTGGAGTTTTACGGAGCGATGCTTCCATTTGCATTTGGAAAACGCCCGCGCCGGCCTCATCGCCTTCGCCCGGCTGGACGCCGACCAAGCTTACTCGATGCATAAAAAGTTTCCCGCCGTAAGGCTGGGAGAGGGCTTTGCCGCAGGCCGGGAAAATTCCGCCGACAGGGATCTTAATCTCGATCCGATTGCTTGGCGCAAGGGTTTGGAAATCCGCGTCGAACAGGAAAGCTGTTTGCGAATACGGCCTTTTGCGGCGCGAGGGCCTGAAGAAAGATTTTTTCCTCCCTCCGATGGCGGCGAAATTTGGTTCGGCGATCAAGTATTGCTGGGTGAAAACGGTTTTTTCAAAGTCGAAACCGGCGACTCTCCCTTGCTGAAAAAATACTTGGGATGGAAATCGTACTCCGTAATGCCGGAGGATGTTCCCGGTTTCATGGAAAAGTTTGGGCGGGATCTTTCAACCGATCCGAATCTGGACCTTGACCCCTTGATCACGGGAAGCAACCGGGGCGTTCAGATTCAGGACATCATTTTGGCGGTCCGTGGGTTGGAGGGATCGAGCTACCGGGTGCAAATCGAATACCGCACCGGGGATGGCCTTCCCGGTTTGGATACGGAATGGCTTAAGCTTCAGTGGGATTCCAAAACTCCCGCCGTTTTCACTCTCGGCGGCTGGGTGGACTTCACATCCTATGCATGGTCCTGGCTGGAGCAGGTTAAACCCGAGCAATGGCTGAGGACGGAAGACGGGCTCACGCTGAAGTTGGACCAAAGGCAACTGTTCCGGATTTGTGCCTTGCATCGGCCGCGCGCGGTGCGGTTGGGCGCCGGAGCGATTTATCCCGAATTGAATTACATCGCGTCCCTGGGCCGGGAAACCGCGTCGCCTCCCGTCGCAAACCCGCCACCGGATTCCGACGGCCTCCGTCCTTACCAGAAGGAAGGCTTGCAATGGCTGTGGAATCTCGTTTCCTGCGGCGTTTCCGGATTGCTCGCGGACGACATGGGCCTGGGGAAAACCCATCAGGTAATGGCATTATTGGCTTGGAACCATCGGCACACGGAAGGGAAGGCGAAGACGCTGATCGTATGCCCGACCTCGGTGCTGTACCATTGGAAATCCAAGCTGGAATCCTTTTATCCGGAAATGTCCGCCGTGGTTTTTCATGGCGCCGACCGGGATCGGAAGGCGTTGGATAACGTGATCTGCATCACATCGTACGGAATCGTCCGGAATGAAATCTCCCGGTTGCGGGAGTCGGGATTTTCCTTGCTTATCCTGGATGAAATCCAATATTTGAAAAACCGGGATTCGGAAACGCACAAAGTTTTAAGGGATTTCCCCGTGCGCAGCATGATTGGTATGACGGGCACTCCGCTGGAAAACTCCCCCTCCGACGTCAAGAACCTTTTTGATCTCATCCTGCCGGGCTATTTTCCCGGCGAAGCCGAATTCCGAAAATCCATTTTGGATCCCATCACTTCCGGCGCGTCGGGAACCCGGTCCGATCAAGCGCGCGCGAATTTCTTCGGGCTGTGCAGGCCCTTCATTTTGCGGCGCGCCAAGGCGGAGGTCCTCACCGATCTTCCCGACAAGGTGGAAGAAACCAGTTATTGCGATCTGGCCGAAGGTCAGGCGGAATTGTATCGCGAGGTTCTGATCAAGCAGGGCGGCCCTCTGCTCAATGAATTGTGGGGATCGCAAGGAACCGCGCTCCTCCATGTTTTCCAATTGCTCAGCCATCTCAAGCAGATATGCAACCATCCCCAAACGTTGGCGGGCGGCCCGGCCGATGATCGCGCTTATCCAAGCGGGAAGTGGGATTTGTTCGTCTTTTTGTTGGAGCAAGCCCTTGAGGCCGGCCACAAGGTCGTGGTGTTCAGCCAATACCTGGCCATGCTGAAATGGATGGAGTCGCATCTGGAAAAAAACGGAATCGGTTACGCGACCCTAACCGGCGCTACGCGCAATCGGGAAACCGTTCTCGCGCGATTCGCCGCGGATCCGGCTTGCCGGGTTTTCTGTTGCAGTCTTAAAGCGGGAGGCGTCGGCATCGACCTGACGGCCGCATCCACCGTAATTCATTATGATCGCTGGTGGAACGCGGCCCGGGAGAATCAGGCTACCGATCGAGTCCACCGCATCGGACAAAACCGCAATGTCCAAGTTTTCAAATTGGTGACCCGCGACACTATTGAAGAAAAAATCGACGCCATCATCCGTCGGAAAGCGGCGTGGATGGATTCGCTCCTTCCCAACGATGCGGAAGGCGGGCTCAAGTTGTTCACGCGGGAAGAGTTGGCCGATCTTCTGAGTCCGGGCGGTTAGCCAGGGGATGGATGTTCGTCCTGGAGGGCAAATTCCGCCAGCAACTCGCGCACGCGCGCGGCCGGATCGGGCGCGAGGCTGATTTCCGTCACCATGGCCACGGTCGTCAAGCCGCGCCGGGCCAAATCGCGCAAATGGCTTTTCTTGATGCCGCCCATGGTGGTCACGGGAAAGCGGCTTTCCGCCGCCAAGGCCTGCACCGCGTCGGGACCGAGCGCGGGATATTGGGTGTGATCCTTGGTTTTGGTCGGGAACATCGGACCGATGTTGAGGTAATCAATCGGCGACTCACGCGCGGCATGGACCTCATGCAAATTGTGCATAGACAATCCGATGATGGCGCGCGGACCCAGAATGCGCCGCGCTTCCAACGGATCCATATCGTCCTGGCCCAAATGGACTCCGTCCGCGCCGATGGCTTTCGCCAGGTTCACGCGATCATTGATCAGGAGGATGGCTCCGAAGCTGTGGCATAGGGCCAAAGCGGCTCGGGCTTCCCGCTCGAAACCCGCGTCCGGCAAATCCTTATCGCGGTATTGGATGAGGCGCACTCCGCCTTCCAACGCCCCGCGCATCACGTCCAACTGCGATCGGCCACCGGTCAAGTTATGGTCGGTCACGAAATAAATCCGGTGTTGCGTCAAATTGAAGGCTTCAGACATGTGTGGTCCCGCGCATTCGCATGGGTCTCAATTTAAGAAAAGGCGTCGCGAGAGGCGCGTTAAAATTTTTTCAAGGCGTTCCATTCCTGCGCGGAAAGGAAAGGCTTCATCCGCACGGCCGGTTCCTTGGAGTCCAAACGATTCAGTCTTTCCGCCGTCGCGGGATGGGTGGAAAAAAACGCCGCCCACTTCGGAAAATCTTTTTCCTCCTTCAGCAACATTTTGAACAGGCGGCCAAGTCCTGCCGTCCCACGGCCGGAATCCCTCATTTTGCGGAGTGCGAAATCATCCGCCTCCATTTCATCCTTGCGGCTGAAGTGCAATCGAACCAGCATCCCGCCGTTTTCCGCCAGGGCGGCGCCGAGGCCCGATACGTCTCCGACGAGCAGGGAGGTGCAGGCGTAAAGCAGGCTGGCGCGCACGATTTGGCGCATGCCGTGCCGGTATTTCAAGTGGCCGCCTTCATGGGCGATGAGGGCAAACCACATGTCCTGATCCGTCAGGTGACGCAGCATGCCCGTGGTCACGGCGATGCGGCCGCCGGGAAAAGCGTAGGCGTTGATATTGTCGGTGTCGGCCCAAACGAGAATATGGATGCTGTCCGGCCCCAAATCATCCAGCCCTTGGAGGACGCGCGCGCTGTGGGCCAGGGCGGCGAGGGCGGCTTCCGTCAACTTGGACGGGTTCATTACCGAATCAAGGGCGGCCGTCTCCCCGATTTTCGCGTCCAGGCTCCTGGGTAACATGCGCGTGACGGTATTCGCGCTCCAGTCCAATCCAAAGCCGTAAAACCAGAATCCGAAAAGGACCATGGCCGACACCAGGACGAACAATCCGCGCCGGGTACCCAACGACGCGGAACTATCGCTCCACGCCCCAGACCAACCCCCGCCGAGCAACCGGAGGTCGCGCAGCCGACGCCAAGCCTGGGCGTCGTCGAATTCCAGGACCGCCCCTTCGGGTTCCCGCAGGGCCAGGCGAAACCGGCCGCCGGCCTGGCGGTCGAGCAGGCGCAGGCTTTCCTTGGGATGAAACCCCGACACTTCGCCGCGCAATTCCAACCCTTCCCGCGCCATGGCCACTTCGACTCGATAAGCTTTGGCTTCCCGGCCGTTGAAATATGCGGCCTCCGTACGCCAAGATGGGTTCAGCGCTTCCGCATTTTCGGAATCCGGCATGCGCGGATCGGGGTTAGAATCCAAGTCCCACGCCCAGATCCATGGCTTGCGCGAGCATTTCGCCTCCCGCGCTGCCCGCCTGGCCGGCGTTTTGTACCGCCGCTTCCAATTTCGAGGGGTTTTCCAATTCCAACCGCTCGATGAAGAATTTCACGGTGCGCACCATGACCCAAGGAGTCCCGACGCCCAAGGTGCAAAGCACCAAAAGAAAATTGGTCGCCATCAGCCGGAAATATTCGCCCGGCAGCAAGCTGCCCCGGAACCGGTTTTCCTCCAGGCGCAAATGATCGCGCACGAAGGCGAACATTTTGGGGTACCAAAAAAAGTGGTACACCCCGAGGGTCAGCACCGTGAGGAAGAAACCTTTCAACGCGAGCAACCAATAATCGTAGCGGGGCGCGTCCCAGTGGAAGCGCAGGTTGCCGTAGCGCAGGTTATTATAAATCTTGCCGATGCGCCAATGGGTGAACAAAGGACCCGCGATGCCCAGGGTGATCATCGATAACAGCATTTTAGGCGCGGCCTCCTTGGCGAACTCCCATACCGACCCGTCCAGGGCGAACGAAATTTCCCGGTAGCGCGCGCGCGTGAACCGGTAACGCATGGCCCCGAATATGGAAACCGGAACCAGGAAGAAAAAGGCGACGGGGATCGGTAAAAAAGTCAGGATTGAGATCACCTTGTTGTGCGTCAGGCTTCCGAGGACGGTAATGACGCTGAGGGCGATTCCCAATCCCAGTAAAATGCCCAAGGCCCTGAGCATGCCCATGAAAATCTCCTTGCCGTTCCCGGTAAATCGGAAGCGATGCCCGGCGAACTCCGTGTTGTCATAGAAGTAGTGGTAAAGCCGGGCGCGGGCCCAGGCAAAGTAAATTCCCAAGGTCAGGAAGGTCAGAAGATGGTTTTTCAGGAATGTGACCAGCAATTCGCCTCCGGTGCCCCGGAAGGTGCCGCGGCCGGGTGTTTCACCCCCGGGTGCCTCACCCGCTGGTGCTTCGCCTGGGACCGCAGGTGAATAGCCTGCGGGAGGTTGGTCGGGGGCGGTTGGCATGAATCCAGATGATTCGGACATGATTCCTCCTTGGCGGTTAAAAAACTCGCCGATCGTCGTTGGGGCCGCGGGTGGCAGCAATCGGAAAACTAACATTCCCGAACGGAATTGCGGTCGAGTTTCGGGTCGCGGGATCCGTGTGCGTGACGGGGCGCACAATCAGTCGAAAAGCGCCGCGGCAACCCTGGTGCGACTGCCGATTTGAACGCCGCTTTTTTTTGACTTGGTCCGGATTTCTAAATGATAATCCCATCCAGGAGGCAACATGAAATTCGCGGTATTCAGCGCCAAGTCCTACGATCGAGACACCTTGGGACTCGCAGCCCGCAACGCCGGACATGAGGCAGTTTTTTTCGCCCATCATCTCAATGCCCTGACGGCCGCGTCCGCCAAAGGATTCGCCGCCGTATGCGCGTTCGTCAACGATCAAATCGACAAACCCTGTCTCGCCGCCTTGCAGGAAGCGGGCGTGCGCGTCATCGCTTTGCGTTGCGCGGGCTTCAACCAGGTGGACTTGCGGGCGGCTGGCCAATTGGGCATCGCCGTTTGCCGCGTGCCGGCTTATTCGCCCGAGGCGGTGGCGGAATTGACCGTGGCCTTGATGCTGACGCTGGCGCGAAAAATCCACAAGTCCTACCTCCGCGTACGCGAAGGTAATTTCAGCTTGGAAGGATTGGTCGGCATGAATCTCCACGGCAAGACGGTGGGATTGATCGGAACCGGCCGCATCGGTATTTGCGCCGCCACCATCCTGCGCGGCTTCGGATGCAAACTGCTCGCGTACGACGTGCAGGAAAACCCTGAAGCCAAAGCCCTGGGCGCGCGCTATGTCGCGCTGAACGCCTTGCTCGCGGAGTCCGACATCGTCACGCTCCATTGCCCGCTTACGCCCGCCACGCATCATCTCATCGGCGCGGAAGCGGTGCGGACCATGAAGCCCGGCGCCATGTTCATCAACACCTCGCGCGGCGCCATAGTGGACGCGCAGGCCTTAATCGAGGCCTTGAAAAACGGCCGTCTCGGAGCCGTAGGCTTGGACGTGTATGAGGAAGAGTCGGATCTATTCTTCGAGGATTTATCCGACCAGATTCTCCAGGACGACGTGTTCGCCCAGCTGTTGACTTTCCCGAACGTGGTCATCACCGGGCACCAAGGCTTTTTCACGATCGAGGCTTTGCAAGCCATCGCGGAAGTCACTTGCGCCAACCTCACGGAATTCGAGAAGCGGGGTATTTGCAACAATGCCGTCAGCGAATCGATGCTGGCGGGGCCGGCTAAAGGCGCGGTAAAATCCTAGTGCTCCAGGTCCGCGCGTAGGAAGGGGATAAAGTCGGGAATAAACAGGGG
>JADGQO010000097.1 GCA_017881725.1 Fibrobacteria bacterium
ACGGCGGAAACCTTGGCCGTTCTGAAGGCGCACCTGGAACGGCATCCCGGCCGCCATGCGCTGATGATTTTCGAACTGATCCAAGGCGAAGGCGCGGGGTATCTTCCCGGTGACCCCCATTTTTTCAAAGCCTTGATGACGGCCCTGCGCGAAGCCGGCGTGCTGATCCTGGCCGATGAAATCCAAACCTTCGGCCGCACCGGGGAGGTGTTCGCCTTCCAGCATTTCGGACTCGATGCGTTCATCGACGCGGTGACCTTGGGAAAACTCACCCAGGCTTGCGCCACCTTGATCCGGGCGGAATTGAAACCCAAACCCGGATTGGTCAGCCAAACCTTCACCGCCTCGGTTGCGGGCATCAAGGCCGCGCGCGTCATCCTGAAGGCCATGCTTGAAGACGGCTATCTGGGGCCAGAAGGCCGCGTGCTGCGCCTTTCCGGATATTTCCGATCCAAACTGGAAGACCTGGCGCGACGCCATCCCAAGTTGGCTGCGGGACCTTTCGGGTTGGGCGGGATGTTGGCGTTCACGCCGCTGGGCGGTGACCCGGAGCGGGTAGCGGCGTTCTTGAAAAACCTGTTCGACGCCGGAGTCATCGGATTCATTGCCGGGGCTTCGCCCGCACGGGCGCGTTTCCTGCTTCCCGTCGGTGGCGTGGAAGAAGTGGACATCGACGCCGCCTTTGCGATCCTGGAAAAGGTCTTGTTGGAAACGGATTCCGCCCTGGGTAACGCGCAGGATACCTTGGGGAAAGGACGGCCATGAGCGTTGTCATCCGCCCCGTGCAGACCACGGATTTGGACGCGTTGATGAAACTATCGGGGCAGACGAGTTTCGGATTGACCACCTTGCCGCATGACCGGCCCTTGCTGAAGGAGCGCATCGCAGAATCCCAACGTGGTTTTGCGCGCATCGCGGACAAACCCGGCGGCGAGACATACCTTTTTGTGATGGAGGATTTGGAAAAGGGCGAGGTGGCGGGCACCGCCGGCATCGTATCTAAGGTCGGGGGCTTCGAGCCGTTCTGGGCCTATCGCGTGGAAACCAGCGTGTATGCCAGCGAAACGCTTAAAGTGCATAAGGAAATCCAGGCCCTACATCTGGTCCAGGAGCATAACGGGCCGTCGGAAATCGGAAGCCTGTTCCTGGCGCCGGAGCATCGGCGGGGCGCGAACGGACGTTTGCTCTCTTTATCGCGCTTCATGTTCATCGCGCAGCATCGCCGCTATTTCGATCCGGTGGTCCTCGCCGAAATGCGCGGCGTCATCGACGAGAAAGGCGGATCAGTCTTTTGGGACGCCCTGGGCCGCCACTTTTTCGAAATCGATTTTCCCAAGGCCGATGCTTTGGTCATGCGCGACAAGCAATTCATCGCCGACTTGATGCCCAAGCATCCCATCTATATCCCCATCCTTCCCAAGGTGGCGCAGGACGTGATCGGCCGCGTGCATTCGGAAACCGTTCCGGCCATCAAATTGTTGGAAAGCGAAGGCTTCGCCTTTTCGGGTATGGTGGACATTTTCGAGGGCGGGCCGATTGTGAGCTGCGCCACGGACGATATCCGCACCGTGCGCGAAAGCCGCACCACCGAGGTCTTTAAAATCGCCGCCAAGCCAATCGACGCCGATTTGTTCCTGATCGCGAACACCTATACGCGCGGTTTCCGCGCCACGGCCGCGCCGCTCGCGCTGGTGCCGGGAAAGGGCGTGGAAATCGATCGGGCCACGGCCCTGGCCCTGGACGTGAAGAAAGGCGATGCCTTGCGCATCGCGCCCCTGCGCGCGACCCAACCATTGCAACGATCCGTACCAGCCGCCGCAGACAACCATCTCGTGCCCAAAACTCCGCGCCCCGTTCCCTCGAAAAGGAAAAAGGGACGATGAACTCGCGCGGCAATTTCATCGACAGTCGTTGGACGCCGGCGCAAGGGGAAGCGTTTTCCTCCGTTAACCCAGCGACCCAGGATATCGCATGGACCGGCGCTACAGCCACCGAAGCCGAAGTAGACGCCGCCGTCGAGTCGGCGCGCAAGGCCTTCCCGGCCTGGACCGAATTACCAGCGGCGAAAAGGGCCGCATGCCTGCAAGCCTTCGCCGGTAACCTGCGTGTCAACATGGAGAGGCTCTTGGAAGCCATCGCGCGTGAAACTGGAAAGCCCCATTGGGAAGCCCGCCAGGAAGTGGAAACCATGATCGCCAAGGTGGCCAATTCCCTGGAAGCGCACGCCCTGCGTAACGCGGAGGTTACTGCCGATCAGGGCGGCTTCCAGGCGGTCACGCGCTACCGGCCGCATGGCGTGGTCGCCGTGCTGGGACCGTTCAACCTGCCCGGGCATTTGCCCCACAGCCATATCGTACCGGCCCTGTTGGCGGGCAATACCGTGGTCTACAAGCCCAGCGAATTGACCCCCGGGGTGGGTGAGATGACTACGGATCTTTGGTCGCAAAGCGGGCTGCCGCGCGGGGTTTTAAACTTGATCCAGGGCGGACGTAACACGGGTGTATCCCTGGCGGGACATTCCGGCATTGACGGCCTTTTTTTCACCGGCAGCCACGCCGCGGGTCTGGCTCTCAACCGTACCTTTGCGGACCACCCCGGAAAAATCCTAGCCTTGGAATTGGGCGGAAACAATCCCCTGATCATATGGGATTGCGCCTCGGCAGAAGCGTCCGCCCTGATTGCGGCGCAAAGCGCCTTCATCACCTCCGGCCAACGCTGCACCTGCGCGCGGCGTCTAATCATACCGGAAGGCCCGGAAGGCGTTCGCCACTTGGATGCCTTGCTGGCCCTGGTTCCGCGCCTGCGGTTGGGCCATCCCGGGGAGGATCCCCAGCCTTTTTTTGGTCCCGTGATTTCTTCCGCCGCTGCCGTTAAAGTGTTGGCCGCGCATGCCGACATGGAAAGCCGGGGCGGAAAAACCTTGCTCGCCCCGCAGATTTCCCCCTTGGGCCCGGCCTTCGTCACCCCAGGTATCATCGATGTTACGTGGGTTCCGGACCGTCCCGACGCCGAGGTTTTCGGTCCCTGGTTGCAAGTCGTGCGGGTTCCGGACTTCAATGCGGCCCTGGAGGAGGCCAACCGGACGCGTTTCGGATTGTCAGCGGGATTGATCAGCGATCGGCCGGATTTATGGGAGACCTTCCGTAGGCGCGTGCGCGCGGGTGTCATGAATTGGAACCGGCAAACCACCGGCGCCAGCGGCAAATTGCCTTTCGGAGGAGTGGGAGACAGCGGTAATCATCGTCCCAGCGCCTTCTTCGCCGCCGACTATTGCTCCTATCCGGTAGCGTCTCTGGAGTCTCAACGCGCGGCTCCACCTGCATCCCTCCCTCCGGGCATTGCACCCGCCTAGTCGCCGGCCATGTTGGAAGCGAACTTCGACGGCTTGGTGGGTCCCACGCATAATTATGCCGGGTTGGCGCATGGCAATGTCGCCTCGCAACGCAACGGTCGCAGGCCCTCGAATCCCCGAGCGGCGGCGCTCCAGGGATTGGAGAAAATGCGCCTTGTGGCGGACTTGGGCATCCCCCAGGCCGTATTGCCTCCGCCCCTCCGGCCCAATTTGGACTGGCTGAGAAGCATCGGATTTACCGGAAAGGATGGCCAAGTCCTCGAGCGCGTGGCCCAGGCCGATCCGGTCTTGCTCGCCGCCGCTTGGAGCGCATCCTCGATGTGGACGGCCAATGCCGCGACTTTCTCCCCTTCCGCAGACACTTCCGACGGTAACGCGCATGTGACCCCGGCTAATCTTGCGGGCCAAATCCACCGCGCCTTGGAAGCCGCCTCCACAGCCGCGTTATTGAAACGGGTATTTCCAGGACCCGGATTCATACACCACTTTCCTTTGCCGGCGGGCCGGGGTTTCGGCGACGAGGGCGCGGCCAACCACATCCGCTTGGCCCTGGCCTCGGGTTCTGCGAGGAGCGCCACTTCGGATTTTGCATCGGCGGCTGTTCCCGCAGGGAACTATGCGTCCGCAGCCGACCCCTTCGCATCCCAGCCCGGATTAGAAATCTTTGTTTATGGAACGGAATTTCTCTCCCCGCATAAATCCGGTCCGCGTCGTTTCCCGCCCCGGCAAACCCTGGAGGCGTCGCGCGCCGTGGCGCGCCTACATGGGCTCTTACCCGAGCGCACCCTGTTCCTGCGCCAGCATCCTTCCGCCATCGACGCGGGCGTGTTCCACAACGACGTCATCGCCGTGGGTAACGGCCCGGTGCTGTTCGCGCATGAAAAAGCCTTCGCCGATGGCCAGGCCGCCTTTCGGTCCATCCGCAAGGCGTATTCCGCCCTGGGTAACGGGGAGGTTATCCTAATCGTGGTCAAGTCCCGCGAAGTCTCCCTGGAAGCGGCCGTCTCCACCTACCTGTTCAACAGCCAACTCTTGACCTTGCCGCAGGGAGGCATGCTGCTTTTGGCTGCGGAAGAATGCCGACGGCACCGGGGCGTGCGCGCCTATCTCGCGTCCCTTCCGGATCGGGGACTCGGCATCACGCGGGTGGAATTCGCGGATCTTCGGCAAAGCATGCGCAACGGGGGCGGGCCGGCCTGTTTACGCCTGCGGGCGCAACTCACCGCCGCGCAATGGGCCAGGGTTCCCACCGGATTGAAGTTCACGCCGAAATTGCATCAGCGCCTGGCCGACTGGGTGCATAAACATTACCGGGATCGCCTGACCTCCAGGGACTTGGTCGATCCGGAATTGATGCGCGAGAGTTTCGCCGCGTCCCGCAGCCTAGCGAATATCCTGGGATTGGGTCCGTTCTAATCCCGCAAACACCGCGCCGGTCTGATCCCGCGCTCGGCGCACGTCAAAGTACGTTCAATCCTCCGGCTATCCGGATCGCCGGTGGGTGCTTTCAAAAATTTTATCCGCAGATTTGGAATTGAAGCCTTGGAATACTTTTCCGTCCGGCATCGGGAATCTTCGCGCGAATTCATAATAGCAGCCGGGAATCCGGTGCATGCCGTCGCGAAAGGCCACATCCGCCTCTCCGGCCAAGGTGGAACTTTGTTCCAGAAAAATGTCCGGACTCCCTTTGATTTCGCCGCCAGCGGCGTTGAGCGGGAAGCCTTCCGCCTTCAAGAACAGGTTTAAGGATTGCAAATCCGGAAAGGTTTTCAATGCGTTGACCAGTACCGTAAAATGATTAGCCCGAAAACCGAAAGCAGCCATCCAAGCGGCATAATCGCTTTCGCGTTCCAAAGCCTCGTAACTCGCAAAGTCCGGCACCCAGGGCCTACCTCCCGCGCACCAGTCCCACCGCGCCGTGAAACCGGACGGGATTTGGTTGATCAGGCCCTGCAAAATCGATTGCGCGCCCAGGCTCAATTCCCGCAGGCGCAATTGGCTGATGAACACCTTGGGCCATCCGTCCTCGGGATGCTCGAAATGCGCCGCGTCCAACTTCTTTTCCGGAAAGTCATACTTCCCGGCCACCTTATAACCCAGAGCAACAAAGGGTGCCGCCATGGATGCGATGTCCAAACCCGGATACGCGAAGGTCCGGAAGGCCACATGATCGTTGATCAGGGTTTCTCCCCGGCGTTCCAACACATCGTGGATGGGGGTAACCTGCGTGTTAATGGCGCTGTAGTCCGCCCATAATAAGGCGAAGAGGTCCTGGAGTCGTCCCATGGTTTCTCCTTTCCGGAATAGTATCATCCTCGGCAAAGTACAATTCTCGGAATAGTATCATCCCGTCATCCAGTGTACCATGGGACGCTATGGACATTCCTCGCGGAATATGGCATGTTTGAGGCGTGACCAAGTCCCGTCCAGGAAAACTCCCCACCGAAACTCCGCCTCTGGTGGCACCGACGGCCGCGACGGTATCTGCGGACCAACCCCGAATCGGAACCCTGGGGGAAAAATCCTTGCATGCCCGTCTCAAACGGCTCTATACCGAACCCGGCGACAAGGTGGAAGACAAGCTCGAAGGCTATTACGTGGATATCCGGCGCGGCGAGGAAGTCATTGAAATCCAAACCGGCAGTTTCGGGAACATGAAAAAAAAATTGTCGGCGTTGTTGCCCAACCGGCCGGTGCGCGTAGTCCATCCCGTGGCGCTGGAAAAGTGGATCACCAAGGTCGCGGCCGATGGGGAAACTTTTGTGAGCCGTCGCAAATCGCCCAAGCGGGGCTCCGTCTATGACGTCTTCGACGAATTGGTCAGCTTCCCGCAATTGGTGATGGACGCGAATTTCACTTTGGAAGTGGTGCTTATCCGCGAAGAGGAAATCCGTTGCCAGGACGGAAAAGGCAGTTGGCGGCGGCAGGGCACGAGCATCAAGGATCATTTGCTCCTGGAAGTGGCGACGCGCGAAGTGTTTGGGAAACCGGACGATTTCCGTCGCGTGTTACCCCTGGGTTGGACCGGACCTTCGACGAACAAGGAATTAGCCGCAGCGTTGAAGCAGCCGTATTTCCGTATCGCGCGCATGACGTACTGCCTGGCGCGCATGGGCTTGATCCGCCTGGAAGGAAAAGCGGGCCGATCGAAGCTGTTCAAATTGGCCGTGACGGATGTATGATGAAAAAGTTTATCCACATCAATAAAATTCTCCCATGTATTTTTAGGCGTTGAAGCGGGCGCGTTGATCAAGAACTTTGAATTCCGAAACGTGCGAACGCCACCGGACGGCAGCGGCAGCGAACTACAACTCCGTCTATTAATCGGAGGGTATGCCCGGAAACACTTGGACCAAAACAATCCTTGAACGCCCAGGCTAATCCGAATCAGCCGACCAACCAACCAACCAACCAACCAACCAACCAACCAACCTACGTAACCTAAATGTTACGTAGTCTGCGCCGACGCCGGCAATTTCCTACCCGGACGAAGGCCTAGGATTTCAAACGCCCTTCCCGCCGGCCAGGGAGGAGTACTTCCGATGCCGGGCGAATGCCTCAGCCTCGTCTTTGAGCCTGCCGATGGCGGTCGTATCTCCTAAATCCTTGGCCCTGGGCATCGCGGCGCGCGCTTGTTCGGCCGCCTCCTCGAACCGACCCAATTCGGATAGCACCCGCGCGAGGTTTTCCAGCAAATAGGCCTTCCGGTAATAGGTGAAGGCGTTGGATTTTTCCGCGTAGGACAGGGCCACGGACAAATCGCGGAGGGCGGGATGGCGTCCTTCAGGATCCGGGCCGCCTCATTCGGATCGGGAACCCATTGGGCCAAGGTGACCATCAGCTCTGACCGCACCGCGCGGTCGCGTTTTTCATCGTTGAGGGCCCTGCGCAGCAACTTCACGGCGGAGTCGATGGCGCCGGCCTTGATCAGCCGATCGGCTTCGAATTGATCGCGGTAATGGCTCACCGCGGGCGCGTCGATATTGTCGAGAACATCGTAACGGATATTCGCGAATTCCGGCAGGTTGGCTGCGCGGTTGTCGGCCGTCGAGTTCGGCAAAAGGCTGTACGGGCTATCCATGCCGTTCGAGTCCAGGAGGGTCAGGAAAAGCTGCGTTTACGGCGAGAAGCACTTGGAGGAGAACACCATCCAGCGGCCGTTGGGAGAAATGCTGTGCCAGGAGTTCATGAGCGGAGTATTGCAGTTCATGAGGCGCGGGGTTCCTCCGGACATCGGAACGATCCAGAGCTTGCTGTCCGGCCGCATCAACAACCCGTTGCGGCATTGCACCCAGATGATGAATTTATGGTCCGGCGTGACCTTCGCGAAATTGTTGCTCATTCCGTTTTCGGACGCGCCCGCGATCCGCTCGGCCTTTCCGCCCAGACCGCCGTTGAAGGGTATCCGGTATAAATCGTATTGGATTTGGGTTTCCTCGGGATCATTGGCGTGCAGCGGGGCTTTCTGATCCGGAGTATAGGGGTCCTTGGCTTTGGCGCGGGAAAATATGATGGTCTGGCCGTCGGGTGACCAGGTGGGCGAGCAATGCACGAAGGCCGTGTCGTCCGCGCCCTTGTCGCCGAAGGTTCCGTCGATGTCCATGCCCAACCACTTTCCATCCTTGCTGAACGTGTGGCAGTTGGCGCAAGTGGGCATGTCCTTGAGAATCACCTTGCTCTCGCTCCGGGAAATATCGCGCAGCCGCCACAGGATGTAGCGCATGTTCATGCCTTCCAGCGGCAAGATGGATTCCGTCCTTTGATTGACCGTTGGAATGAAGGGCACGTCGCGATAAAAAATCGGCGCGCCTACCGGATCCCGTGAGATATTAAATTTCACGGAACCGGTCGTCAGGGGATTGGGTTCCGTCGAATCGGTGAAGTCCGTGATGGTGACGCTGCAAATCCGCTCTACGGATTTCCCCTTGATGAAACCCCAGAGCTCGCCGCTCGGTTCCCACATCTCGACGTCTTCGGGACGCTCCAACGGAAGGTCCTTTCCCTCCGGGTTGATTTCTGCATCGACGCGGAAAGGAGGCGGACCGTGGGACGGCACCAGGACGGAAATTTTTCCCGAATCCTGGAAGGAAAATTCAATCACTTGGGTCAATTCCCCACAGC
>JADGQO010000098.1 GCA_017881725.1 Fibrobacteria bacterium
ATCATAAACCGGGCGTGGCTTGCGACAAGTGCCACTATGACGTCACCTTGGACGGCGGCAAAACCATCCATAATTTCCGCAAGCATCTCAACGACACCATCAACTACGGGAAGTACTAAGGTGTACAGCGAAAAATTCTTTAGAGGAGAGGCGACAATGAAAAATCTATTGGTAACAATCTTGGCGGTGATCACCGCGCTGGGCATCCTCATGGGATGTAATGGGAAAGACGGCGTCCAGGGCCCTGCGGGCAACGACGGGAAAGACGGCGCGAACGGCAGCAGCGCGATGACATCGTGCTTAAAATGTCATACTGACTCCAACTTCAACCAGAAAACCACGGAATACAATTTCTCCAAGCATTCCTACGGAACGACCCGCGCCCGTGGCCAGGGTAACAGGTTCTGCGCAAGATGCCACACCAATGAGGGATTTCAGGAAATCACTTGGAACGGCATGCCTTGGGCTGCGGCTGAAATTCCGAATGCTACCAAGATCCAATGCCAAACCTGCCACAAGATGGCCGGCTTTGATTTCCCGGGCGATACGGTAAGCAGCATTCTTCGGGTGACCAAGCCCGTAGTCTTGAATTACCTCAACCTGTTTGATTTAAACGGGTGGGTCACACCAACAATGACTCACGACTTCGCGCAAGGGGATTCGAAGGTCAATAACCTCTGCAGCACCTGCCACCAGATTCGCGGCGCCACGTCCTTTGAATACACGGACACGGCAGCCGGAAAATTGGTCACCAAGCCCTTCGCCCAAATGGCCTACTTCCCGATGGGAACGGCTATCCTTCCCGGCGATACCGCCACCGTGGCCAAGGGTAATCTCAAGAAGCCCACGGACTCCGTCGCCTACCTGACGGGTAGAAGTTTCTCCGTGCATGACGGCAACCAGTCCAATGTCTTCAATGGCATCAACGCCTATGATTTCGGTACACCCATCACCACAGCCAAGCGTCACCATGCGGGAGATAACTGCACCACCTGCCATATGAACGCCTGGGATTCGACTGCGCATACGGGCGGACACTCCCTGATCATGAACGTCAAGGATGAGTCTTGCCAAGCCTGCCATCACCTGGAAGACACACTAAAGACCACCCAGGCGAACATCACCGCCTTGCTCAACACACTGGGCGACGCCATGGTAAAGCGCAAGATTGCTAAGAAGACCACCAATGCCACCACCGGAGCCGTGTCTTACTCCATCCTGGCCACGGGTGACTTCTACGGCAAGCAGTATTCCACCAACCCGGCGGATTCCGCCGTGACCTATGCCAACCTGACTACTGCCAACAAAACCGATACCGGAACAGCCGTCATCAAGTACATCAACATGATTACCTATGCCAAGGATGCGGATTTGAAGAATCGCATCGGTCGCAGGTGGACCTACGGTGAACTGGGCGCCGCCTACAACTATGGGTTTATCAGCGGCGAGTTGTCGAAAGGCGCGCATAACGATGATTACGCCCGGAAGGTGCTGCAGGCCTCCATCGATTGGCTGAAGTGAAGGCGCTCTAATCGGCCGCTAAGGCATCCTATCCGCCCCACCTCTCCCGGGGCGAAAGGATTCGAAGGCTGATTCCGGTATCACTCCGACCGTTTCGACGGCCGGAGTTTTTTTTTGCACCGGCTCCGTGTCCGCCTCCGGTAACATTCATCCGAGCTTGCCGGATGAAATTGCCTCCCTAACCAACCTGCGCGAATTGGATTCGGGGTCGCGCGAATGGCGGAGTTCGCAACGCTGCAATTGAGTTGGGCGAGAATTTTAGCGGTACGCGAATTCGAGCGTGCTATTCAATGCGGAAAATCCGGGTTACTCTCCTAGATAGGCTTCTTTAACGCGCGGATCCTGCGCCAGCACGCTCGATGGGCCGTGCATGATAATGCGGCCGGTTTCCAACACATAGGCGTGCTGGGAGCGGTGCAAGGCCAAATTGGCGTTTTGCTCCACCAGTAAAATCGTGGTGCCTTCCGCGTTGATGCGCGCGATGGCGTCGAAAATTACGTGCACCATCAAAGGCGCCAGACCCAGGGAAGGTTCGTCCAACAGCAGTAGGCGTGGACGGGCCATGATGGCGCGTCCGATGGCCAGCATTTGTTGCTCGCCCCCGCTTAAGGTGCCGGCCATTTGCGCGAGCCTTTCCTTAAGCCGAGGGAATACTTCATAAACGTGATCCATATCGCGTTTTAATTTATTTCTGTCCTTTTGCAAGTAGCCGCCCAGTTCCAGGTTTTCCGCGACAGTAAGATTAGCGAAAACCGCCCGGCCTTCCGGGACCAAGGAGATGCCTAAGGCCGCGATGCGGTGAGTGGGTACGCGGTTGAGGCGTTTGCCTTCAAACAAAACGTCGCCGGAATGGGGATGCGCCAGGCCCATGATACTGCGCAAGGTCGTGGATTTTCCTGCCCCGTTGGCGCCGATCAAGGTGGCGATGCCGCCCTGGGCCACTTCCAGGCTCACGTCCGACAATGCTTGGATGGCGCCGTACCGCGTCGATACGCCTTTGAGGGACAGCACGGACTATTCCTTCCCCAGATAGGCTTCGATGACCTTGGGGTGGCAGCGGATTTCCGACGGGACGCCTACGGCGATGGATTCGCCATGGTCGATGACCTGGATGCGCTCGCAGACGCCCATCACGACCTTCATATTATGTTCGACCAAAAGGATGGATAATTCGAATTCGTCGCGCAAGCGGCGTATCAGACGCATCAGCTCGAACGATTCCTGGGGATTCATCCCCGCGGCGGGCTCATCCAAAAGTAAAAGGCGCGGCCGCGTCGCCAGGGCGCGGGCCATTTCTAATCGACGTTGCGATCCGTAAGGCAGATTGGAGGCCCGTTCCCGGGCCAGTTTACCAAGTTGGAAAAGTTCCAATAGTTTCATCGCATCGGCGGCGCATTGCTCTTCGTCCTTGCGCACGGCTGGGGATCGCAAGATGCTGCCGAACAGGGATTGGCGTCCGCGCATGTGGAAAGAGACTTGCACGTTTTCCAGTACGGTCATGTCGGGAAAGAGACGGATGTTTTGGAAAGTCCGTGCGATTCCCGCCGCAGCGATGACATGCGGCGGCCGACCATGGAAGTCGCGACCGGCGAAGGAGATGCTCCCGGAAGTCGGTTTGTAGACTCCGGTGATCAAATTGAAGACCGTGGTTTTTCCCGCGCCGTTCGGGCCGATCAACCCGAAGAGTTCCCCAGTGCGGACTTCCAAATCGAGTTCCTTAACGGCGACCAATCCGCCGAACCGGATGGTGCAGGACTTCAAGGCCAACAAGGCATTCATGGGGCGCCCGCGATCATCGTCCGCCCTTAACCGCGGAGGTTACCGCACCGCCCCCGCGTCGTCCCAATAGCGAGGCGCGGCCGAGCAAGCCCTGCGGCCTATAAATCATGATGAGGATTAACGCCAACGAATAGATGACGATGCGATAGCCCTCGAAGCCGCGGAACAGTTCCGGCAATACCGTCAGTACGACGGCGCCGAGTATGGCTCCTTCGATGCTGCCCAATCCGCCGATGGCGATCATGATAATGATTTCGAAGGACTTCACGAAGGTGAACGAGTTTGTATGCAGGTACATGGTGTAATGTCCGAACAGGCAGCCGGCCATGCCGGCGAACATGGAGCTGATGACGAATGCTGTGACCTTATGGCGCGTCACGTCCACGCCCATGGCTTGCGCCGCGATTTCGTTTTCGCGGATAGCCAGGAAAGCGCGCCCGTAGCTGGAACGCGAAAGGTTCCACACCGTCGCCACGGTCATGGTCGCCAGCAAATACACCCAAAAAAAGTTGGACAGCTTGGGGATGCCGACGAATCCGCGTGCGCCGCCGACCGCGTCGATGTTGAGGATTAATACGCGGATGATTTCCCCAAAGCCGAGCGTCACGATGGCGAGATAATCGCCCCGCAGCCGCAAGGAAGGAATGCCCACCAGGAGCCCGGCCAGCGCCGTGGCCAAGGCCGAGGCCAACAAGGCAATGACGAGCAGCGCGCCGTTCTGGGCGAAAGCGGGAAGGAACGCCAGGGCATGGCGCAGCGCAGGTCCGCCATAATAGGTCAAGGACGCTGAAACGTAAGCGCCTACGGCGAAAAATCCCGCATGCCCGATGGAAAATTGTCCCGTGATGCCGTTGGTCAAATTCAAGGAGACGGCCAGGATGATATTCACGCCGGCCAGGATGATGATTTGATAATAATAAGGGCCTTGGCGGACTGGGCCATCGAGAAGAAAAGCCGTTGCGGCCCATTGCAATAGTCCGAGAATAGCAACCGACCCAAGGATCCACGCGAGGCGTTTCACAGCAACGGAGTCCCGGGAAAATTCAGAAAGCAGAAGTAAAAGGTTAAAAAGGAAAAGTGGGAAAAGTGGGAAAAGACACCGTACCGCTTCTCAACGGCCGATGCCAAGGCACGGACGAATTTTTCTTTAACTTTTAATTTTTGCCCTTTCCCGTCTGACCCTTGAATTTTCATCGTCTCACACCTTCTCCACCTGGCCCTTGCCCAAGATGCCGGCGGGTTTGAAAAGCAGGATGGCGATCAGAATTAGGAATGCGATGGCGTCGCGATAGGTCGAGGACCCGTAACCAGCCACCATCACCTCGGCCATGCCCAGAATCAATCCGCCCAGCACGGCGCCGAAAATATTGCCGATCCCACCCAGCACCGCCGCCACGAAGGCCTTCAGGCCCGTCATCACGCCCATCAAGGGATCGATGCCGGGAATGTTGATGGAAACCAATACGCCGCCGGCCGCCGCCAGGGAAGAGCCGATCACGAAGGTGAGGGAAATGATGCGATCGGTATTGATGCCCATCAACTTGGCCGCGTCCAGGTTGAAAGACACGGCGCGCATGGCTTTGCCGGTGCGGGTCCTGTAAACGAAAAGGTTGAGCAGGACCATCAAGATGAAAGCCACGAGGATGACGACCATTTCCTGGTTGGTGAAAATGACCCCATGCCAACGCCAGGTTTTTTCCGGTATCAATTGGGGAAAAAATTTTGGATCCGCGCCGAATACGATTTGGCCCAGGCTTTCCAAAAGCAGGGAAACGCCGATGGCGATGATTAGCATGGTCAAGCGCGACGCATGCCTTACGGGCCGATACGCGAGACGCTCGATCAAGAGTGCCGTCAATCCGCAGGCGACCATGGATGCGACCATGACCGCCAAGGTGTCGATCCACGGTACCACGCGATAGGGATGCAGGATTCGGGCGGCGTAGTATCCGAAATAGGCGCCCAACATGTACACGTCGCCGTGCGCGAAATTGATCAGCCGTAAAACACCATAAACCATGGTGTAGCCCAGGGCCACCAGGGCGTAAATGCTGCCCAGGGAAAGCCCGTTGATAAGTTGCTGGAAAAAGGTTTGCATGGCCGAGGGCCGCCTTATAGTTCGCTTAAGGAGTTCGCTTACAGGCCGTTTAAGGCGCCACGGTTTCCTTGAATACGTTCCGGCCATTTCCCTTTTCATCCACCTTGACTTCCAAGACCACCGCCGGTTTCACGGCATTGCGGTTGGAGTCCAAAGTGGTGTTTCCGGTGACTCCCATGAAGCCCTTGGTTTGCGCCAGCGCGGCGCGCACGCTGTCGGGGCGGGAGCTGCCGGCGCGCTTCATGGCGTCGGCCAGGACCAGTGCCGCGTCGTAGCCCAGGGCGGCCATGGCGTCGGGCAGGCTGTCGCCCGTGCTGCCGTATTTGGCTTTGTAATCCTTTACGAATTTCTGCAGGATGAGGTTCGGATCATCCACGGAATAATGGTTGGAGTAATAGCAGCCGTTCAGCGCTTCCCCGCCGATTTCCCAGAGTTTCGACGAATCCCAACCATCGCCGCCCATGAGGGGAACCGTGATGCCGAGCTTGCGCGCCTGCCGCGCGATCAGGCCCACTTCGGTATAGTAGCCGGGGACGAAAACACCGTCGGGATTCTGCGCCTTGATGGCTGTAAGTTGCGCGGTGAAATCCTTGTCGCCCTGGCTGTAGCTGATATCCGTGGCGATGGTCCCGCCGAGTTTGGAGAAATTGGCTTTGAAGAAATCCGCCAGGCCGACGGAATAGTCACTCTTGATGTCGCGCAGGATGGCCACCTTCTTTAGCTTCAACGTATTGGCCGCGAACTTGGCCATTACCAAGCCCTGGAAGGGGTCGATGAAACAAACGCGGAAGATATAGTCGCCTTGCGCCGTGACCTTGGGATTGGTCGATCCGGGAGAGACCATGGGAATGCGGCTGCCTTGGCAAACCGGCGCCGCAGCGAGACTGTTGGAAGAGGCAATTTCGCCCAGGATGGCCACCACGCCATCCTTGTTGATCAATTTCGTCACCACGGTTTGCGCTTCGTCGGGCTTACCCTGATCATCTTCGATCACGATGCGAAGCTTCTTTCCCAAAACGCCGCCGCTTTGGTTGATGGCGTCCACGGCCATCTCGATGCCTTTCTTGGTGCTTTGCCCAAAGGTGGCTGTCGCACCCGTGAGCGATCCGTATTCGCCGATCACGATTTCGTTGGAGCTTTCCTTCTTGTTACAACCCGTGGAAAGGAGTGCGCAGGCCGTTGCGAAAAGCAGGGAACCGGTGCGGAAGTTCTTCGTGCGATTTGCGATCATGGTAGGCCTTTGTTGCTCGATAAGTTCGTTCGTACGGTTACTTGCATGTAACCCCAGGATTTTCATACGGCGATTCTCCGTGGAAAAGGCTCCCGGCGCCGTGTCCGAGCCTTGTAAACAAAGCATTGGACGGGGCAAAAGATAAGTTTTATTAACTTAAATGCAAAAGCGAATGGAGCCTCCGATGAAATTCCGCCCTGCCTTCCATGTCCTGCGCCTTGCCTTGTATACGGCGATTTGCTCCGCCCTGCTGACACTGTCCGGCTGCGGTTACAACACCTTGCAATCCTTGGACGAAGATGTCAAAGCATCCTGGTCCGAAGTCATCAATCAGTATCAGCGCCGCGCCGACTTGGTTCCCAACCTCGTCAACACGGTCAAGGGTTACGCCGAGCATGAGAAAGACATCCTCATCCAAGTGTCCGAAGCGCGCGCCCGCGTGGGTTCCATTCAGGCCACACCGGAGCTAGTGAACGATCAGGAAGCCATGGACAAGTTCATCAAGGCCCAGAACAACATGCACGGGGCGCTTTCGCGCCTGTTGGCCGTGTCCGAAAATTACCCCAATCTGAAAGCCGATGGCTCCTTCCGTGATTTGCAATCGCAACTGGAAGGTACCGAAAACCGCATCACCGTGGCCCGCAACCGCTATATCGACGCCGTGCGCAATTACAACGTGCAGGTGCGTTCCTTCCCGTCCAACCTCACCGCCAAATGGTTCGGCATGAAGACCAAGGCAAATTTCACCGTGGAAAACGAAGCGTCGATTTCGACGGCTCCCAAGGTTGATTTCGGAAGCCCGAAACCCGCGACCCCTGTGACGGGGCCGGCCCATGCGCCTTAGGTCGGGCCTTGCGGCCTGCTTGTTCTTCCTAACGGCGGTCGGTGCGGACATGTCACGCGCAGCGGCGGCCGAACAGGATCGTTTCGACCAAAAATCCGGTTTACAGCCCGTGCCGAATTTGACCGGTCGCGTGGTGGACCTGACCGCGACTTTGTCATCCTCTGAAGTAGGAGAATTAGAATCCCGGTTGCGTGCGTTCGAAGAACAGAAGGGCAGCCAGTTGGCCGTTCTGATCGTGTCCAGCACGGCGCCCGAAGATATCGCGCAATATTCCATCCGCGTGGTGGAAAAGTGGAAACTCGGGCGCAAGAAAGTCGATGACGGAGCCTTATTGCTGGTGGCCAAGGACGATCGCACGTTGCGCATCGAAGTGGGTTATGGCCTGGAAGGCGCGTTGACGGACATCGCCTCGAAGCGAATCATCAGCGACATCATCACGCCGGAATTCAAATCGGGAAACTTTTACGGCGGCGTCAGCGCCGGAGTCGACGCCATCCTGAAAGTGATCCAGGGGGAGCCGCTGCCCGAGCCGGCCGTTTCGCGGGGCGGATTCGGACGCCGTCGGTCGCACCTCGATGGTGGATTCCTGATTGGGCTTTTGGTGGGCGGCTTTTTCCTGAGCAGCGCGCTGAGGGCGATATTCGGACGATTGGGCGGGGGATTTTTGACCGGCGGGGCGGCGGTGTTCATCGCTTGGTTCGCATTGGGTTCAATAGTACTGGCCGTCGGCTTGGGGTTCATCGCATTCCTTGTCACACTATTCGGCGGCGGCGGTGGCGGCGGCAGAAGCTTCGGTGGCGGCTGGGGCGGCGGATTCGGTGGAGGCGGCGGTGGTTGGAGTGGTGGCGGTGGTGGAGGAGGATTCAGCGGCGGTGGCGGAAGCTTCGGCGGCGGCGGATCCTCGGGAAGTTGGTGAGGTGACTATGGATTGGCGGCGATTGGTTCGGCATCTCCTCACGGGCAAACCGCATCTGCGGAAGCTGTTTCCGGAATCGGCATTGAAAAACATCGGCGATGCCGTGGGGCGCGCGGAAAAAGGCCATCATGGCGAGATTCGTTTCGCCGTGGAGGCGTCGTTGCACACAGTCGCGTTGCTGCGCGGCTTGAGCGCGCGCGATCGCGCCTTGGAAGTGTTCAGCGCCTTGCGCGTCTGGGATACGGAAGCGAATAACGGGGTCTTGATTTATTTGTCGGTCGCGGATCGGAGAGTGGAAATCGTCGCCGATCGCGGAGTGAATTCGGCGGTGGGGTCGGAAGGCTGGTCCTCCATTTGCAGGGGCATGGAGGCGGAGTTCCGCCAGGGACGATTCGAAGCTGGGGCCATCCACGGCGTCACGGAGGTTGGGAATCTCTTGCGGGAACATTTTCCCGCCGAAGATGCCGATGTCAACGAATTACCCGATAAGCCCGTCTTACTATAGACTTACCCGAAAAGCCTCGCGGGGACTTTTTCAACACCCTGTTAAGGCGTTCCCGTCACGTCGCCATTCTTGGTCAAGGTAACTTGCGAGCTACCTCCGTCCGGGCCGATGAATTTGGCCGTGAACCCCATGGGCGAGAACTTTCCCGACAAGCTGGCGGTCTTGCCGTTGGCGTAGGTCATGCTGCCGTCGAAGGATCCGGCCTTGGGATCCTGGCCGTGGGGGATGGGCGCGTCGGGGACGAAGTTGAATTCCGCGTGCCGTTCGAAACCCAATTTCTTATCCTGGTTGATATGGATGGCGTAGCACACGTCGTCGGTGTCGCTGGTCAAATCGTTGCCGGGGTTCATGACGAATTCGATGACGGCGTGCTGCAAGGTGTCGTTGCCGTCCTCCACCTTAGTCTCCAGGCGCACGGTCATAGTATCGTTTTTCACGATTTCGCTTCCTCCGGCCCGATTTCTCATTGTGATCTCATTCACGCGACCTCCTATCATAGTCTCCGCATAGGAAAATGATTTCGGCTCGTTGCCGGCTTTATGCGCCAACACCTTTATCTTGGCGTCGAAGTCCACCTGCTTAACCAGCGGCCGATTTTTGGGATTCAGGTCGGAGTACCTCGCTTCCACCAGGCAGTCCTTGGAATTGTCGACCACCACGCCGTCGCCGTCGGCATCGAGGAAGGCCGCCTGGCCCGTAATCTTACCGTTTTCGGTTTTGGTCCAGGTCGCCTCCAGGATGGTATTGTCCGAGTCATCGTCGAAGCTCGCGTTCGGACCCGCGCCTACCAGCATGACGGTTTTTTCCGTGACGCCCGGATCCGCCTTGGTGAAGGTGATGCGCACCTTGCTGTTTTTGCTCGGCAAGGCATTGATGATTCCGTCCCCGTCGCCGTCCGTGAACAGGCTGGTTTCCACGTGCAATCCGCCCAGGGAGCGGGACACGCGCTTCCAGGAAACGATGTGTTCGTTGTCCTTGATTTGATCTTTCGCCTCGGCGTCCCATTTCACGATGGCCGTATCCTGGATGTCCACGAGTAACAGATTTGATTCCGTATAAATAGTGGCGAAGCCCCTGGCGGTATCGTCAAGGTTGGCCTTCAATTTGCCTGCGGAATCGATATTGATATCCGCGCGCTTGGCTAACGCGGCTTGTTTGGTCAAGGCTCCGACCTTGGTGGAAACCTCGCCGAAGGTCGGCATATTGGACGGCGCCGTAAAGGTCGTATTCCAATTTTGGCCTTGGGAGTAATTCTGCGCCAGCGATTGCCCCGCCACCTGCGCGTCGACCTTGTAATTCGCGTAGGCGGGATCGGCGTTGCCCGAATCGTTGGAGGTGACGCAAGCGCCCAGGAACAGGGAGGCCAGGCCGGCTACCCAGGAAGCGGTACGAAGGTTTAAGTATTGCATAGTGAACCCTTTCAAGTTGAATGATGGAATAAATCCGTTCGACATGCTTCCAATATATCCTGAAAGGGCGGGTGAGTTAAAGTAAAAATACTATATGGATTACAAAATAAAGGCAATAAACCTTAAAAAAACGTATAAATAAACGATTAATGGGTGTATTTGAAATATTTTAATATCATAAAACGATTACAAAATGGAGGTGCTGGGCACCCCATGAAGAGGCATGCGACGACTCTGTCCGGCAAAGTCTGTACACGTTAACGGCATTTGACCCGTTTCAACGACGAATTTCCGAAGTACAGTATCGGGAGCCCCCCGGCTTCGGGGGCCCCCCGCCTCGGGGGCCTTGACGCCCCTCGCGGTTCCCGATACAATCGATCAGAATTTTGTCTTTGGCCAAATCAATAGGCTGTGGAAACCGGATGATCCCTAAAAAAGGCGCGCTCCATGAAACTTGAACGATTCGAAACACCCGAAGCCATCACCTACCAGGTCACCGGGTCCTTGACGGGATTGGCCCATTCCGCCATCGCACTTTTCGAGCGCATCAATAAGGAGGTCGAAGAAGAAGGTAAGCCGATCCTCATTGACATGACCCGCACCCTCTTCGCGGACAGCATCGCCATCGGCTTGATCATCGGCATTATGCTGAAAGCAAGCGGCCTTCGTCAAACCATCCGGATGATCAATGTACCGCCTCAGGTCGCGCAAATTTTCGATACTATTAATCTCAAAAAAGCGTTTCCCAACGCTTATTAAAAAACGTAGAGACCCAGTCCAATCCATGGGAGCGGAAGCATAGCCGCGCCTTTGGGATGGGCGCCTCCCTGCGCTTCCCGATAGCGCCACAAGGCTGCGACGTCGAAGCGAAGTCTGATGCGATCCAGCGCCAGCGGACCATGGGGATGTTCCCATCCCAGTAGGCATCGCGCTCCCGTCGTGAACAGTGAACTTGCCAAGTCATCTTTCAATAAGGCCTCACTGATGAGCGACACGTGCGGACCAAAAACAAATTCTCCCGAAAGGTAAGGCAAGATTTGCAGGGGCAAGCGGGGAAGGCTGGTGCTTCCCGAAGGGCAATCGATGGCGCCGCCGTCCACGCCGGATGGGGCCACTTCCGCAGCCGCGCAGCCGCTTTGAAAACCGGCGGATTGCGTTAGGAAATGGTGATTGTCCAACAGATAAGTCCCGCCGCTCACTTGCACGGACCCGAAATGCTTGCCTGCGGTAACCGTCACCAGATTAAACTGGGCGTTGGAACCCGCCACCACGCCGATCCCTCCGCCGCCCACGCCACCGCCGATTAAAACGGCGCCGACGCCTCCTGCGCCTAATCCGAAAACATCAAGCATGTCGTACGCTATCGCGACGCCGGGGATTTGGGGCGTTTCGTCGAGCAGGCGCAACTTCAATCCCAAATCGAAAAATCCTAATACGACGACGCCCGCCGCGCCCCCGCTGATGATGGCATGGCCATCGCCGGTTGTCCCGCCGACTGCGGCCGGAATCGGAAAACCACCCGTCCAAAAGTCCAATTGCAAATGCTTGGAAAGCCCCACGCCCAAGCGCGCCAGCAAGACTTCGTCATCGCTGATCACGATCTCTCCCGGGGCCAGCGTTTGCGCCGAGGGTGTCAACAAAAATCTTTCGTCCGAGGCCCGCCGCGCGGCGTAATCCGATTTGTGGTCTTCGACCAAGCTCGTCACTTTATACGCGATGTCTTTACCGCCAGTTGCCGCCAATGCTTCCGGCGATCCTTCGTGTTCCCAGCGCACATACCCAACCTCGCGGCCATCGGGAGCCTTCAGGCGACCTTCCATTTCCAATCGTCCGGAACTCGCTCCGTCCGAGCCGCTGCCGGCCAGGCCCAGAAAAGACCGGGTGGCCGAAAGTGCTTCTCCCACCGGCGCGGAAGCCTTTTGCGCAGCCTCGGTTCCAGTGATTTTAATCCACAGGGTCAGGTGCTGATCGGATGAAGTGCGCGCCGATCCGGATTTATTCAGTTCCAATACTTTTTTGGCGCTTTCGACAGCCACTGAATCCAATGCGGAAGAATGGATCGAATCGCGCTGAACCGCTATGCTACGGGCTTCCGGATACTTTCCCAATCCGCCAACGTGAGCTTCACGCACGGAGCCGACGGCGCAGCCGGTAATCGCAATGCCACTCGCAACGATAACTGCAACCACAATCGGAAAACAGATCATTTTCGACGGCCTGGATAATTTGAAGAAACGGTGCATGGTGACTTATCCTTGGTTGGCGTAAAACTTAGACGAAAGTATGCGCCGCTCCGTTCCATTTCTACGAAAGTCCCATGCTTCGACGGAATTCTTCGTGATTGGAAAAGAAGTGGAAAAGAAGTGGAAAAGAAAAAGCCGCAGGAAATTATTCCCACGGCTTTGAATCGATTCGACGGTGTGACGCTTACGGCGACTCCGCTACGTAACCGTAACTTCGGTTCAAGGCTTGATGATGACCTTGAGCGAGCCCGAGGAGGCGTCGTTCTGGGTTTTCACCGCCTGCGCGAATTCCTTCAACGCATAGCGGTGGGTGATGAGGCTCTTGCCGTTGATTTTGCCCGTGGACAGGAAGGTCATCGCTTCCAGGTAGTCGCGGCGCACGGAACTGTTGGCCCCGTGAATGTGCAACTCACTGTAATGGATGAGATTCAAGTCCAGCGGTTCGACGCTGTCCGACTTCGGCATGCCCGCGAACAAAGACAAGTGACCGTTGCGAGCCAGCCATTTCATGCCCTGGCCGCCCAGGGATTTCACCGAGGCGGAGACGATGACGCAATCCACGCCGCGTCCGCCGGTATTTTCCTTGATCCAGGCTTCCGGATCCGTCTTCGACATGTTGATCAAATCGTCGAAGGGCAGGCCGAGCTTGGCGATCACGTCCAGCTTGTCCTGGGAGCGGTTGAAAATGGAAACGCGCTTCGCGCCGCGGGCGCGGGCGATGAGGCCGTTGAGCACGCCGATGACGCCGGCGCCGATGACCACCACGTGGCGCATGGTCTCCAGGGGGATGTCGCGCAGGCCGTTGATGCCGCAGCTCAGAGGTTCCAACAGGGTACCGATTTCCGCGTCCATGTCGTCCGGGAGGGCGATGAGGCAGCCTTGATCCACCGCGTTCTTGGGCATCACCATATATTCGGAGAAACCGCCGTTGTAGGCGTAACCGATGGCCGTGAAGCCTTTCTCGCATAGGTTCTCGCGGCTGACCTTGCACATGGGGCATTCTCCGCAGCCGATTACGGTTTGCACCGCATAGCGTTGGCCCACCTTGATGCCGGCGTTCACGCCGGGTCCGACGGCCGAAACCGTTCCCGCGATTTCATGCCCGATGATGGGCACGCTGACGGCCTTCTCGCCCGCCAGTACGCGCTTGTCGGTGCCGCACAAGGCGCAGGCGTCGACTTTTAACAGCACTTCTCCGGGGCCCGGCTTCGGGATTTCCACGTTCTCAATAGTCAGGCTCCCGGGGGCCTTCAGCATCGCAGCCAGCATGGGCATTTACTCCTTGTATTTCAAAAAGGTGAATTCAAAATTTCGCAAAGTCTGGGCCGAATTCAAATGTACTGCACGCCGGTCCATTGGGAGCGACGGGCGGATTCCCTGAGTACGGACAAAGCTTTATCCGCGCCTAGCTCACGTAACGCGCGCGATACCTGGGTGTTCACGGGCGGCAACGCGCCCACGGCCGCATAGAATTCGTTCTTGGCCTTGACGTCGCCAGAGAACATCGCATCGGTCGCATCGGCCGCATAGGGCAGATCGGCGAAGCGGGTCAATACGGCATGGCCTACCAAAATGCGGGCTCCGTTGATGAACAGGTTTTTGTAGGGTCCCAATTCCGGGCCGCTCAAATCGTCTACGAAGGGAAGTCCGGCCTTATTGCCTTCGGTGCCGATGTTCAGGGGCATGTGGAACTCGTTGGCCAGCGCGATGACCTTGGCGAGATTGTCGAGCTTACGCTGCTTGTCGGCCGGATCCTTGATGTTCCAGTTCCGATCCGGAATCAGGTTCAATACCCGCGCGCCCAATTTGCGGTTGCATTCCAACAGTTCCCGGCCGCGGGCTTCACCCGGCGACGTGCCGTCCAGCCACGAGTCCATGGGGACCGCGCCGCAAGCCTTGACCCATGCGTACACTTCGCCCACGGGCGGGAAGGTGGACGGGCCCGGTTGCACATAGCCGAGGCCGCCGCGTTTCATCAGTTTGCCGCGGACTTTTTCTTCGAAGGCCGGCATGGTGGCCAGGAGCGCGGTAATCGCCACCTTGGGCTGACCCAACACTCCGGCCCAGAAATCAGCGAGGCGATCGGGCGTGGGGAAAACTTCCTTGGCTTTGTCCACGTAGGCGGAAACGAAATGCCGCTCGGTGGCGTAACCGGACGGGGTCCGGGCACGGGAAACGGCGTCGAAGTCGATGGCGATGTCCGGCACGGCCTTGTTGATCCGGTCGACCAATTCGCGGGACCGCGCGGCCGACATGGCTTGCAGGGAAAGCAAATACTCGCGCTCCTTGCTGCCTGCCTTGGGAATCTTCACGAAGCCGGCGCCGGCCATATAATGCACGCCGGGCTCACCGGGGGAATCGATTTCCACGTCGGCAAATTCCGTTAGGAAGGCGCGTACTTCAATGCCGGCGGTGGAGCGGATGGCCAAGGCGTCGGACGCGGCGAGGAATTCCTCGACCCCGTCCAAGCCGTCAAAATCGATGATGCCGGCGGCGTAAAGTCCGGCCTTGCGGACTTCCCAGGCGTAACGACTGGGCGACCAGCCCGCCGAATGGTAGGAGAAAAAAGTATGCGTATGCAGATTGACTTCATCGCGAGGCTTCGCGGTCGGCAGGTCCAAAGCGGCCAGCTTTTTCAAGGCCTCAGCGCGGACGGAAGGTTTGAAATCGCCGAGCGCAGCTTCGAATTCCTGGACTTGTTCTGGCGATGCCGTAATGGAATTAGCCACGCGATTTTCCTCCCGATATGTTAATGACGGTTCCGTGGATATAACTGGCGCGATCCGAGGCCAGGTAGGTCACGAGGTCGGCCACTTCCGAGAGCTTTCCGGCCCGTCCCAGCGGAATCGAAGTCGTGGCCACATAACCGCTGCGCAATTTATCCACCGTGATACTGCGCGTATAGGCCAGGGCGTTCTCGTAGGTCTCGCTGCGCAAGCCCGTCGCCTCAAGGATGCCCGGAGCCACGCCCACCACACGCACGCCGCGCTTGCCCAATTCCTTGGCCCACGATCTCGTCAAGCCGTAAATTGCGGCCTTGGTGGCCGAATAACCGCTTTGCCCTTCCGAACCTTCCATGCCGGATTCAGACGACATGTTGATGATGACGCCGTTCGTCCCTGCGGCCGTCATGGCCTTGGCCGCCTGTTGCGCGCACAGGTAGACGCCCTTCAGGTTGATGGTCATCATCTTGTCCCAGATTTCTTCGGACAATTCCTGCTGGCCTTGCGGGTCCGCGAGCAGCCGGGGAATATTGATGCCCGCATTGTTCACGAAGGCGTCCACGCGTCCGAATTTTGCGACGGTGTCGGCGATGAGCCCCGCCGCGTCTTTCGGTTTGGTCACGTCGGTCAGGCGGAACATGGCTTCGGGTCCGAATTCCTGGGTCAATCGCTGGGCCATGGCTTCGCCGGAAACCTTGTCCAAGTCCGCGATCACCACGTGCGCGCCGTTGGCCGCGAAGCTTTCGCAGCAAGCCTTGCCGATACCGGAGGCACCTCCGGTTACGACAACCACCTTTTTTTCAAGTCCGAGCCAGCTCATGCTTTCTTCCCGGCCTCCCCGGCGAGTTCAGGGTAGTACAGGTCGACGAGCGATTTGTTCACGCCCGGCGCGCCGAACATGGGCAGCCCGCGCTTGGACATGATATTGTCGAGATTGCGCAAGTCGGGAATGGAGATGTCTTTTATATCGCCGAACACGGCCGAGGCGGTCAAGGTCACCGAAGTCATTTCCAACAGCTCCGTGGTCATCATGGTCCATTGGATATCCCAGGGGCTCATGATCACCAAGCCATGGTTTTCCATCAGGAAGGCATTGTACTTGGGCAGGAAGGCGTTGAAGTTATCCGCCAGGCGCTGGGTCAGCGGTTCGCCATAGGGTACGACCGGCACCGGGCCTACTTCCGTGGTGGTTTCCGGGAAGGTCGGGCGCATCAACAGGTTTTTGTTCTTGGTGATGGCGAAGGCGTTGGTGTAGGGCGGATGGCAATGGACAACCGATTGCACATCGGGACGGCTCTTGAAAAAGTTGATGTACATGGGCGTTTCACCGGTGGGGCGCTTGGTGCCTTCCAGTTTATTGCCCGCCAAATCCAGAAACACCAGGTCTTCGAGCTTGATGTCGCCCTTGTTCATTTGCGTGGGGGTGATGATCATCAAGTTGGGGCCCAACTTCCAGGCCGCGTTGCCGCCATGTCCGGTCACGTACATGAGCTTGCTGAGTTTATGGCAAACCTTCAGGAAGGTTTCAGCTTGGGTTTTATAGGTTTCCAAATAGTTCATTCGACTTCCCCTTCAAGTCCCGGAAAACCGGATTGGTTCCTACGGGCATTTAGCAAATCTACCCGGAATGCTCCACCTGAAGACACCGTCTTTTGCTGAAAACATGTATTTTTCTGCTGGATGAAATCAGAACGCGGAAAATTTGGAGCCAGCCTGGTCGCCGGAACCAGTACCTATGCCGCCGATGCTCATGGTGCAACCCTAAGGCCATCGGGGTTGAATAATTGGGTGCTGAATCTCACCTTGAGCGGTCGGGGCCGCATCGGTTCGGGAACGACGCAATTTCTCGCGGAAGAAGGCGATGTTCTGCTGTTTCCTCCGCGCCTTCCCCATGATTATTCCCATGCCGCGAATACCGAGGAATGGATCCATGCCTGGATTTACTTCAATCCGCCCAGCCATTTAGTGTCCCTGCTACGTTGGCCCGTTAGAAGCCAAGGGGTGCTGGGCTTTCCCCTGGCCGACCTTTCGGTGCGTTCCAAAGTGCGTCAAGCCATGGAAAAATGCATTGAAATGTTCCGCTCGCCACTAAAGCATCGGCTGCTTTTTTGCGGCAACTCCCTGGAAGAGGCGCTGCTCTGGTGCGATACCCAGAACCCGTTTTCGGGCGGCTCCGGCAACGATGAGCGCGTCGATCATGCCGTGGCCTTCATGATGAAGCATTTTGCCGAGGACTTGAGCGCCGAGTCCATCGCCCGTGAATGTCATTTGTCCACCTCGCGGTTCGCCCACCTGTTCCGGGAAACCACGGGGACGTCACCGCTGCGTTACCTGGAGTCGCTGCGCATCTGGAAGGCGCAGGAGATGCTGATTGGTTCGTCGAAATCGATTAAGGAAATCAGCCTTACGGTGGGGTTTCAGGATCCCCTGTATTTCTCCAAAGTGTTCCGGCGCAATCTGCAAACGGGGCCGCGGGCTTTTCGGAAGGAGTCCCGCGAAAGTCCGGTCGCGCGCGGGCTGGCGGCGCGTGGGAACGCGGGGAAGAGGAAGTATTGAAAGTACTTTTCAGATGAACGAAGTTACGTAAAGGGATTTTTCCGGCGAGGGGTAGAGGGGAATCGATGCATCAACCTGATAAAAATGAAATCAGCCTGCTACTTGCGCAATTGGATGGCGAGGGGGCTTTTGCAACGCGCCGGACGGCCGACGCCGGTGAATTGTCTGTATCCGTGCGGGGATTCGGAAAACTCGCATGGCCCATCAAGGACACGATGGCCCGCAAGCTGTGCAAGTTGGCCCAACCCGCGCGGCATGGATTCAAGACCGAAACGCGCCTGGACAAACGCATCCGTGACACCTGGGAGATTGCCTCCGAATGTTTAACGCTTGGACCGGTATCGTGGACGAAAGCTCTGGAACGCCATCTCGATCGCTTGCGAAGGGATCTCGGATTGCCGGGAACCTGCCGACTGGTGGCGAAATTGCACAACCTCTTGATCTACACGCCCGGCCAGTTCTTCGCGACGCATCAGGATTCGGTAAAAAGCGAACGCATGGTCGGAACGCTGGTGGTGGTCCTGCCTTCGCGCTTCAGCGGGGGTGAATTGGTCATTGAGCATCGAGGCGAAAAGCTGCGCGCGGGAGGATCGGAAAAGGAGTTGACCCTGATTGCCTTTTACGCCGATTGCCACCATGAGTTGCGGCCGGTTAAAAGCGGCCATCGCTTGGCGTTGACGTTCAATCTGTCGGTAAAGGGGGACACGGCCCCGGGCGACTTAGCCGCCGAGCGCCTGAAGTCTTTATCCGATGCCGTGCAGGAGCATTTCCATCAGCCGCGATCGCCGCGCATGCCCGGTGGAACCCCGCCCAAATTACCACAAAAATTGGTCTATTTGCTGGACCATGAATATACCCAGCGTGACCTTTCCTGGAAGCGGTTGAAAAACGGGGATGCCCGTCGCGCCGCCGCGTTGAGGCATGCCGCAGAGGACCAAGACTGCGAAATTTTTTTGGCCCTGGCCGAGGTGCATGAAACCTGGTCCTGCGAGGAAGAGGACGATCGAGGGTACCGCAGGGGCGGGTATGGAGGATATGGGGACGACGACGATGAGGAGCCGGAGTCGGAGGACAGCGGCGGTTCCGACCTGGACCTGATCGAGTTGATCGATCACAACATTGAACTTAAACACTGGGTCGATGCCAAAGGCGGGAAATCGGAGGGTGTGGGCACGGTTGCGGGGGATGAGCTGTTCTACACCAAGCCGTCGAAAGAGTTCGATCCGTTTCGCTCGGAGCATGAAGGGTTCATGGGGAATTATGGAAACACGGCGGATCGCTGGTACCACCGGGCCGCGATAGTCCTGTGGCCCCGACAACTCGCCTTCGCCATTCGCGCCGAACAGTCTCCGCGCTGGGCCGTTACGCAGGTTACATCGGCATTGAAAAGGGATGGGGTCCCAACGGCCATGGAATTACTTCGGCAAGTGTACCCGGTGTGGGAACAGGCCGTCAGGAAGGATCCGTCGCCTACCTTGCTTGGATCGACCCTGGCCTTGGCCGCGCGCATCGAAGACCACCGAGCCGCTGATACGCTTCTGCGGCCGTTTTCCTTGGCACAATTGACGCGCGGAAATATCAAACGCATGGTTCAGGTTGTGCATGCCTACGGCCCTTCCTGGTCCGAGATCCTGTTCAACAACTGGCTGAAGGACAACCGGTTTCGATTTCATGATTCAGTGGATACATGGATTGCCAAAGAACTGCCTTTCCTTTGCCAAGCGATTTGCGGGGATGGCGATCCGAAGCATCGTGTCTTGGCGAAGACGCTGTTGGCGGGGTTTTGGAAGCGGATTGAGAACGACCTCAAGGAAATCCCACGCTTCGGCCCGAAATCCCAAGCCGGCGAATCCGCGTTTGTTATCCCTCAACTCCTGGCCTTGCTGGACTGCGGCCGGATTACCGGAGACACGCGTTTTCAAAATCACATCGTCGAATTTTTGACTACCCGAAAACCGGTTTTACCGGAAGCGATTTGGATTCAAATCCTGAGCGCCGCGGACAAACGCGGGGGCGACTCTCTGCGCGAACTGGGTTTGCAGCCGCTGGTAGCCTTGAGTGTGGCCAGGCTGACAGAACGATTGGACGAACCGTTGCGCGCCCCGGAGGATTGGTCCCTCACGGTATCCTTGGGATGCTCCTGTGATTTGTGCAAAAAGTTGGGTCGATTCCTAAAGGATACGCGTCAACGCCGCTTGGAATGGCCGCTCGCGAAGGACCATCGCCAACACGTCCACGGTAAAATTGATGCTCACGAACGTCCGGTTCTGCATACGACGCGCCGGACGGGATCGCCGTTCACCTTGATTCTGGAAAAAACCCAGGAAGTTTTCTCCCGGGACTTGAAGTCCAGGAACACTTGGAAGACGGAGTTGAAGTGGCTGAAAGCGTTGGGTTGAGCGAGGCCCGATTTTGAAAAAGTTCATCGCACCATGCAGCCGCAATCATTCCACCCACGACAAGTCGGGTCGCCTAATACCAAATCGTTTTTCCGGGGCCATGGATATCGGATTCTCCGACTACATAACAGCCATTGGAATCCACTTTTACCGGAATATTGACCGCACCCACGATGATGCCCGGGCTCAGGAGAAGGCTGGCGCCGATAACCATATTATCTGGTCGAGAAGGGAGTGCAGGATCCGGAAAAAACTCCTTCCAACTCCAGATCAAGGTATCATTTATCGGATAGCCTTTTGAAATCTTGATCGAATCTTTAGTGGCGCTCCGGAATAGAGTTGAATTCTGGTTCCCAATCGCGTACCTCATGCTCCATTTGAATACCGGACTATTAGTGGGACTTTCGGTCATGTCCAAAGCGAATTTCAATGTATCCCTGCATATCGGAGCGTTGATTTCTCCGCCGGCAAATTTCATGGTGAATTTGGAATTCAAGAGCGTGGGTTTGGTAATTCGAACCGTAGCCGGTTGTTTGGACGCGGGACTTAGATTTCCTTCCAAATCCCGGGCGCGTATCTGAATCGTCTCGTCAAAGGCGCTGTCCGAAATGTCTCCGAGCGCAAATCCATAGCTGAAGTCAAGGGTAAATGTAGTGTCCGCATTTCCGGTAGTCGCATCCACATCCAAATCCCAGTTTTGGAGACGACCGCTTCTATCGGATGGATTGGTAAGCTGAATTAAATACCCTTTTAAATCCGCTACATGTACTGGACTCCAATTCAAAATCAGGCCGCCATGTACCGAATCATAGACGGCCGTGATGTTTTGCGGCGCTGGCGGTTGCAGGCTTAGGTCCCGCGCCAAATTTTTGGCTGGAAGCGAAGTCGTCGCCCCCGAAGCCACGACCACCGGGCTGTCGAAGGCTCCGGCGTAACCGTCAGCGAAATAATTCATGCGATAGGTTCCCTCGGGCAAATTGGAGAGGAGAAAATTTCCCGTCGAATCCGTTACGGCCACATAGGTGGACCCTTGCAAGTAGCAGAAAACCAAGGCGATCCCTTGGTTGGATCCGGTATCGACGACCCTACCCGCGATGGCTCCTGGCGCCCTTAGGGTATCGGTACCTAAATTTTGATCCAGCTCCAAATATTTGACTTTGGGAATCAATATCGCACCTTGCCCCGGATCCTTTTCTCCATATATGTTATAGACCCCGACGTCGAGATTCACCAGCGAATATTTGCCGTCGCGATCGGTTTCGACCGAGACCGCTTGGACGCTGTCAATCCGTTTGGAAACGCCATTGGGCGCCTGGTTCACGGGCCAGGCTTTCACGTGAGCGCCGGGAACGGGATTGCCATGCGTATCCACCAAGGTACCGTATAGGCCTTGCCCCGTCGTGGTTTGCGTCGCGCTGCCTTCGCAGCCGCCCAACAGCGCGATGGCGGCCATTCCGAGTGCTGCGGTCAAAACGCCGGACCCGCGCAATGAAATTTTTCGCAAAAACATATTTCACCTTTCTCCGGATTTTTCGGAGTCGCGGGTCAGTGGAAATAGTTGGATGTTCAGCTGCATGACGCGATCGACCTTTTGGTCCTTTTCCGCCAGAACCAATACGCATTGCCGCAAAGCTTTGATCGCGGCCTTGACTTTTTCCACGCTTTCGGCGGACAGGGTCGCCGTGAGCGTGGATATGTCGCGCACTTCCTTGGGATGCCGATCGATTCCATGGCCAGTTTCATGGTTTCCGTTTGGAAGTTTTCCACGTGCAAGGTTTCGCCTAACCCGTCGGTAGTAATCAATGCCGCCGTTTGCTTGTAAAAACCGCCCGCATCCTTGGCAATCATTCCCAGCTTTTCCAAAAGTTGGATGGCTTTTTTCACTGCTTGCGCCGGCACGGGTGGATCGAGTTTGCGTCCCAGGGCCTTGTAATCGTCCTTGAAGGGAGTGTAGAAAAGGAGCTCGCGGAGAGCGGCATGGTACCATTTGCTGAAGTAGGCGTATTTTTCGGGTGAAATGACATTGAGGGAAATCCGGCTCAAGGAAAGCATTCTGGCATAATGCAGGTTTTTGATTTCGAGGCTGCCCGCTTGATTGAAGTTCACCAAGTGCAGCATATACTCCTCATCCTGCTTGGTAAGCTCGAGCGCGCGGACGAGGCGCAGCGCGGCGGGGGCGGATAAGGATCTGCGACCCGCTAAAATGTCGCCGAAAGCGCTGGAGGATCCGTAGCCAGCTTTTTGCAGAAATAACGATGGGAAAATTTCGGATCGCTTTTTTTCTTTTCCTCATAACAGTCTTTGAGATACTGCCGGAAGTCCGTATATGTGGTAACGTCGGGTAAATTGGATTTCATCGATCCTAAAACTAACGCCGGTCCAGCGCATGAAAACACGAAAATAGCGGAAATCCGCTCTTTTGTTGCGAGCGTGGGATTCCTTGAATCCGGTTATTTTCGACTAAAAGGGTCGATTTATTTAGGCGTTGATCTACAAGCCCAAGGTGAACCTTACCGGGTGGAGGAACAGGGAAGATGGAAAGGATACCCGTTACACCCCTCCATGCGATGGCCGGTCTTCCAGGGCCGCAATGGGGATGACGCGCCTGACACTTAGGTTATCCATACCCCGCTTGGGAATACGCGAATCAATTAAAGTGGACCAAATGCGAGTGTGAATTCGTCGTGGAAGATTGCACCGCCACGGCGGTCCCGGCCTTGATGTCGCCTATCTGGACGGCCGTCAAGGCGACGGTATGGGAATGCGACGCGCTTCCCTGGATGTCCAAGGTGATGCCCCCGCCGGCGTCGAGTTGCGCCTTTTTGATGATGGCGCGATGGGGCGCGGCATGGTTGTCGTCCACCGTGCCGGTCAAATCCCCCGGTTGGGCCGCCGAGCCGGTCGTCGACTCCGAGCAGCCTTCGATGTGAATCAATGCGCCTGCCAACAATGCCGTGGCGCCGGCGCCGGTTAACGCGAGAAATTTCCGTCGCGCCATGCTATTCGGGAAATCCTGGGTCATGGGTCGCTCCTGGTTGGTATGTGCCGGTTCAAAACTTTGAACCCTTGGTCGGGATTTACCTTCGGGAAGAAAAGCCGGAGGAGCCCTTCAAGCCCAATAAATACGTTTATCCGCGCGCCGAAAGAACGGGTTCCTGCGTCATAAACGGATAGTTTTAGTACCCCTTAGGAAGCACGGTTTTATCGCCACCGAGGCGCTTATAGGAGTTGAAATATTCTTCGGCCTGTTTCTTCTGGTAGGATTTGTCCGCCGCCACGCCCGCATAATAATAGGGCAGAGGCGCTTCCGGGCATAGGCTGAGCGCTTCCCGGCTATTGGAAACCAAGCCCGCTATATTCTCCAGCGCCATGTAGACTTTAGCGTATTCCAAATGCAATTCGCAAGACCGGGGGTTCCGTACCAACGCTTCCTTCAGGAAGTCGCGCGCTTCATCCTTGTGCCCTTGGGCCATCATGACCTCCGCCAGCGCCACAATCCCCTCGGCGTAATCCTCGTCGGATTCCAAACTCTTTTGAGCCCAATTTTCCGCGTCCTTAACCCGTCCCAGCTTCAATCCCAACTCCGCCAATTCCGCCCATACTTCGGAGGATGAAAACATGTCTGCGGATTGCACCAGATAATCCGATGCCTCGGCGTCCTTTTTCTCGGCCAAGGCCGCTTCGGCCAATCCATGCAGCCCCAGGGAACGATCATATTTGGAAACATTTTGGACCAAGGCGAAGAAATACGCGCGTCCTTCATTCACTTGGCCGGATTGCACCAGGATGAGTCCGCTATAATAAGCCGCTACGGCTAAGTCCGCCCGTTTCACCAACGCCTGCTTGAATTCATTCAATGCCAAGCTGAAATTCTTTTGCCCGTAATGCGCCAAGGCCAGATTGTAAAGGACGACTGCATTTTCCGGATCCTGTTTAGCCAAGCCTTGCAGTAGATCCGCCGCCTTGTCGCGCTCTTTCATCACGAGCAAGGCTTTGCCTAAACGCAATTTTACTTCCGGGTCGGATGCGAACGCGGAGGCGTCAATGAGATGTTTCACTTCCAGGGCTTTGCCCCTGTCGAGCATCGCATCGCTCAAAGAGGCCAAAGCGCGGGCGGACGGCTGGCGTTGCCAGACATCCCGCAGAATAGGCAGCGCGGCTTCCGGCTTGCCGACCAGGCGCAGGGCGTCGGCGTAGGTGATTCGGCCCGGTACGGTGAGTCGCGCGCGCAGCGGTTCCAACAATTCCACCACCGATTCCGCGTCTCCGCGCCGTGCGAAGATTTCCGCCAGGCCTTGTGAATATTCGATTTTGTCCGGCGCGTCCTGGAGGGCTTGGGTGTAAAGTTCCTCGGCCTTTTCCAAATTGCCCTTCGACAAGTTCAGTTCGGCGAGCCAGGAGCATGCCTCGTCATTCTCGGGCTGCGCGATCACCAAATCTTCCAAGGCAGCAGCCGCTTTGTCCAAGGATCCTGCTTCGCGATGCAAACGTGACAATCCGTGCAAAGTATACGGGGTCCGATCCCCCAGCGCGTAGGCTTTGTCCCAGGCGGCCAGAGCCTCGGCTTGGCGTCCGGGCGCGCCTTCCAGAGCTTCACCGTAATGGCCCCAAACTTCGGGGTCCTTGTCGCGCGCAACGATGACGCGCGCATACAATTGCGCGGCCTGGGGATATTTTCCGTCCTTCATCAGCAGCTCCGCCAATCCCAGGCAGGCTTCCGCGTTGGACGAATCCAGTCGCACCATATCGGCCAAGGCCGGCCGCAATTCCGCCGTGAGTCCGAGGTTTCGGGTCATTTCCAAACGCGCCGCCGCCGCGGCCTTGTCCGCCGGATCCAGGCTAAGCGCGCGTTTATAATCTTCCAGCGCCGTCTTGCCGTCGCCTTTCGCCGCCAGGCAGTCGCCCAGCAGCCGCCAGGCTTTCGTCAACACGGAGCCCTTTTCGACGGATTGATCGAGGCCCGTTTTTAACATGGCTTCGGCCGAACCGAAATCGCGGTTTTCCGCTAGCCACATTCCCGTGTACAGGTTGGCTTTTTTGTTTTTCGGATCCCGTTCCAAAATCATTCCGTAAAGCTCCACGGCTTTCGCAGCTTGACCTTGGGCCGCATACTCTTCGGTCATCGAGTGGAGGAGATCCAACAACGCTCCGGCATAGGCGGGATCCTTGGGCTTCAATTCGTCGGCGCGGATCAGGAGTTCCAATGCCTTGTCCTTGTTCTTGGCTTGCAAATAGGCTTGCCCGGTATGGAATGCCAAGGCTGCGTCGGTGGGAGAAAGCATCACTTGATGCTCCAAGGCGTCGGCCGTCTTGGCCGGATTTTTCAATTGGTTGTAAGCGTCCGCGAGCAATTGCCAAGGGCGAGCCGCCCCCGGTTCGGCCCCGGACCACCGTTCCATCCAAGTTACGGCCTCGGCGGGTTTGCCCAGTGACATCGCCAATTCGGATCCATTTTGCAAGGCCGTTAAATCGTTGCCGTCCCGTTCGAGAATTTGCTTGTACAACTCCAAGGCGCGCGGATTTTTTCCCAGGGCCACGGCCAAGGCCTGTTGGATGGGTGATTCTGCCGGAAAGCTCCGATTTCCGATTTCCAGAATCTCGACCAGGAACGGCGATTTGTTGGCGTCGGAGTAGAGGTAGGCTTTATCGAAAGCTTGGCGCAAATCGATCATGGAGTTGGAACCCGCCCCGTTCTTGGCTGTTGCGGCATCGGCCAATTCGCGCCGATAAACCAAATTGTCGCGGAAGGCCTTATTGGCCGGGGCTTTTTTGTTTTCATAGGCCAACAGTTCCGCCAGTGGCGTCAACAGTTCCCGATCCTTCAGGGACTCGTCGGCCAAGGCTTTTTCATAGGGAACCATGTGCGGCATATCGTAACGCCGGTAATACTCCTTGGCCAGGATCACCCGGCCGCGATGGTAAAGAGGATGGGCTTTGACCAGCCGTTCGAGTTCCTCCGTGGCGCCGACGAATTTGAACTGCAGCTCCGCCAATTGGAAGGAGTATTCCGGATCCGCGCCTTTGATTTGGACCAGTAACCGCAAGGCGTTTTCCAGGCTCGCGGTGTCGCGCTTGCCCTGCGCCAGCCGATGCATGGATTTCAGCGCCTCCGCGTCGCCGTTGTTCCGCGCCGTCCATTGGCCATACTGGTCGATGGCGCCGACGGTGTCGCGCGCCTTCTCCTTGACGCGGGCCAATTGCAACTGATAGTCCTTGAAAGTCGGATCCACGCGCACCAAGGATTCCAGCATCGCAACGCGTCCCGCTTCGTCGCCGGTTTTCGCGAAAAGTCCGCATAAGGTGTCCAGCAGGCCGAGGTTGTTGGCCTCACGCTCCAGGCGAAGTTTATACAGGGGCAAGGCCTTAGCGGGTTGCGCGGTGCGCAAATAGGCGACTCCGGCTTCCGGAATGAATTTGTCGGCCAGGCTCGGGTCCGGCAGGGCTTTATCCCAAGCCTTTGCGGAATTCACGGCATCGCCGTTATAGAAGTAAGCCATGGCCAGGCCATAACGCTCATGCGCGCTGGGCCCGCGATCCTCTACGAACTTGTAGAGATTCAGGTTGGCCTTGAACTCCTCGGGCTTTTCCAACGTTTGCGCGTACGTATGCGCAAACGGCACGTTGGCGGGCTGCAAATCATAGGCGGTTTTGAAACACGAAAGACCTTGGTCGCCCACCTGCAAACGGCTGCGGCACTGGCCCAGGCGATACCAGATAGGCGCGTCCTTGGGCCGGGCTTCCACGACCTCGCTCAACAACCGCGCGGTTTGCCGGTAGGTTTTCCGTTCGAAATAGAAATCGGCCAGTTTGATTTGATGATCGGCCCGGTGCGCAGAATCCAGTTGGGCCAGCTTTTCCAATACCACGACATAGGTGACGCGTTGATCGCCCCGGTCGGGAGAAATCAACGGCAGCAGCATTTTAAAGGCGCGGATATCATTGGGGCTGGTGGTGAGGCAGGCGCGGATATTCGCTATTGCCGCAACGGTGTCGTGGGCGCGCAGATCCAGCTCGGCCAGGCGCAGCAGGCCCCCAGCGTTATCTTTGTCGAAGGCGAGTAAAAGTTGTAATGCCTTGCGAACCACCGCCGGTTCCCGCATGGTCTTCTCGTAGCATAGGATTTGGGTTTGCCGGATCTCCTTGTCGAAGTCGGGATTCAACTCGAAATATTTTTCCGAGAGTTCGGCGGCCAAGACATAATTTTTACCGCGAAAACAAGCCAGGACGGCGTCGCGGTTTCCCACCATGCGCTTGGGCGCCAGACGGTAAGTAGCCGCGATGAATTCGCTCGCGCGGTCCCATTGACTTTGGGCCATATAACCCTGGGCCAATAAATAAAACAAGTCGGTGTTGGCCGCATCCGCACGCGACGTCTCCGCCCTCCCCGCCAATTCCACCAGCAATTTGAAATGGCGCAAGGTCTGTTCGCGGTTTTGAATCACGTGCGGCAATAGCCGCTGATAATTCTGGTTCAATGGATTTTGTTCCAAGGCGATACTCAGATAGGCATAGGCCTTTACCTTATCGTCCTTCTGCAGCAGGAGCTTGGCCAATTCGAACTGGGCTTCATGCGCGCTGGAATCGATGTTCTGGATTTCCGTCAGCACGTCGGCCAAATCCTCTTTCTTGCCCTTCGCTTTCATCAGGTTGATCAAATGATCGCGCGTGGGCTTGTCCTTGGGACTTAGGTAAACGGCGCTGCGATACAAGCCAATCGCCTTGTCCCATTGCGATAAGCCTTCTTGCAAGGCCGCCAACTTCAAGGTCAGCTCGCGGTTGCCTTGTTCCAGACGCAATAGACCTTCCATGGCCTCGGCCAATCCCGCCCGATTCGGTCCGCCATCCAGCGCGTCCATGAGGGAACGCCATGGTTTTTCCTCGTCGGGTTTCAATTCGCTCCAACGCTTGGACCACTTCGCTTGCGCCGCGCGGTCGCCGATTCCCTTGGCGATGCCCGCGGCTTTTTCCACGACCTCGGCGTTGCCCGGCTGCTTGGCCAAAACCTCTTCAAAGGTCAAAAGCGCTGAACGCGTGACGCCCTCCGCCGAACCGTACTCGGCCCGCAAATCCAGATCGGCCGGGAAGGATTCGCATCCCAGCTTCAGGATGGCGACCAAGTTCGGCGACTTGGTTTCCTTGGCGTAGGCATGCACCTTGTCGAACGCGTCACGGTCCTTGCGTTTCACGGCTAGCCAGGAAAAATACGCCTGATTCGCGGCGGGTATTTTTTTCTGATTGGCGTACAGATCAGCCAGGATTTCCAGTTGCCCGGAATTGTTGACCGATTCCGCTGTGATGAAGGATTCGAATGGCGCTAAGAGGTCCCACGCTTCCTTGGCGTGGTATTCGGAAGTCAGGATGCGTTTGCCTTGCCGGTAATCCGGATTGGCTTTGACCAGTTCTTCCAATTCCTTGGTTTCGCCGCTGCGCGCGTAATACGTTTCCGCCAATTGGAATCGGTACCCGCGATCGGTGCCGGGAATGCGCGCCAGCATGCGCAACGCGTCGATGAGCGACGTCGTATCCTTCTGGCGATCGGCCAGGTCATGGAAGGATTTCAAGGCGGGGACGTCATCCGCATGCTTGAAAGTCCACTGGGAGTAGAGGGATAAAGCTTCGGCCGCCTGGCCGGCCTTTTCCTTGTCGCGAGCCAACCGCAACACGTAGTCGCCTACCGATCCGTCCTCTTGCACCAATTTTTCCATGGCGGCCATCTTGCCCTTCGCGTCGCCTTGGCGGCTGTACATCTCGGCGAGGGTGGCCAGAAGCGAGACGTCGCGGGGATTGGCGGCCAGTCGTTTTTCCAACAGCGGTTTGGCCTTGTTGACTTGTCCGGATCTCAAGTAGGCCAGGCCGGCGGTAGAATCGGTTACGGCGGAATCGGGATCGGCGGCGGCCAATAGATCCCAGATGCGCGCCGAAGAGCTATAATCGCCGGTGAGAAAGAGCGCGCGCGCGAGTTTTCTGTTTTCACCCATGGTCATGGGTCCGCGGCGCAAGGTTTTAAAGACTTCCGCGTTGGCCTTCAATTCCGCGTCTTCGGAAAGCGAGGCCGCGAAGTTCCGGGCGTACTCCAAATTACCCGGTTCCAGATGATAGGCTTTGCCTAAAGGTTCGGAGGCGTTGTCGCGTCCCAATTTGAGGAGGCTGACGCCCAACCGGTTCCAGAACCTGGCGTCATTGGGATAGGCCGAGGCCAGCTTGCCCAGGGCTTCGGCGGCGAGGGAATATTTTCCAGCCTCATATTGGTAATAGGCCATTTTCAAATCAAAGGCAGCCTGGTTCGCCGGATCCAAGCGGGCCATGTTGTCCAAGGCGGAGAAATAGGCTTCCTCGTCATGGGCCTTAAACGCCAACGGTTCTAGGAATTCCAAGCCGCGTTTGTCGTCGGGATGCATTTTCACCCACTCACGGGCGTGCAACCGCGCAGCCGTACTGTCGCGGGCGGCCAAATCCAATTCCGCCAGGCGCAGATACCATTTATCGTCGTACGGTTCCAACGCCACCAGCGCTCCGATGGCCGCGCGCAGTTTCGCCGGAGGCGCATGGGTTTCGGACAGGCAAGCCACCTGGATGCGGCGCATATCCACGTCCTTGGGATCCTTCACGATCACTTTTTCCACCAATTGTTCCGCCGCGGGATAATCCTTCACCGCGAAAAGATCGAGTATGGGCTGGCGATGGCCTTCCAGCAGCTTGGGATTGGCCGCCAACACCCGGCCGTAGGCTTCGGCCGCGCGTGCCTGATTTTTGTAAACGGAATACCCGCGTCCCAAAAGCACCAATAATTGTGGTGTCGGAGCCGGCTGTTGCGCCATTTTTTGGAGCAGGGCGAAGTACTTCAGGATTTGCACGTCGGAGACGAGCACCAGGGGCAACATGGCCGCGTACTCCTCTTTTTCACCGCCGTTGCGCAGGGCCTTCTCCAAGTACTTATACGCGTTCTCCCGGTCGCCGGCGGCTTGATACAGTTTAGCCAGTTGAAATTGGAAGGCGTGATCGCGGGGATTTTTTTTCTCGTTTTCGGCCATGGATTGCAGCCAGGGGCCGCTTTGGGGGTGAGCTGCGGCCAGCGCCATCATGCGGGCCTTGGCCTCGGGATGCGTGGGATTCACGTCCAATACGGCTTGGTAGGCGGACAGGGCCAGTTCGGGGCGTTTCATGTCCTCTTGCAGATGGGCGATTTCGAGGGAGATTTCGAAGTCCTTGGGCGCCAAGGTTCGGCAAGTCTCGTAGTAGAGGATGGCTTTGTCCTTGTCGGTCTTGGCAAGCAATTGGGCCAGATGCCGGTTGAATTTCAAATCGGAAGAGAAGCGTGGGGCGATGTCCAAATAAATGGCCAAGGCTTTCTTCAATTCCCCCCGGGCCTCGTACATGGCTCCCAAAGTGCGGGCGGCGGCGCTGTCTTCGGGATGGGCCTGGAGATATTGGGTGCGTAACTCCACGGCGCGAAGATTGGTTTCGCCATAGAGTCCGGCCAGCTCCAATCGCAATTTTCCGGCCGCGTCGGCGTCCTTTCCGCGCTTGAGGATCGTTTCCAAAATGGGCATCAATTTTTCTTTTTGCAGCGGATGACGGTAGGCTTCGGCCAGGAAATCCAACCCATCACAGAGTGATGCATCACTCTGTGATGCATCACTCTGTGATGCGTCGCCTTGCGCAGCGGCGGAGTTCGCATAACGCTCGCGATACGCTTCCCATTCGCGCACGGCATCCGCGCGGACCCCACCCTGCGCTAAAGACCGACAATATTTTTCCCAATCGGATTTGCTGCTCCGTACGTCGTGGAGGCGGTTGAAATAGGTCACCGCGCGGCGGTAATCTTTTACTTCGAAGAGCGACAGCGCCAAGATCCGATCGACATTCGTATTGGTGTGCTTCAAAGTCAACAACGCCCGGCGCGCTTTGTCGAAACGCCCGGAGCGGAAATGCAGGATGCCCGCCGCCTCGATCCAGTTTTCCTGCCCAGGCTTGCGCGCGATCCGGTTTTCCAAATCGTCGATGAACGCGGACGTGTCCACGCCCTCGAAGTTGCCGCGCAGGATGCGATCCACGGTGGCCTGGAATGCTTTTTCCGCGTTGCCTGTCCCCGATGCGGTGACCGACTCGGAAGTGGATCCGGCCGCGGACCGGGCCGCGGGCGCAGACGTGCGCGATCCGGCTACGGCTGCGCCCTTCGTGGCCTTGGACGATCCCGCCGCATGCGCAGGAGACAGGATGAATGCCAAAAGCAAGGCCAACAGCGGAACCGTAGCGGTTCGGACCGAAGGTCGGCGGATTGGTGAAAATTGAGTCATAATCATGATTCCTTCCGACGGAATGGAAACCCGGCTAACTTCCGGTTTTATCGGGAGATAGCCCACTTAATTATCCCACCGAAAAAGTCAGAGTCAAGTTCGGACCCTGTAAAGACTCCGGTGGATTACCTTGAATATTTTGAGGCGGCTTCCTTGTATCTTCGCTGGAGGGAGTCATATAATCAGGGAGAGCCCATGGAAACGGTATTTGATCATGATCCGAGCGCCGAAGAACTCAAGTACCTCTTCCTGTCCGGGCAGTCCAAGGAAGACTATCTGGCCACCCATGACGATCAGGAAACCGAATTCGGCAATATCTACGCCCTGTATATGATCCGGGGTAACCGCGAAAAGGCCCTGGAATACCTCAACCGCATCCGCAACCCCAAGCAACGTTTCAATGGCAAACCGCCCGAGGCCTAAATGCCGAGGCCTCCGCGTCACCGTGGCTCGCAGGCCCGTAAACCCTCCCCGGAAAAGGGTCAAGGTGCTTTAGCGTGATCCGGATCACGAACTCGGGACGATGCTCCGATCCTCCCTCTATAATGCTTAAGAGTCGCCAATGCTTACTTTGATGGATACGCCTCCTTTTCTGGAGAACATGGAACGGCTTGCCAAGCAATTGGCCCAAGCCTTGGCGGCGGCGTTGTCCGGCAAGGGCAAGGCGCAAATGCTTACCAAGGAAAGCGAATTGCTGGCCGTCGCTCCGAACTCCCTGATTCATATTCGGAATGGAATTTTCCGCTGCCAACACGGGGAGAAGACGGTGCGCCTGTATTCCACGGGGGATTTTCTCTTATCCCCCGCGCCCGGCGAGGATGGCGGTTTGCGCATCACGAGCGAATTCGGGTCGGAGATTTCCCTGCTCGGCAATGACGAGTTCCTGGTCGCACTATCCGCGGATCGCAAGCTTCTGGCCGATTGGATCGCCTATCAAAACCTGGAGACCCGCATCGGGCATTTGCTCTGCTCCCTTTATATCGCCGATGAGGTCAAGCATACCCCGGAGATCCGGCAATACGATCCCGGCGAGGTGATCATCCGCGAAGAGGATCCTTCCCAGGAAGTGTACGAGATGCTCCAGGGCAGCGCCACGGTGACTGTGCGGGGCTTCTCGCTTTCGACCATAGGTTCCGGAGAGGTGTTCGGTGAACTGAGCTTTTTCACCGGGTTGAAGCGCACGGCCACGGTGACGGCAGAAGAGCCCTGCCTAGTGCAAATCATTGATCAAAAGCAATTCGTACGGGTCATGAAATATCGGCCCGTCCTGGTGGAAGGCATGATCCGCACCCTTTGCCATCGTTTGGTCGATCTCAACGTGAAATTCAGCGGTAGCCGGTAGCGCGAGAGAATCCCAAATCGCGCCAGGTTTTCCAAGGTAGCTTACGGGTTACTTCCCAGGAATACAAAGTTTCCCGTGCAACTCCAAAGTCAGGACCTCGATGCGCTGGCTCAAAGTCGACGTCACTTCGGTCAGTTTCGTATTCTGCAACAGCAATTCCTTAAGTTGCTTTGTCTGATCGGCTACCTCGTTCTGGCGCTGCTCGCTGGCGGCGGCCAGGGCTTCACGATGGCGCGCGTCGGCTTCGGCATGAACCTTGTCCCGGTCCGCCTGGCGGGTTTGGGCCAACAGGATCAAGGGCGCGGCGTAGGCGGCCTGCAAGCTGAACGCCAGGTTGAGAAGGATGAACGGGTAAACGTCGAAGTGGGTAATGCCGACGGCGTTCATGCCGATCCAGGCGGCCACCACGGCGGTCTGCGAGATTAGGAATACCGGGGTTCCGAAAAACCGGGCGAAGGCTTCCGCTTTTAACGCGAACCAGTCGTTGCCGAAGGCTGAATCCATGTGCGCGAAAGGCAGATGAAAACGGAGATGATACCGAGCCGCGACTGGCGCGGATGGGGATTCGGAATGATTCGGCGTCGGGTTAACGGGATTCGGCGACATGTGGGATTCCTCCGGGATGGATTAAGCGCACGCCGGAATGTTCGGGCGTCTCCGAAAAGGTAGAAGGTTGCCGCTCCTTCCTCCAAACGCGCCTAATTCAACCTCACCAGGCTGATGCCTTTTCCCTGCCGGTCCCACACGACGTGCAACCGCTTTCCGGTCCGATCCTTGAAGGTAACGTCCAAGGTCTCGACGGTAAGAATTCCATCCACGGTTTGCGTCGTTCCGTCGGCGAATATGCTTTCCAGGCTTACTTTGCCGGCCTGGGGATCTTTACCGGAAGGCAGGGGCTGGTCGGATTGGAAGCTGAAATGCGAGGCGCGTTGATCGCCGGATTTATTTGCGACGCGGATGTCCATGGCGAACACGTTGTCGTCGGTCTTATCGTCGAAGTCCTTGCCGAGGTTCATGGTCAATTCCACGCGCAGGCTGTCGAGGCTGTCCGACGCGGCCGTCGCTCGGGTCAGGAACACCGCGTGTACGGTATCCTGCATGTGGAAATCGACGCTGTCCCGCGAACTGAGCACTTGCGCCGTGGTTTGGCGGCCGTCCCCCGTTTCCAAGGTGAAACGCACGCGCCGGGCTTGCTTCGCGTCGGAGCCGGGTTGGGTCAAAAGTCGCAGGTTGGCGCGCGACCAAACGGCGTCAGGATGGTCCCCCGTGGGGCCTTTCTGGTAAAACTCCAAATCGATCAAGGAGGGCTTGCCATTGTCGATCAACACCCCGTCGCTGTCCGCGTCGGAATACTTCGCGTAACCCAGGGTATCCTTTCCGACGGTTTTACTCCACCCCGCGGTGTAGATCAGGTTGTCCCATGGCGTATCGAAATTGTTATCCGGTCCGGGGCCGACGACCAGTACCGTCGTCTCCAAGACGCCCTTGTCCAAAACCGTAATCTCCATGCGGGCCTTGGAAGCCTTGCCTCTGACGGGATTCAGGATGCCGTCGCCGTCGGCGTCCGAGATGTCGGTCGTCTCCACGCGGCCATTGTCAAAGGTGGTCACCACATGACCATGAATAATGGTTTCATTGCCGTGGATGGTGTCGCTCAGTTTGGCGTCGTCGCATACGGTGAGGCTGTTCTCGATTTTCTTGCCGGGCAATATCACGGTGGTGGACAAAGTCTGAGTCTTGGAGCAACCGGTATCCGATGCCGTGGCCAATGCCAAACCTTGAGTCGCCCCAGTCTTCGCCAAGGGTGCGGCTTTGAGCGCAGCGCCTTTTGGCGCTACGGTAACGTTAAAGCTTTGCTGCTTCAGGAGGCTATCGCTTAGGCCCGGCACCGAGGCGATGTTCTGGCTTTGCTTGGAATCGGCCAGAAATCCGTTCACCTGCGCGTACACGCTGTTGGGAAACTCATCTACGCCGGCCTGGCGGTTGTCCTCGGGTTTCATGCAACCGGAAAGGAGAGCGGCGATTGCTGCTGTGAGTGCGAGAGAGAAAGCAAAAGTGGTAGAGCGGCGCATGGTGGCTCCTAATCCTTGACTTGGCTGCGGGGAAAATGCTGGATGTTGAATTGCATGACGCGATCGGGGTGATCCTCCCGCTTGGCCAGCTCGACGATTTCCTCGCGGAACCGATCGATGCGCCGCTGGATTTCCGCGAAGGTTTCGGCGCCCACGGTGAGCAGGGCGGAATAGATATAGCGCTCTTCCTTGGGAAAGGCGAAAAGCGCGTCGGCGGCCTGGATGACCCATTCCCGATTGAGGCGTTTGATCAAGTCACCCATGGACGGAGCCGGTTCCTGGTTTTTGTGGCTGGGGTGATAGCGTCCGTCGGCCGCTTGTTTCAGCAAGCCCCACTCGCATAAATCGCGCACGCATTTTTTCAACGTGGCGACGGGAACGGCAGGGCGGATAAAACGCGAAAGCTCCTCATAATTTCCGTTGAACTCGAAAACTTGGATGGCCGAGCGCACCAATGGATAGTGGTAGTCCTGGTAGTATTTGCTGTTGATGGGGTTGAGGCGCACAAAGCTGCTGCGATTGCGGCGGAAAAGCATTTGCCGGTAAAGTTCGGCGCGATCCTCTGTGGATTTATTTTGGCCGTAGTCGACCAGCAATTTGAAATAGTCGGCCTCTCCGCCTTTCAATCCGAACGCGTCGGCGATTTTTCCCGTGGCGCTTTCACTGAGGGTGCGGCGTCCCTTGACCACGTCGTTGAAATATCCGGGATTCGCGAACCCGGCATCGGCGGCCAATTGACGATGGGTGTATTTTTCCTGTCCCGTTTCAGCTCGGCTGCGGCGTTTTTCCTCGAAACAATCGTTCAGGAATTTGCGGAAATCCTCATATTGGTAAATATCCATGGGCCGTAGGCCGCCTTTCACGCCATCGGGACTAAAATCGAAGTATACCTAACTTTTTTACTTATTGAAAGATAAAATTCAATTGAGATTACAAATTAATAGTAAATAATCCATATAAACGGTACATATTCCATAAATAGGTTATTAAAACCATATAAATATGATTACAAACAGGATGGCTTTTGACAGGGCGGGAATTTAGACCCAACATTGCCCGGGGCGGCAACACGTCGTGGAAGGATGTTTCTGTAACCTGGGTGTTACCTGGGCGGCCGCAGCGATTTGCGGACGGGATTTAAAATCAAATACTGGGGAAGGGCTAGGAAACTTCAGCTTCCGGGAAGCGAACTCCCTGGGGGTTAAAAATCGCCTTGGGATCCGCCGCCGCCGAAATGCCCACCCTCGCCGTGGACGCCCGGAGGCTCCCGGGATGTCGATTTGGGGTCGGCGAAGGTAGTTAACTGGACCAGGCTTTCTGCATTCAGAAGGCCGCTGCTACGCGGAGTTGCCGCCGCGGAAATCCCGAATCTCGGAGTGCGGAAAAATCTTAACGCAAACCAAGCGATGCCGAGCAGGGCCAGTCCCGCCAGGCATAAACCCATTTCCACCGACATCACATGGTGGTAATGCTTGTAGGTGAACACAGCCATGGCGAAGATGACCAAACCCGCGTTCAGAAACAAGCGTTCTTTTTTTACGAGTCCGAACCAGATGTAAAACAGGGGCATGGCGAAAGTGTATCCATAAAACAGCAAGGCCATCGGGATGTCTTGATGTTCTTCCAGTGAAACATGGAACATGGCTTGACTCATTTCCCGGACCACGAAGTAATTGCCCCCGGCATAACAGGTCAGCAAGGTTAGGCAGCGGAGAACTTGCCAAACAAATTCCCAACAGGCCAGGCCGGGGTTACGCAAGGCCCAGCCGGTGGCTTTCACCAGCAATGCGGATAGGATGATGACGAGCATCGGGAGAACATATTCGGCGCGCGTCCCCAGGGCATCGCTAATCCGGAACAGGGCGAAAAACCCGCAGGCCAAGCTTAAGGCTCCCAGCAGACTGTTTACATAACGCCAGGACGTGAACGCGAAAACACCCATGAACAGGAAAGACACCGGCAGGGTTGCTTCGAATTTGAATTCCAGAAGGATCAGAATTCCGCTAAGCACGCACAGCAAGCCTCCGTAAAGCGCAGCCTCTTCCAATCCCGCGTGGAAGAACGGTTTGGGCCGGTTGATGCAAATTTCCAGGACCACGAACAACGCGATTCCGAAAAGCAACAAGATGACCCCAAATCCATCGCCCCCGCTCATGTTTCCGGTCATCAATACGAAAAGGCCCAGGGCCGATCCCGCGCACAAAATGCCGAAAAGGAATAATCCGATGCGCACGAAAATATTCGGCGTGTAAAACGGGGAAGGAAATTTTTTCGCCCATGCCTGAGCATCCGCCTCGGTCAAGGAGGCGTGGCTCACCCAACGAACGACGGTTTCATGGCGCGCTTGCGCCTCGAAATCACTTTTCCGATACGCCGACATTTTCCGGACCCACGAAGTTTTTGAGGTTGAGGAAGAAATATATCGTACCGACGCAAGACAGAATAACGTAAAGGAAAATCACGGAAGAGCCTCCGTAGGCGAGGCCCCGCAGCAAGATATGCATGCATACGTATGTGAACGCGATGTAGGCGTATCCGACCGTACAAACCAGGAAATAGTGGCTGCGATGGCGTCGGGCGTAGAACCAGAGTGACACCGTGATGCCGGCGATTAAGAGGAAGTAGAGCATCTCGCCAACTCCGGATGATCGAAACATTCCGGAGAGGGCGGCGATGAGGGACAGGTGCGTGGCTAAATGGACATAGCTGAAAGAAAAGTGGCGCTTAAAATCGTAGCGGACGGAAAGGACGCTGACGGCGGTGAATAGCGCGGCCATCCCCAGGCCGGCGAATACAGGCCTATCGGGAACAAAGGCGTCGCCTTGGAAAACGGATTGCGGAGTAATGCCCACGCCCACCGCCGTATAGAGGCCGGCCAACCCCAATTGCAGGACGCCGCGATGATCGAATCGGTAGGCCAACAGCAGGTACCCGAGGGAAGGCAAGGCGACGGCCAAACCATAATGATCGCCGAAAACGGAATATTGGGCTTGGAGGTAGCCTACGAAAATTCCGAGCAACAATACTCCAAGCAGAAGCACATAATCCAACCATGGAGACGCAAGCGTTGTTCGGCTGCGAGTAAAAGGCTGCGCCCGTTTGGCGCAATAGAAAAAACAGGCCGCCGTCAGCGCGGCGATGATAGCTAGCAGGGCTTGATGGCCGATGGTGTCGATATGCTTGTAAATCAAAACGCCCAGCCCGGAGGTGAGCGCGACCACGCCCAAATACAGCAAGGTGCGGACTTCCCAAAAAATCGAAAAGGGCTGGCTTCGATCCAGGGCCACCATTTGCTCGGCGAAGCCCTCGGGAAGGGACCCCGGAGGAAACTCCGCTTTCACGCGCCCCCGGCTCCGGCGAATTTGCTTTTCAATTCGTGGATTTTCAGCATCAATTGCAAGGGCGACAAGGCATCCAAGTCCAGGGCCATCATTTCCGCATAGGCTTTGCGGTGCAACGGGTTTTCCGCGATAACCGGAGCGGCCGGAGCGGCGGGTTGGAACAGGTCAACTTGCAAAAAGGCTTTGGGGGTCTCACGCGGGTTACGGGGTATCGGTCCCTTCCTGGCGAATCCGGTTCCGCCGGCCATGCCGTGGCTTTCCAGCTCCGCGAGGATTTCCCAGGCGCGGTCGACGACGGCGTCCGGCACCCCGGCCATTTTGGCCACATGGATTCCGTAACTGGAATCACAGCCGCCTTCCACGACTTTGCGCAAAAAGATGACCTGACCGTCCGCCTCCTTCACAGTAACTTGCACGTTACGCAGGCGCTTCAGCCGTCCGGCCAATTGGGTCAGTTCATGATAATGCGTAGCGAACAGCGTGCGGGCCGCGATGCGCTTGTCCTCATGCAGGGCCTCGACGATGCTCCAGGCCAGAGACAGGCCGTCGAACGTGCTGGTGCCGCGCCCGATTTCGTCCAGCAGCACCAGGCTGCGTGGGGTGGCATGGTTCAGGATATTCGCGGTTTCGATCATCTCGACCATGAAGGTGCTTTGGCCTTTGGCCAGCCGGTCGGTGGCGCCCACGCGCGTGAAGATGCGGTCGACCAGGCCGATATGCGCCTCCTCGGCGGGGACGAAGGAACCGACTTGCGCCAGCAAAGCGATGAGGCCCACTTGGCGGAGATAGGTGGATTTACCCGCCATGTTGGGACCGGTGATGAGCAGGATTTGGCGTCCATTGGCATCCAATTCCACATCGTTGGCGATATACGCGCCTTCCTCCGTGATGGCTTCCACCACCGGGTGCCGGCCGTTTACGATGCGGAGCGATGTGTCTTCCTTGATGTGCGGTCGGGAGAACCGCAAATCGCGCGCCGCTTGGGCCAGGCAGCATAAGGTATCGATGATCCCCAGCAGTTGCGCCGCCTCCAGGAGTTCGGCCGCTCCGCCGTTGACGTTCTCGCGGATGACGCAGAAAATCTTGTATTCCTGCGAGTTGATCTCGCCTTCCGCCCCGAGGATCCGGCTTTCCCACTCTTTCATTTCCGGCGTGATATAGCGCTCGCCGCCCACCAGGCTTTGCTTGCGCATATAATGGGGCGGCACCTTGGCTTCCTGCGCCTTGGTCACTTCGATGTAATAGCCGAAGACCTTGTTATAACCCACCTTCAGGGTGGAAATGCCCGTAGCCTCGCGCTCGCGCGCCTGCAAATTATTCAGCCAATCCCGGCCGTCGCGGATGCCGTGCACGAGCTCGTCCAATTCCGGATAGACGCCGGGCTTGATCATGCCGCCTTCGCGCACGGTCAGCGGAGGCCTTTCCGTGAACCGGTTCAACAAATCCTCGCCGCGCGCCCGCATGGAAGCCAGTTTGTCCAGGCTTTCACGGAACGCTGCTGACGACAATTGGGCCAGGCAAAGGCCCACTTCGCCCGCTTCCACCAGGGAATTTCCCAGGCCCACCAGGTCGCGCCCATGGGCCCGCGCCGCGCCGCATTTGGCCACGATGCGTTCGATGTCGTTGATGGCCTGCAAGTGGCGGCGCAGATCCGCCAGGACTTCCGGCCGCTTGAGCAATTCCTCGATCGCGTCCTGGCGCTTGGCGATCTCCGCTGGAATCAAGAGCGGATGGGTCAGCCAAAATTTCAGCATGCGGCCGCCCATGGCCGTCACCGTGCGATCCAGCAAATGGAATAGCGTTCCGCTTTCATCCTCGCCGTGCAACGGTTTGATCAATTCCAGATTACGTACCGTGGCCGAGTCCAAGGTCATATGCTGATCGAAACGGCTGGCCGTGAGGCGCACCAGGTGGTTCAGCTCCGACTTCTTGGTGTCTTTTACGTAAGCCAGCGCGCCCGCGGCGGCGCGGATGCCCAGGGTCATATGCGCGCAGTCGAAGGCTTCCAGGGAATGGACCTTGAATTGCCGCGTCAACATGGACGTGCCTTCCGCCAGGCTGAAAAATCCTTTGGGCAAAAGCGTCAGCAAGACTTTTTCCTGATCGCGCACGCGGGCCAAAATTTCGGGGACGGCGGCGTTTTCGGGAAAGATCAATTCCTGCGCGCCCAGGCGATACACCTCGTCGATAACCTGTTCCGGTAGGCCTTCCATGACTACGAAGCGGCCGGTGCTGAGATCGAGATAGGACAACCCGTAGCGCTCCGGACCCGCCTGCGATTCCTCCCCGCGCGGGGCGGCACCCGCCGGGAAAATAGCCGCGAGATAATTGTTGGTTTTCGCATCGAGATAATTCTCGCTCAGGGCCGTGCCCCGCGTGACCACTTCCGTCACCTCGCGCTTGACCACGCCCTTGGCTTCGGCCGGGTCTTCCACCTGCTCGCATACGGCCACCTTGATCCCGGCGCTGATCAGCTTGGGCATGTAGCGTTCGATGGCATGGTAGGGAAATCCCGCCAGCGGCGTCTTGTCCGTGCCGCCATGATTGCGGCTGGTCAAGGTGAGGCCCAGGATTTTAGAGGCCGTCACGGCGTCGTCGTTGAAAAGCTCGTAGAAATCGCCCATGCGGTAGAGGAGCAGGGATCCGGGGTGCCGGGCCTTGATTTCCGCGTACTGTTTCATCATGGGAGTGAGGGTCATGGGAACCGCTGCGAGCCTTGGCTGTGGGTTAAAAATTCAAATGGAAGAAGCTAAAGATTAAATGGTAAAAGTGAAAGAGGCGCTGCGGATCCAGCAGGGAGGAACGAGGTAACATGGATGTGACGGACGGAATTATGTGGCGCCCCACAGCCTGCGGCATCGATCCCCCCCGAACAAGTCCGAGCCGCCCATCTCTTTCCAAAAATACCGACACGCCCAACAGGTATTTTCCTCACTTTTAACCCTTAACTTCTACTTTCTGAATTCTGATTTTTCCTTCTTCATTCAAGCTCTCCCATCCGCATCTGCTCGCCGTCCGGTTCCGGCTGGTTCATTTCTTGCATGCTGCCGTCCGGGCCCATTTGTGGGATAAGCGCTTGCGCGTTGACGATGGCTTCGAAATCCGAAAGGCGCGGCAAATCGTCCGGCACGCGGCTGATGCCGAAGTAGCGCATGAATTCGCGGGTGGTGGAGTAGGTGAAGGCGTTGCCCATGGCGTCGGCGCGGCCGTTGACGTCCACGAGTTTTTTCTCCAGCAGGCTTTTCATGCAGCCGTCCACGTTCACGCCGCGGATGGATTCGACTTCGGCCTTGGTGATGGGTTGCTTGTAAGCGATGATGGCGAGCGTTTCCAGGCTGGCTTGCGAGAGTCGGCGCGGGTTGGATTCGCGGAACAGTTTGCGCACCCAGGGAAAATATTGCGTGCGCGTGCGGATGCGGAAGGTGCCGTCCACTTCGACGATTTCAAAAGGCATTTCTTGCGTGGTCAGATTTACGTTGGCTTTTTTGATCAGGCGGCGGATGGCGGCGAGATCGTACTCGTCCCCGAGAATATCGCGGAGGCCGCGGGCGCTGAGATAATCATGGCTGGCGAAGAGCAAGGCGCAAATGAGTTTTTCCGGGTCCGGCACCCAAGCGGTTTCGACTTCCTCGCCTTCCTCGTTGTCGGGGGGAACGGTCAGTTCCCCGGCGGATTCGTCGGTGGGAACTGGGTTCACTGCGTCGTTATCAGCGGCGGCGTTTTGATCGGAATCAAGCTGCGATTCGGGATGACCATCCTGGGGCAAATTCAAACGGGGGATTCCTGGAGCGGGGGATAGGTTTTCACGGATGGAAAATTAACAAAGTGGCTGCGACTGAGAGGCGGATAAAGCCTTATCACTCCTCATCCTCGGCCAAAGGAGCCTCGGTGGCGGGATCTTCCGCCGCAATGCGGATTCGATCGACCAAATCCTGTACAGCGGGGTCGATTTCCGGTTGCGTCTCCGGGACGACGTGCGCGGGCTCTGAATTCGTCAACGGGGATGCAACTTCGCTGGGAGCCAGGGCTTCCACGGAGTTCGCGGTTCCGGGGGCATTCACCGTTTCGGCAGCGACGGCGGCCTGGGCGATGGGAGCAGCTTCGGCATCGGCCGTTGGCGCGGGAGGGGTGGTTTCCAGTTCATCGTCCGTTAAGGTGCCTTGCTCTAACTCGCGCAGGGCTTCTTCCAAAGCGTTTTGCACGGCGCGTTTTTTGATTTGCGCTTGGACGATTTCGACGAGGCCCTCTTTGAATTCCGGCAGCGGTTCCAAATGCGTCTCTTCGATCTTGAGTTCCAATTCGAACTCGGAACTTTTCTGTTTGCGGTAAACCCAAATCGGACCCAGGCCATGGCTTTGCCGGAACACGATGCGGTCGAGTTTGGCCAATTCCAGGATGGCCATGAAGGTGACGACCAGGGAAATGGTGCGCTGATCGTGCGAGAACAAGTCCTCGAACAGGCTGCGCCCGCGCTCCTGCAACTGAACTTCCACTTCCTGTATTTTATCTTCGATGGTGACATCGTCGATTTCGACTTCATGGACCGGCGCTTTGGGCCGGGACAACACTACGGCGCGGAAGGCGGAGAGCAAATCGAAAATGCCCGCCTCCTCTTCGACTTCGCCCGTTTCCTTTTCCTCCCCGGTATCGTCCTTACCGCGTCCGAAGCCTCCGAAGTTCTTGCCTTCGATGCCGCGCAGGGCCCGGGCTGCTTCCTTGAACTTCTGATACTCGAGCATTTGCTGGATCAGGGCTTGCCGATCCAACTCATACTCCATGTCTTCCAATTCGTCTTTCTGATCCGCAGGTAGGAGTTCGCGCGCCTTGAGGCGCATGAGGCGCGAGGCCATCACCAGGAATTCTCCGGCATTGGAGAGGTTGACTTCGCGCGGCGCCTTGCGGATGATGACGCCGTCGGGACCCTCTTCCTCGGTGTCGACGCCTTTGAGGGCCGCATCGATATAGACCAAATATTGATCCGTGATGGCGGCGATGGAGATTTGGCGCGGATCGAGTTCGTTTTTCTGCACCAGGTAAAGGAGCAGATCCAAGGGGCCTTCGAAAACGCCCAGTTTTACTTCATAGTCGTATTCGACGATTTTCGGTGCGCCTGCCATGGGGGGATAAGGTAGCAAGAGCCGCCGGCTTGTCGGGCCCGACCCGAAGATCCGGGCGGACGGGCCGGTTTGGCCGGACCCGAAGGTTCGGATGGATTCCGGAAGACGTTGGTGTTGGGGCCTCAACAGCTACGGAATTCGAGGCTGGGTGAGTGGGGAGACCTAAAATTGTTGAAAGGACGGGAGGGGAGCGAATTTCCGATATCGCCATCGCGCGGAAGATGGAACAAAGAACGAAATAAAAAAAGGCTCCCGGTCAGGGAGCCTTAAACAATTGCTGGGAAGCAGGGTTTATTTTTTGCGGCGCTTGATGAAGCCAAGGCCCAAGACACCGGCGCCCAAAAGGGCCAAGCTGGTGGGTTCCGGTACGGCGGACGACGTGGTGTTGGTGAAGGAGAAGCTCAGGTCGTTGTATCCGGCAGCGCCTTCAGGGGTGCCGAGCAGATCTTCGAAGCTGACCAAGCTGGTATTCGTTTCCCAATCGCTTTGCACGCGGGCATGAGCCTTGCCATCAGCGTTGCGCGAGGCGTCGCCGGTATAAAAATCGTCGCCGGTATTATCCACATGCAAACGGAAAACCAGTTCGGTGCCGACCGCAAACGAACCCAAATCAAAGGTGGAGCCGACAGCGGATGCATGATTATTGAAAACAAAAGTTCCCGCAGGCGAGGAAGAAGCCGTAAAAGTCAGGTACAAGTTGTCGCTATAAGCGGCTGAGTTGCCCTGGTAGGTGGCGACAATATTATCCGTTCCGCTGACAATCACGCTGAGTCCTTCGGTGCCGACCGCAGCGATGGGAAAGGCGGACGCTGCGATGGGCAGCAGGGCGATGGCGGCTAAGGTCATCGATTTGTTCATGAATTTCATGCTTTTTCCTTCAACTGATTTTTAACGACAGGTTAAATTCGATTGAAATTAAAGCAATTAAAATGCCAAAAGAAGTTCAATGATTTTGGTTTTATTGGCCGTAGTGACGGAGTGCATCGTAAAGAAAACCGAATCTTGTCGGACTTCTTGCCACTAAATCTTACCCCAAAAACGCGCCTCTTTTTCGACCCCAGGCTATCGAGTTGATTTCCTGAAATATCGGGAAATTGCCATAGGATTGAAACGGGTTGGAAAACAAATCCGCTGCTCCGACCCAGTAGTTTTCCCCGACAAGGAGAAAACCTATGTCCCGCATAAAACTTTTTAATGAAGACCTGCCGAGCAGGAGTTTGCCCCCATCCTTCACCAGCGTATTCCGCAGGATCCATGCCGTCGGCCGATTCGCGAATATGCTCGCATCCCGTCCGGCCGTGACTCGACTGCTGGGTCTGGCGGCGTTCACAATTGGTCTTGCTCCCGTTTCCGGGTTCGGCTACGACATTTCCGGCGTGGTCAAGGACAGCGCCGGCGTGGCCGTCGCGTCGGCAAAGGTCTGGTTGCAATCGGATTCGACCAAATCCACGACTACCGACGCGAATGGGCATTTTCATCTGGTGGCCACGGTCGTGGGTTTACGCCCCGTGGGCGCAACTGTCGCCAGGGGATTGGCATTGCGGGTCGGCGGTTCCGGAACCCTGTTTCTGGATGCGCCGAGCGCCATGAACCTATCCCTAACCGTTTCCGATCTGCGCGGTCGACAAGTGCGCGCCCGGGAAAGCGTTGCCGTCTCCGGAGGCGGAAATCGCCTGGAGAGTTTGGTGGGCTTCCTGCCGGCCGGATCCTACGTGCTCACGGCCCAGGGCAAAGGCGTTTCGTTGAGCGCCCGTCTGGTGAGCGGTCCCATTCCCTTCGCCGAGCAGGGTAACCGCGATGTTACGGAACCTGCGGTAACCGCGCCGGGCCGACTCCTGGCCAAGACCTCCGCCTCCGCCGCAGCCCTGATGGATTTGAACGGCAAGGTGGGATTGGTGTGCGGCAAGGACGGATTCGCTCCGGCGCTCTACGTGCCGCGCAAGGAAACGGATACCGGCATTACGGTGACGCTGAAAAAGCCGATCAGCAAACCCGACCATATCATCGTCATCTATCTGGAGAATTGGAGCTTCGACGGCCTGTACGGCAAGTTTGCCGGAGCGGAAGGCTTGGAACAGGCCTACAGCGCCCTGCCGCAAACGGACAGCAACCATACGGCTTACGCCTATTTGCCCCAGCCGTGGAATACCGACACCAACGTTAAGGACAGCCTGTATCCGGATACCCTGGCCAATCGGCCGTTCTCGTTCTTACGCTTCCTTCATTTGAACAATCCAGTCAAGGACATGGTGCATCGCTTCTACCAGGAACAATTGCAAATCGACGGCGGCAAAATGGATCAATACGCGGCCGTGTCGAACGCCCGCGGGGCCGTCATGGGTTATTTTGATACCGACAGCTTGCCCCTCGTGGCTTATGCCAAGCAGTACACCCTGTGCGACCACTTCTACCATTCCGCCTTCGGCGGCTCCTTCCTCAATCACATGTGGCTCATCGCCGCGCGCACGCCCATGTGGGCGGATATTCCCACCAAATACCGAGCGACTCTGGACAGCGCCACGGGTTTCGCGAAGAAGACGGCCGATCGCACCTACGCCGACGGCGCCGCCACGCCTGAGGGCTACCTGATCAATACCCAGTACACGCATAACAACCCCCATCCCGCTACCGCCGCCGCCGAGGGCCTGGTTCCCGATCTGGATTTCCCCACCATCGGCGATCGCATGAACGACAAGGGCGTGACTTGGGCCTGGTATTCCGGCGGCTGGGATTCCGCCACTGCGGGCCACCCCGATTCGGCCTTTCAATTCCATCACCAATCATTTGCCTTTTTCAAAAATTATGCGGATGGCACACCGGGCAAAGCGGCCCACCTCAAGGACGAAAAGGATTTCATAGCGGCACTGAACGCAGGCACCTTGCCGCAGGTGAGTTTCATCAAACCCGTAGGCGTGAACAATGAACATCCCGGATATACCGACGTGAAATCCGGTGAGCTGCATACCGCCGCGTTGATCGAGGCCGTGAAGGCCAGTTCCATCTGGAGCAACACCGTCATCGTCATCACCTATGACGAAAACGGTGGGCTGTACGACCATGTCGCCCCGCCCGTCATTGACCGCTGGGGTCCGGGCACGCGCGTGCCGACCTTGGTCATCTCGCCCCTGGCGAAAACCAATTACGTGGACAAACACCAGCTCGAGACCGTTTCCATTCTCAGTCTCATCGAGAGGCGCTTCGGATTGATTCCCCTCAGCTCCCGCGATGCGGAAGCGGGTGATCTTACGACGTCTTTAATGTTGCCCTAAGTCCTCCCATTATTCGGTCGGCGGCTCCGTGTCCCCAACGGCGCCGTGTCGGCCATCCCAGACCGACCCAGGATTCTCCCGTGGCCTTGCGGACCCGCCCGCTTGGCCGTGGTGCTGATGCCGTCGCTCTCATAAATTCATTATTCATGGCCTTCCGGCGAACGCGCTCGCGCGGATCCGCAACCATATCATTGCGGCGGCCCATTCGCGCATTCGGCCATTCGCGCATTCGGCGAATCGCCGAATGCGCGAATGGCCGAATTGTGGAATGACCCAAAGGCCGGCCACCACCGTTTTGGATGAAGGGGAATTATGCTTGCTGCGCAATCGGAACAATCATCGCGGAGTAGCCGGAGACGGAGTTTTTCCACCGGTTTCGGCTTGGGGATTTTGTTGGCTGTGGCCGCATACGTTCCGGTTCAGGCCGCGGACGCACCTACGGTCGGCACCTGGTTCGACGGTTTAGGCTCGCCGTACGGCGGTTGCGGCGTCCCCCAGGATTTGCTGGAAACCCAATATTTCGTCGCGCTCAACGTTTATAATACTCCCGGTCAATACTCAAACTCTCCGGCACGGCCTTTAACCGGCGGGGACCTCGCCAGCATGGGTGAATTTGCCAACGGCGCGAATTGCGGACGATGGGTGGAAGTCACCTTGGCCCAATATTGCCAAGGCACCAATGACGGAGCGCCCGGACAACCTTTTTGCCGCGGCGCCGGAGCGAGCTGGATTGACGACAGCTACTCCGGGGCGACCTTGGACATGTTGGTCGCGGATTCCTGCGGGGACGGCAATGCGTGGTGCCGGGACAGCAAGCTCCATCTGGATCTTTCTAAAATATCGCTGGATCATTTCAGCAAGGGCGGAACGGTATTGACGGGCCTGAATCCGGATCATTGGAACAACCGAGGCCTCGCTTGGAAGTATATCCCGGCTCCGAATTATACCGGCGATATCAAGATTTTTTTCCTAAAAGGAGCGATGAAAAATTGGCCCGCCATCATGATCAATAATTTGCCCAATGGGATTCACGTCGTGGAACAATGGGTGGGCAACGTCTGGAAAAAAGCGGATCGCTTCAGCGATATGGGCCAGGGTTTTATCCTTACGCCGGCCGATTCGTTCCGCATCCACGTTTTTGCCGCAGACGATAAGCTGCTTCAGAATGGCCGCGAGTATACCTTCGCCATTCCTTCTTCCTGCGGTGGGACCTGTTCAGCCGCCGCTACGGCTACGGACTATCAAGCCGCCAATGCCGGAACCGCAATCCACTCCTCTAGCATGACTTCTGATTTCAAGTGCCATGTCCATTTGCTAGCCGAGTCTTTGCGATTGGAATTCCCATCCCCCAAAATGGAGGCGACGCAACCGAACTCCTTGGTACCCGGTTCCAGTGCTTGGCGCGTGATTGCTGCGGACTTGCAAGGCCGCATTGCAGCATCGGCGCAAGCGGATTGCCGGGGAGAGGGAACCTGTTCAACCTCATTGGCGCGCCCGAAAAGCGGGCTTTACGCCATCGAGGTCCTTTCAGGTAATCGTAAGATTTTCATTTCGCGAGTAATGGTTCCCTGAAAAGAGTAGTTTGTGGGCATGAACACACTCTACTCGATACCCGTCCGTCGCGCCGATCAAACCGAAACCACCCTGCAACAATTCCAGGGCCAGGTGCTCTTACTCGTGAACGTCGCCTCCAAATGCGGCCTCACGCCTCAATATGACGCGCTGGAACGCATCCATGAAAAACTTTCTCCGCGGGGCTTTTCCGTGTTGGGCTTCCCGGCCAATGAATTCGGGGCCCAGGAGCCCGGCACCGACGCGGAAATCCAGGAATTTTGCCGCTTGAGTTACGGCGTTAAATTCCCCGTGTTCGCAAAGCTGGCTGTGAAAGGTCCCAGCCAACATCCGCTCTACGCCTACCTGACGCGCGAATGCCCGGTTGCCACCAAGAAGGGCAATCCGATTTGGAAATTCGTAAGCCAAATGGTGCATCCCGGCAGCTTCACGGGAGAAGCGGGGGAGATCACTTGGAATTTCGAGAAGTTTCTGATTGCCCGCGACGGATCCATAGCGGCCCGGTTTGCGCCGCAAGTCACGCCCGAAGACCCGGTGCTCCTGGCGGCGATTGAAGAAGAATTGGCGAAGTCTTAACCGGGCATTGAAAAAATCCGTGCCTCCTGCGGATAAAGCGGATAAAAAAAACGCCGCTCGCCTCCATGCGCGATGCGGCTCCGGTTCTTCAGGGCTTTAGCGAGGTCTTGCCGCGGTTGCAGCGCGACCTCGGATTTCCAGCGACCTTGCGGAAATCAGCGGCCTGACTTTACTTCACGGTGCGCAACAAGAGCAATTGGCCCTTCTCGACCAACTCCGGATCCGTGGTGGCCAGGCTGAAATGCGCTTGGACGACCAGGAGGAAATACTTGTACTTGCCGGCCTCGCTGCAGGAACGGTCATCGTCACGATCATGGTCCCGGTCCCGGTCGCGGCCATGGTCACGGTCTGACTCATGTTCGTGCTCGTTGTTATTAGCGAGAATGTCCGTGACGTCGATCACACCGGAGGTTTCCTCGTCCTGGTTGAAGCCGGGTCCGGCCGGAATGGTCAAATCGCCAAAGCGGGCCGGATCATGTTTGCCTTGCATGATCAAGGAATGCGAGACCGGGTCGAATTTCCACACCTTGCCGTTATGCGCGGAATTCCCAACGTCCTCCAGGATGATCAATTGCCCGTCGGCGTCGACGGCGATATTGTCGTACATCTGACCCGCTTCCGTGCCGTTCAACATCATCTCAATGATGCCGCCCGACGTGGGATTCTCGATATTGTCGAAGGTGAGGCGCCAGAGGCGACTGCGGGCGACCGTGGTGCCCACGCCGTCCTTGACCAGGTCAAGACGATCGGTGGTGACGAAGTAGTAGCGGTTGGGGCTTTGGGTGTCCCAAGCGCCGTCTTCCGGGCGCAGGAACTTGGTACCGTGCGGATCGGTGGGGGAAACCAGGGAAAAATGCGTTCCAGCCGCGATGCCGGCGGTGCGATCTTCGGCGGAAATCCCGTTCACGGCGATGACGCGCATGATGCCGTTGGTGAGACCGGCTTCCTGGACGGGCGAACCGCCCTCTTGCTTGGTTCCGACATAGCAATAGACATTGCCCGGGGTGGTGTCGTCATCACCCATCACGACGGTTTTGTCCTGCTCATACGGGCTGGCCAAAAGGTTCTCCCAGGCGGCATGGCCGAAGGCCGGCAATTCGTAGGTGGTGCCGTGGAAGCTGCCGGAGGCGATATGCGCTAACGCGCGTCCGCCCGCGATCTCTTCGCCGTTCATGAAAATACGTCCGCCGGAAAAGCCTTTGCCGGTTTTGCAATTGTAGAATGCGGAGGTTTTGGCCAAATCGGCGGAGCAGAAGCGGCTGAAGCCCACGCCCATGGTGTCCACGTAGGTGGAGGTGGCGGCGTTCCACAGTTTGACCTTCTGCATAAGGTCTTCGCCGTTCAGGACGGTGAGATCGGATTTGCGGATTTGCCATTGGGAGATGAAGGCGCCCTTGCCGCCGTGCGCGCGCGGGATGCCCAAGTCGGGGGTGATTTCATGGTTCATGAGCAAGGTGAAGGTGCCGTCGCCGTTGTCGAAAGCGCCGAGGCCATCGGGGATGCCGGCCATGCGGTAAGTCTCCGAGGGCTTATGCTTCTTTTTGACCGCGTCGCCCGTGGTCAGAACGGAATAGAACTCCGCTCCGCCGTTGACGGAAACTACGTAGGGGGTCGCGGAACTGCTGGGCCCGGTGGGCAAGTAATTCGGAGCCGCCCAGGCGAGGCGACAATCACACGTTGCCTTGTGAACGAGGAAACTAAGCGCAGCGTGTTTCACCTGCGGCGTCGGCGCATTTCAAACCATGAACAGATCGGAAACGGTTAATATTTTAAACGATTAGCCGAATTTCGTTGCGCGGAAATCGAAAAGAGATGGGATTCCCGAATCAACCAAACCGCGAGAACGCAATAAAGGAGCGTTCCGGAAATTTCAGACCGGCTTGGGAAGCTAGGGCGGCCATTTGGCCGAAGTGATGGAAGCCATGGCTGAACGCATGTAAAATAATATCGTCGATTTTGGAGCGAACGGCGGACCCGTCCATCATTTGGTAATCGACTTCGGCCATCGTGTTTCCCATTGGCGCCTACTCGACGGTAACGCTCTTCGCCAAATTACGCGGTGTGTCGACGTCGCAACCACGCATGACGGCCACGTGATAGGCCAGCAATTGCAAGGGAACTACCGACAACAGCGGCGTGAGCATGTGCAAGGTCTTGGGGATGATGATGGTGTAATCCGCCAGCTTGCCCAAATCGGCCTCCGAATCCGTAATGGCGATGATGCGGCCGCCTCGGGCTTTCACTTCCTGCATGTTGGACAACATCTTGTCGAACAACGCGTCCGTCGGGGCGATGACGACCGTCGGCATGTTCGAATCGATGAGCGCGATGGGACCGTGTTTCATTTCGGCGGCCGGATAGCCTTCGGCGTGGATATAGGAGATTTCCTTGAGCTTGAGCGCACCTTCCAAGGCCACGGGATAATTGTAGCCGCGTCCCAGGAACAGAAAATTGCCGCAATCCTTGAACACCTTGGCGATGTCCTTGATCTGATCGTTGAGTTTCAGGATCTCCCGAATCTGATCCGGAATCTTGTTCAGCGCTTTGCAGATTTTCATGCCTTCTTCCGGCGAGGTGCGGCGCATGCGGCCCAGCAGGAGGGCGATTAAGGTCAGCACCGTGACTTGGGACGTGAACGCCTTGGTCGA
>JADGQO010000099.1 GCA_017881725.1 Fibrobacteria bacterium
AGGAATTCCTTGTTGTCGACGACGATGGAGCCGTCGGGCGCGCGCACGGCCACGGCCAATCGCCGCGGACTGCGCATGAGCACGCCTTCAATGACAGCCTGCCCGCCTATGCTTTCCGGTTGATAACTGGAGAGAAAAGCGAGGGTCCAGTTGAAACGCTGGAACCCTTTGGTCAGGCGATTCATCAGGCCTTGGGCTCTTCCTTCGCCTTGGATTCTTCCTTGGCTTCCTTGGCTTTGGGCTCGTCCTTGCCGGCGGCGCGCGTCTTGCGCTTGGCGCCGACGATGCTGGTGTAGCGAGAGGTGAAACGCTCGATACGGCCGGCGGAGTCGAGGATTTTCTGCTTGCCCGTGTAGAACGGATGGCAGTTGGAACATATTTCAATGCCCTGTCCGGGGACGGTGGCATGCACTTCGATGATGTTCCCGCAGGAGCAGGTGAAGGACTGCACGGTATAATTGGGGTGAATTCCAGTTTTCATCGAAGGCTCCAAAATTTTGTGAGAGTCGGAAAGATAACCAGTTGGGCCTGAAATTTCAACGCCTTACACCCTGGCTTGCACTTCCCATAAGTCCCAACTCCCGAGCATAAGTTACAGAAAAAGATGCTATGGGACCCGTGAAACTCAGACTATTGGGATTGGATTTGGGGTCTTTCAAGCGCTGGGGATGTTTGGTAAGGCGGTTACCCATGGGCAACTGGCCTTGAAGGCGACAAGGCCGGGTAGGAGGAAATTGGCCGGTTTGACGGTTATGGGACGAATAATCCCATTTGATGCTACCCTTTTTCCTGCGCGGTCTCTACGTAGGCGCGGCGACCTCGCCGTAGGAAGAGACCCGTCGGCAAGGGACGGCCGATTTTAAAAGATCCTATTTTCTCATTTTCACGATACCGTGCTAGCCGGCTAGCATGATGGCAACATTGCAAAGGACCGCCATGCCTCAAGACAAACCCCTGGTCATCGCCGGGAAGACTTTTCATTCACGCCTGATCGTCGGAACGGGAAAGTACCCGGATTTCAGCGTCATGCGCCAATGCCATGAAGCCTCGGGGGCGGAAATGGTGACCGTGGCCTTGGGACGGGTCAAGTTGAACGGGCCCGACGAGGAGAACATCCTCAATTTCATCGATTCGAAAAAATACATGCTACTGCCCAATACGGCCGGCGCCTTTAATGTGGAGGACGCGTTGCGCATCGCGCGCCTGGCGCGGGCCCAGGGAATGAAATACCTGAAGTTGGAAGTGCTGTTCGATCAGAAGACTTTGCTGCCCGACCCCATCGCCACCTACGAGGCCTCGCGCATTCTGGTGCAGGAAGGCCATACCGTTTTGGTGTATACCAATGATGATCCGGTGATGGCCAAAAAGCTGGAAGACTTGGGCGTGGCGGCGGTGATGCCGGCGGGTTCGCCCATCGGCAGCGGGCAGGGCGTGCTCAACGCCAACAATATCCGCATCATTCTGGAATCCCTGTCGTGTCCCGTCATCGTCGACGCGGGGATGGGCACAGCTTCGGATTTGGCGCTGGCGATGGAACTGGGAGTGGACGGCATTCTCTGCAATACAGGCATTGCGTCCGCTACGGATCCGGCGCGCATGGCGCGTTCGTTCAAGCTGGCTTGCGAGGCTGGGCGGGATTCGTATTTGGCGGGGCGGATTCCACGGAAGCTGTACGGTTCGGCGTCGAGCCCGCAGGAGGGATTGAGGTAATCGCAGGAGGGCGGGAAGAAGGTAACTTGCGGGTTACTCTGGGACCTGCTGCCGCAAGCAATTCGGAAGGCGCGGCTGCGCGGAAAATTATTTTTTTTCGCACAGCGCGATGAGATTCGACGCCAGCGGCGGAAACAAGCGGCTGATACCCCGGTCTATCCAACGCACGGGCGGCCTTTCCATCAAACCTGCGCCACGGAATTCCAATACCTTCCAGCCGCAGCGCTCCAGCAAATCACGCAATGACGAAGCGGTAAATAGGCGGATATGCCCGGCGGGATCAGATGTGGATCGAAGCGGGTTTCCAAAATTACTGGGACGGGTGCCGACTTCGCTGAAAAAAGGCTGCCATCCGAAAAGCAGTCCGATTCGATTCAGCCAGCAAGCCAGATTCGGCGTAGTCAATACCAGGTGCCCGCCGGATTTCGTGACGCGCGCCAATTCTTCCAGGAATTCTTCCGTCCGAAAAACATGTTCCACCACCTCGCCGGCAAAGACCAGATCCACCGACGTATTCGGCAATGGCAATGACTGCTTTTCCAGATCCGCAACATGGGTTTCATCGCAGCGCGATTTTGCCTTTTCCAGCGCCGAAGGAGAAGCGTCCACGCCGATGGTGTAAAATCCCTCTTCCCGAAAAATCGCCGACAAGAATCCATCGGTACAGCCTACATCCAGCAAGCGCCCGCCGCGAAACGGACGTATCAGGGACAATACTTGACGGATGCGCGGATCGGAACGAAACGTAACAGGATCGTTTTGGACGCCGGCATACCTTTCCTCGTTGAAGTTCTTGGAAAGCGCGTCACTCATGATCAAAACATCCTTTGCTAGGTGCAATCGCAAAGGTAAATCGAAGCCCCTTTCCGATCAATGACTCATGCCTCCTGCCTCGACCTCCCCGTCCAACGCCCTTCGATGCGCCCCCC
>JADGQO010000100.1 GCA_017881725.1 Fibrobacteria bacterium
CGTCTACGGCGCAATGATGGAGTTAATCGAGGGTCTGCGGAAAAACAAATAGTTTCCCCCCCGGCAAACCCTTGCCATTGCCGCAACCGGGGGAGTCGCTAGTTGGCGTCCTCTCAGGTTCATCGGAAGCGCTGCTCGCTCAAGTCCCGAGTAGCCCCTTGATGAGCTCAAGGTATTCATCGCCCCGCTTTTCCAGGTCCATGGGCTTGTTGATGAATTCATAGAATCGGTTTCGGCGCAGGGCATTGTACATCAGGTCGTCATCCTGGTTGGGATTGCCCGTGATGAGAATGAATTTCATGAATGGCTTGCTTTTGTGCACTAAGTCACAAAGTCCGGTCCCCGTTAGTTTGGGCATGAACTCATCGGTGATGACAAGTTGGACATCATCGCCTCGCTCTATGTATTCCGCCGCTTCGCGGGAGTCACTGAAGGTCCTGAGGTTCAAAGCCTTTCCGAACTTACGCTTGAAGGTGAATAGATTCTCCTCTTCATCATCGACATAGACGACTATCGGATTCGCGGATGGGACGCGGAACTTGGAAACGATCCTATCCACTAATTCTCCCAGGGTGGCTGAGTTGATTTCATCAGGCCCAAGCATGTCATCTAGGCCCAAAGCCTTGCCATCGAGGCGTCGGGTCAGTTCATGGATCAGGTCGGGCAAAGTCACCACGTCGAAGCCGATATCGGAGAGTAGGGCTTCCCGTTCAAAGGTCGCGGGCAAATTAAAATCGCCGCCATGGAAGGCGCCGGTTTTGATGATTTCTTTTATGATTCCGAATACATCTTCCGACTTGATCATGCGTCCGCTCCTTCAACCTTTGCGATCCCGTATATCTCGGCCAATCGGGCCATTTCATCCACCGTCTTGTCTATTTGTTCCTGGGTATGCGCCGCCGTGAGCGTGAAGCGCAACCGGCCTTCCCTCAATTTAACCGCCGGATAAGTCACGGCGACGGAAAAAATTCCCCTTTCATACAGTTCCTTGCTGCACTTGAACAGGACATCCAGTTTGGGGATATAGATGGGAATGATTGGGCTCTGACTATTGCGAAGGTCAAAACCAATCTCACGCAAGCGGCCGCGGAAATAGGCGTTCTTCTCATGCAAAGAGGCGGCTATGCCGGGATTGGCCTGGATCACGTCCAGGCTCGCCAGGATAGTCGCCGCGTCCACGGGCGGCATGCAGGTCTGGAAGATGAAGGAGTTCGCCATGCATTGCATATATGTGCAAAACTTTTCCTTCGCGGAAACGAAACCGCCGATGGACGGGATGGATTTTGAGAGGGTGGACATGAGGAAATCGATTTCCTCCAACACGCCCTGTTGGTAACAGTAACCCCGTCCGCCATCACCATAGAAGCCGAATGAATGCGCTTCGTCAACGTAGATGTAAAACTTATACTTGGATTTGAGCGCGACGATTTCCCGGATGGGGCAGAGGTCCCCGCTCATCGAATAGGCGGACTCCACCGCGACAATCACGTTTTCATATTTCCCTTGCGCCCGCTTGAGCTTCTCTTCCAAGTTCTCCACATTATTGTGGCGGAAGGCCGACCATTCCTTACCGGAAAGTTTGACGCCATCAAACATGCTCGCATGGGATTCCTGATCCAGGATTACGAAGTCGTTTTTTCCGGGGATGGCCGAGAGGGCTCCCAGGTTGGTGGTATAACCCGTGGAGAAAAGTAAAGTGCGCTCGCGCCCAAGCAGTTTGGAGATGCGGTTTTGTACTTCCTTATGCAGGGCGGACATTCCGCCGGATACCGCCGGGGTCCCGCTGCCGGTTCCGAATTTATCCGCCGCGCTTTTGACGGATTGCACCACTTCCGGATTCCGGTTAAGGCCCAGGTAATTGTTCAGGCACCATAGAATGCATTCTTTTTTTTCTTTGCTGTATTCGGTGATGACATTCGCCAAGGCGGCGTTGCCAGACTCGGTGAATCGGTCGTATGACCAGAGGTTGGCCTGGTTCTGCATGGTCTTAAGAGCATGCATGTGCTCGGCGATTTGACCGATATCGGTGATGGATTGGTCCTCCAGCAGCTTCGGCAGTTGCCTGATGATCATAGATGTATTCAATTCCATGCCTAATTCTCCCTGTGTTTTCGTCCGCGCGAACACGAGTTCGTTTTCCATTTCGTGGATACTGCTATGGATATTGGGGCTGGTGACTGAGCGCCATCCTAGGATCCGTCGTGAGGGCAAAGTTAAGTCAAAGCCCCTTTCCCGTCCCTAAAAAATAACTACTTCTCTTGGCCCTGCGGCATATCCTGAAATCCGCCAAGGACCGGGGTCGGCAATATCATCTTGACAGGAGTGAATCCGTCGGCCTGAAGGCGGAGAAAATGGACTCCCGACGGCAAAGACGGCAATTCAAAACTTTGGCGCGAACTTCCGCATAGGGCCGTCCAATGCGCAACGCTTTTTCCCCGTGCATCGAATACCCGGACATCGATGTGAACCGCTTTTTCGGATGGGAACGAAACATCCAATTTACCGTTGCGAAAATCGGCGTGTACAAACTGTCTTTGGGTAGACAGTAACGGGTGTCCAATAGAACTAGGCTGTGAACCCACGGCAATCGGCCCCATGTCGGTTACAGAGCCGCGCGCGGCGGGATTTTCCCAATAGTCAATGGCATACCCGAGATTCAAGCCGGAACCGGCCGCAGGACTTTTGTTTTGCAACGCATAGTGAGCCACAACGGTATCGATATTTTTTGTCGCATTCCAACCCGAATTTGTAAACAAGGGGTTTCCATAGATCTCTCCGGAACCGGCCGTCCACCCATCCGTAAAGGTATTGAAGTTCGGAGTCCAGAGGAGGTTGTTAACATGAACATAACTTTGAGATTGCCGGGGCCCGCTGCCAGTGTACGAGTAGTAGGTTATGGAATCAGAGACAAAGATATTGTTGCGTATTTTGATCCTGTTGGCCGAAGCGAGTGGCCCGCAAACAAGAAAGTAGCCGTAAGGTCCGCTCAGGCGCTTGACGAATAGGTTGTTGTCCATGCGAATGCTGTCGTAGCCGATGGCGAACACGTCGTGTGTCGTATCCGATACATGGAAATCGGCCAGCGTGGCGCCTTCCAATATGATATTGTGATGAATAGCCACATCGATGACGGAATCCCCCGCTTGGCCTCCAAATTCCGAAAAACCATCCACGTCATATGCAAAGTTATTGTAAATGTCGCAGTGCCGCGTCGACTTCCAGAATTCCAAGGCGCCGCCGTCCGTGCCATAGTCATAGGAAGGCGCGACCAGGTTGATTAACCGGTTCCCATAGACCTGACAACCATTTACTCCGGTAAAAGTAATTCCCGTGGCGCCATAGTCATCGTTGGATTGCGGAGTTCCGGGAGCGCCTTGGGTATTGACAACCATTTTTCCGTCATGGATATAATTGTTTCGAACTACAATTTTTTTGCCGGCAAGATAGAGCCCGGCGCCGCAGTTGGATATTTCATTGTTCTGGATTACGATATTGCCGGAGTTGGTATCCGCAATCTCAACTCCCGACCATTTGCCTCCGCTCAACGACATTTTTTCAATAACGATGTTGCTCCCGGTCGTCACGCTCAAGAGGACACCGCTGCTGGATATCCTCGGCATGGGCGCTGTCCCCTCTCCGTAACAGGTAAATACGATCGGGCTTTGCAGGGAACCGGAATAACGGATGCGCAGCGAGTCGGTCCAAACGCTTCCTCGCTTGAGAAGCACCGAGTCGCCCGCCGTTAACGTCGTGGCTTGAACCTTCCCAAGCGTTTTCCATGGCAAGGCCGCACTTTTTCCGGTGTTGGCGTTATTACCCGTCGCATAGTCGACATAATAATTCGTCGCTCCCAAGGCGGACCACGCATGCATGAACACAAATAAAAGGCATCGTTTTACCCATGGTGTTCCGCTACCTTTCATAGACATTCTCCTTTGACTTGTAGACCGACATGCCGCCGCGTCAAGCACGGGCTTTATCGCACCATCGGCAAAGCGGCGATCTCCGTTCCGGCTGTGCCGCGCAAACGGATCCAAGCCGGTCCAGCGGCCGGTGGACCGGCCGGTCCGCCCGAATTCGGGAACGCCAGACGGTTCGCGCCGGACGCAGCGACGACGTTGCGCGCGAGCAGAATCCGTCCATTGGCCTGAAACATCTCCAGACGCACAGGACCCGGAGCATCCTGGGTCCAGCGGCATTCCCAGCCCGACCCGGCCAGGACGACGTGCAGACCTGTACTTCTTCGCAAGTTGTTTTTTAGGCCCGTGAACCCCGCGAAGGAGCCCGAGAGTTTATAGAAGCGGCCCGTGCCCACTTTGGATAAACGAAGCCATCCGGAACCGGCATCGGCCAGTGAGACCGAAGTAGTGGTTTGCCACAGGCTCGCGCGCAGGCTCGCGGTAGGCCAGGGCAGGGAGGAAGAAAGGATGTCCACGTGATCCTGATCGCCCACGAAGGCAAGAAGGAGTGTGGAGTCACTGTCCTTGCGCAAGTAGAGGGCGCCGTCCGTGCGCACACCGTCCAAGCTGGCGAGGCTTCCTTCCGGATCCAGGAACCATCGGTCGGACAGGCGGGCACGACTGCGCACCGCGCCGTCCAGCATGGTACGTTCGATCCGCTCACCGTTTCCCGTCGCCTCGAAACCCTTGGACGGGAGCGTGAATCCCGCTTCTATCCGCGCGGTCGCGTCGAAGTTGGCCGAAACCGTCCAGCCGTTGGCGAAGGTGGTGCGTTGCACGAGGCGGTCGGAGGAAAGCAAAATAAAATCCGTCATCGCCGCGAATCCACAGCGGGAATGCAGACCGCCTAAAAGGTTCGCGGACCGGAGATACCGCACCCGCAGCGAATCCATCATCTTTCTTCCCGCAGGCATGATGAGGGGCATGGTGCCATATAGCGCGTTCCACGCGTCCTTGTCGTCCCAGCGCAAGGGAACTTTGGATTGGCCGTCGCCCGTGTACCAGGTGGGCGCGAAGGCGTCGTGCGTGGCCAGCGGCAGTAACGGCACGCGCAGGCTCGCCGTCATGCTCAGGGAATCCATGCTCCCCTCCGGCGCTTCCGGATTGACCCAGTCGTACCCGGCGTCCGCCACGGTGGCAATGCTCATGGAGCCTTCGCCCCAATCGACCACCGAGGTTGCGAAGTCGCGGTGCTGTTCGCTGCCGGTCACCAACTGGAACGTGTCCTTCACGATGGAGAGTGCGGCGATTCGCGATGCGGCGTCGTGGGCGCGGTCCTGCGGATGGACCGGAGAAAAGCATTCGGCCTCATTCATGGCCAACTCCACGTCCACGAAGCGTGCGTTGCGCTGCACGGTCTGGCGCTCCTGCGTCAACAGCTGCCGCGCCAGTGCGGGATGGCGCGCGGGGCAAATCTCCAAGGCCTGGACATCGCCGCTCGCGGTGTGGGAAAGCCACCCGTTCATCTTCGAACCGTCCGCTTTGATGATGGCGCCGGACGGGTATTCGCCGGAAAGTTGTCCCGGTGGAGGGAATGCGTCGGCCCAGTCGTCATAGGTAGAGGAGAGCCAACCGTGGGAAACCAAGGTGTCGATCTCCGCCTTCGTGCCGCCGGTCCAGTTGACGATGGCTTTGTCCATTCCCATCAGACGCAGCGTATCGAAGTAGGCGGGGATGTGCGACCAGCTTCCCTCGATCCAAAAATCGACGGCGCCGCGCAACCGATCCACGGCGGGGTTGGCCGCAATCTTTCGGGTCCAGTTCCGCACGCGTCCCAACTCCTCCAAGCGCGCACGATGACGCCGGGCCATCTCCCCCCATCCGCCTCCGCGCAAAGGCGCCATGAGGATCGATCGATCGTGACCCCAGACCCCTTTCGACGGCACCTGGAAGATCTGGGTGGAAAGCCGTGGCCCGCCGTAGGCGTCGATGTATTGGCGCGCGTCCCAGGGTTGATCCACGGAAATGACAAATCCCTTTTTTCCGTCCGTGGCTCCGGCCAGCGCCTGGCTCACCTGCCACTCCCAGTACTGGCTGGATCGGAAGGACCAGGACGCGGGCAGAGAACCGTCCACGGGGATGGCCAACCCCGTGCCGCGCGGCATCGCGAGGAACTGACCATATAAAGTGGTCGGAACACCGGGAAAGGGAAGATCGGAAAGGAGTGGCGAGGCGGAATCGGCGCGCAGCGTCAGAAGCACTCCACCACCGTGGGCGGCGATGTCCAGTTCCAGCGGCTGCAAGTTCGTGAGCTGACGCAGGAAGAGCCGGAGGCCGTCGCCGGATCGGGTCGCGGAGTCCAGCCCCAGGCCGGTCAGGCCGGCGAATGCGATGCTGTCGCCGCCGATGGAATCGCGCAGGATCATGGACAGGTCCATCGGATCCACGCGGAGGGAAACGGAATCATTCGCGACGCGCAGTGCGCTGGAAGCGGCGTGAGCCGCCGAGATGCGACGGAAATCGGCGTCGTCCACGCGCAGGTTTCCGTGCCCGTATCCCGTCAAGCGGACCTGAAGAGTCTTGCAGCCGTTGGGCACGGCGATGCGGGCGGTGAGCGGCTTCCAGCCGGTGTCAGATGGAACCGGAGCCGGTGAGGCGTTCCAGGCGATCACGTTCGCCGCCGAATCGCGGGTCACGAACCCAAGCACGGCGCCGCCGGGAAGACTGTCGACCCGAATCCACGCGGACCATTGCCAGACCTCACCGGGTTGGACCGCCACGGTTCCCGAGCTATTGGACTCGGCCCAATCCTGGCTTCCCCGATGGAGGATGTCCAGGCAGTTCGCCCCGCCGTGACAGGAGGCGGTGGCCAGCGTGGCCGTTCCCGAATCAGTCGCGCGGGCGTAGAAGGACCAACTGGATAAACCCGATTCGAAGCCCGGGTTGGTGACCTGGTTGGAGTCGGGTGGTGAGGCCGAGAAGGCCGAGAGCGCCAAGGATGCGGCGATGGAGGCGAGAAGGGATATCATCCTCAAAGTCTAACACAATCGGTCCGCTGGGGCTTGTCATGGACGGCGCATGGGTAAATTAAACTTCCATTCCCGACGCTCCGGGCCGACTTCCGAGGCCGGTGTCCTCAATCTCGAAGTCGAGGCCTCCCGGGATGCGCGTCACGAAGCCGCGCCCAAACCATCGATTTGCCGTCACCCACAAGTTACCTGCGGGATCCTTGCCTGCGGCCGCCCTTTCATCGGGCGATGCGATTGCGTATTGGCGTATTGCGCGATGGGAAAGGGTCTGGGCTTGATTTGGAATGGATGCGGCTTTGGGTTTTTGGGGAACGGCAACGACGGTTGCCGGCTAGGGTCTCCGACTTGTATAATCGGCGAATTGAGAAGTTGTTGTCACAATGATCACCGTGATTCCGGAACCCAAGAAAATCAAGGTGTAAATAGTTCGCGAAGGAGCCTAAATGAGAGCGGCATGCAGTGATTCCATCACCCAACTCTTTCTGAAAGAAATCCTTCCCGATTTCGAGATATGCGCCAGACAGGTAGTCGAGAGGATGTTGGACTTGCCCACACTGGCTAGGAAGAATTTCAAGGTGGCGTCAACCATGACCAACATGGCGTCGCTTTACTGCATCATCGAGTGCTGGAACAAGGATTTTTCCTCAACTTTGTCCGTAGGCATCAATAAAACCGATCTGAGCGGACTGGTTCCCGGCGTAAGCAGCGAGGAAATCGCCCTCGATGCTTTAGGCGAAGTAACAAATGTGATTGCCGGCCGAGTAATGGAAATCCCCGGCTTTGAGGATCATTTCGGGGAGATGTCCATGTCGCCGCCTTTGTTCTCCAACGGTGGCGTCACCTCGAAAAAAACCTGCTCCATCCACGGTGAGTTAGCGGCTAAATCCAGTCGGCTGTTCCTGGGTTTCGCGATCACGATGAATGAGAAGGAGACGGTATGAAACGGAGAGTGGTGATCGTGGATGATTCCAAATTCCTCGTGGGATCTCTTCAGGATTTTTTCCAGGGAGGTAAAATCGGAGAATATGAAGTTCTGGCCACCGGCTTCAACGGCATCCAGGCGGTGGAACTGTACCGCCGCTTTCGTCCGGACCTGATGACGCTCGACATCACCATGCCGGTCAAGGACGGCAAGACGGCGCTGGGAGAAATCCTCCAGGAATTCCCTTCCGCGCGGGTGATCATCATTTCCGCTCTCGCCGGGTCGAACGTGCTCGAATGTATCAAGATGGGAGCCAAGGGTTACATCGAAAAGCCCCTTCTGTTCGAGGATGAGGACTTCCGCAAGGATTTCGCGCAAACCCTGGAAGAGGCTTTCGCGATTACCGCCGTGTGATGCGGGTCATAAGATTTCCGGTGGATGAGGATCATGCGGCCTAGCCAGAGCATTCAATCGAAGCTGATGCGAAGCTTCGCCTTCCAATCGGCGGCTGTGCTGGCTTTGGCATTCGCTTCCATCATGATTCTGGATTGGCGCCGCGCAACCCGGGACCTCGGAGAAATGGAGGAGGGCATCCGCGCCGGCCTCATAACCAAAGGCCAGAAGCAGATCGGCAACATCAGTCTGGTTATTCCCTCCTTGGTGGAGGACAATGCCATCGCCAACATCCGGGAGATCGTGGACGGTTTGGCGGACCGGGATCCCGAGGTCGCTTACGCGGCTTATATGGATGGGGATAGAAGACCTTGGGCCTTTCGATCGAAGCTGGCATACGGCCGGGATGCCGACATGCGAGTGATCCTGCAGGATTCCATGAGCCTCTGGGCCGCGCCCGCCAGCGGCGAGCAAAACCGGGTTTGGAAAACGCCGGAAGGCGAGATCATTGAATTCGCCATGCCGGTGAATTCCCATTCCGGGAAACAAGGCGTAGTCCGCGTGGGGTTGATCACGCGTTCCATGCAAGCCGCCCTGGAAAACGCCAACCAGCACGTTTGGCAGAATCGCAGACTGACCTTGGGTGTCTTTCTTGCGGCCGCCTTGTGCGCCTATTTGCTGTCCCTCATCCTCTCTCGGGTGCAATCCGGTCGCCTGACGCGGCCGGTGCTGGATTTGGCGGCGATGGCCCAGAGCATCGCAGGCGGGGATTACAGTTCCGAGTTCAAGGTCGGCGGCGAGGGAGAAATCGCCCAGCTGGCCGAAACCTTCGAGACCATGCGCCGCAAAATCCAATCATACATGCTCAGGTTGGAATCCCTGGTGGCGGAGAAGGTGCGGCAAATCGGCGACTTGTTGGAAAACGTCGACCAAGGGCTTTTCACCTTCAACCTGGATTTTACCGTGAATCCGGATCATTCCGACCGGGCTTGCTCCGTGCTACGCCTGAACCGACTGGAGGGTAAGTCCCTGGAAGACATCCTGCGGATGACCCCCGGGCAGGCCCAGGCTTTCCGCGATTGGGTGGAAGTGGTTGGGCAGGAGCACACGCGCAAGCGCTGGTCCATACTGGCCAGGCTGGCGCCGGTGCGCGAAATCACCCTGGAAGGGGCGGGCGGAGCCAGTCACATCATCGAGATAACCTACCGTAAAATCCTGGGGTCGGAAGGCCACATCAAAATCATGGCGCTGGCGGAGGATGTGACGGAAAAGCGCGCCCTGGTACGCAGGCTGGATGAGGAAAAGGTCCGCCATGCAAACAAGGTGAAGGTCATCCTGGAAGTGGCCGGCCATGCCGAGGAAGCGATCGCCGATTTTCTGAAAGACACTGGCCGTCGCCTGGACTCCATGCTCGAGGCTTTGCTTGCGGGAGGGCCGGATTGGAAGCACCGGGTTTTCTTTGATTGCCACACCCTCAAGGGCAATGCCGGCAGTTTCGGGTTCGACGCCTTGGCTCAGGCCGCGCAGGACCTGGAGAAGCATTTGGAGAGTCTCACGGGCGGGGAGCCGGGCAGCGCCTTTCTTGCCGTCATGCATAATTCCCTGGGGGTCATGGATGACGAGAGGTGCAAAATCGGGGGAGTATTTCGCCAGCTTTACGGCAGCTTGGAGAAGCCGCCTATCCGCATGGACCCGGACAAGGTGGATAGGCTGCAAGACCTGGCGGAAAAGGCGCGGCAGGCCGATCCCGAGGCCATGCGGCAGTTGGTGGCGGCCTGCCTGACCATCCGCCACCGCAGCTTCGCCTTCCTGGCATCCAAATACCAGGAGTTGTTGGCCCGGGCCGCCGAAAAGCTGGGTAAGGAGGTCGATCTCTATGTCCTGCCCCCGGAGGTCGAGCTGGATCCCGCCCTGATTCTGCGCGTGGATGAAGCCTTGGTGCACATCCTCCGCAACGCTTTGGCCCATGGCATCGAGGATCCGGAAATCCGGGCGCAACGGGGCAAGGAGAGGGGCCGCATCGAGCTTTCCTATTCCCGCACCGTTGCGGGGCATGTGTTCTCCGTCCGGGACGACGGCAATGGTATCGATGGCGCGAGGCTGGCGGCCCGGGCCGTCTCCTTGGGGCTCCTGACGCCCCAAGCGGCAGCGTGTCTCGATGCGGAAGAAAATGTGCAGCTCCTCTTTGAAGAGGGGGTTTCCACCGCGCCTATAATCGATTCCATCTCGGGCCGGGGCCAAGGCATGGCCATTGCCCTGGAAAAGATCCGGGCCATGCACGGGAATTTGACAGTGGAAACCTGGGTCGGCGTCGGCACGCGTTTCACCCTCACCATCCCGGATTCCGTCCCGGTTGCGGCGGCCCCCGGACCCCTGGCAAAGGACTGGACGGTAATGACATAATCAGGGCATGCTTGGCCATTCATGAACCCAGCCGTACTGGGTATGCTTTTAGTGCTTGTCTGGACCGGCTTGCACGCCCAGGCTCCGCTTTTGGTCTGCCTGCCCGGCGGCCAACCGCCAAAGCGCATTGACTCCGTTTTAGGCCCTTTACTGTCCCCGCGCAAGGTGATTGCCTTTGTTCGCATCCGCGACCTGGAGGACGTTTTACCGTCCTATCCCAATGCCTCCATCGTGACCACCGCGGCCTATGCCGGCTACTTGACCGGCTATTCGATCCGGTTGAAGGGAAGGAAGCGCGACGCGCAGAACAAATACCTGGTGGTTTCCGTCGACTCCTCGGTCACGTCCGCCAATTTTGCTTCCCGTCGCATCGGCATCCTGGATTTCCTGGGGCGCGAGAAAATCCCCCGGTTCGTGGAGGAGGCCTTCGGCGTGAAGCCCGCCGCGCTCAAACGCGTCAGCAAGCGGGAAGACTTGCTGAGCCTCATGGGCATGGAAGCGGTGGACGCCGTGATCGTGGAAGCCGGCGATCTGGCCGAGTTGCAAAGCGAAACCAAGCTGCACCTCTCCGTGGTGATGGAGTCCAAGCCCATGGACCACTTTCCGGTGCTGGCCGTTCCCGTCGGAGGGGAAGAGGGCGTGAAACAGATTCTGTTGAAGCAACCGAAGCCGGTGCTGGAAATCCTGGGGGTGGAGCGATGGGAATGATCCGACTCCTTTCCGCATCCGCGGCTAAAAAACGCTGGGCCTTGGCGATTCTGGTCTTCGCCATCGGCTGTCGCGCATCGGAAAAGACCGCGCTCCTGCTGGCGATCATGCCGCCGGGAGAATCCTTTCAACAAGCCTGGTCCGGAATGAAATCGGATCTGGGGAGCAACTATCAGTGGAAGACCTTGGATCCGAACGTCCCCAACGCCGAGGATTCCCTGGCACGGCTTTGGTCGGAATCCAGTCCCCGGGCCTTGGTGCTGATGGATTCACGGGCCGTGGTCTTGGCGAAACGCATGCAGGCACGGGATACCGCTTTCGCCGCCCTGCCGAAATTCGTGCTGATGACCTTGAAGGCGGAAGATGCATCCAAAGGGCTCCACAACGCCCTGGGCGTCCGCTTCGAGGTTCCGGCCTATGCCGTTTTCACCCAGTTACGCACGCTTTCCAGCCAAGACTTCACCCGTATCGGCGTCTTCTATCGGCGCTATTTCTCCGCCTTCGTGGAGGATTCGCGCCGGCTCCTGGGCAAGGAAAAGTTTGAGCTGATCGGAAATTGCATTGATTGCGATGGAAGCGGTGCCTCTAGCGGTGCCTCTAGCGGTGCCTCTAACGGGGCATCTAGCGAGGACGAAATCATCAAGCGTCTGGGAAAGGGGATGGATGCGTTCAAGACCGCCGGAGTGCAAGTGGTCTGGATGCTGCCGGATAACGCCTTGGTGAATGCGGCCACCTTAAGGCGGTTCTGGGTGCCGCGCATCCGCCAGGGAAAGGTGCCCTTGGTGGTACCGCTGGCGAATCTGGCCGACAAGCAATCGGATTTGGGCCTGTTTTCCGCCTATCCGGATTTTTTCCAACTTGGGGTGCAAGCCGCCCAGCAGGTGGTGCAAGTACTCGAAACGAATGTACCGGCCGTAACGCTTGGTTTTGAACCTCTAATCAGCGTGCAAACCACTTTAAACCTGGGCGTAGCCGAACGCTTCCAATGGGAAATCCGTAAGGAAATGCTGGGGCGCGTCAGTGAACTGGTGAAGCCTTAAGAGTCTAAGGGCCTAATGGCCTAAGCGCCTAATGGCCTGCGGATTCTACAAATCGACCGTGCGAAATTTTTATTGAAAACCGATAAAATATTCTGGACAAAATATTTCCATTGACAAAACTTGGGTAAAAACAGGAAGGTTTGCCATGCGAAACCGGTCCATTTCGAAAGCCTCCCTCAATGCTTTTTTCCGACCGAGCGGTTTTTTAAAAATCCTGCTGGTTGTGGCCGCCCTCTTGGGGCCCTCATTGGCCCAAGAGAAGGCAACGCCGGACACGGCAATCGCAATTTCAGACACGACAAAGACAAATCCAGACACGGCAAAAGTCGCCGTTGCCAACGACTCCGAGGAACTGTCGCTCGCGGCATTGCTGGACATCAAGATTTCGCCCTTCGACGTCGCGACTCGATTCGACAAGGGGTACCTGGCGCTGAACTCCGTTTCCGGGTCGCGTTTCGATTCGCCCATCCGGGATCTCCCCTTCGCCATCCAGGCATTCACCGAATCGTTCATCAACGACCAAAATCCCCGCGATATTTTCGATGTCGCGCGCTACTCCCCGGGTGTCACCTACCGCAGCAACGATTTCAACGAGGGCAACGCCAATCTCGCCATCCGCGGCTTCGCCGTCAGCGCCAGTACGGGCAGCATCCAGATTCTTCGGGACGGATTTCACGGCCCGTCCATTTTTGACTTCACGAATATTTCCCGCGTCGAGGTCGTCAAAGGGCCCGCGTCCTTCCTTTACGGCCAAGTCGCTCCGGGCGGCGTCGTCAATATCATCACCAAGAGCCCCAAAGCGAAGTTCGAAGCCAACGGTGATCTGCGTTACGGTTCCTACAATGAATACCATGGCGAAGCCGATGTTACCGGACCCGCTGCCAAGACTCTCTTTTACAGAATCGCTTCTTCCTACGACCAAGACATGAACTACTGGGACCCGTATGATGCGCATTCCTGGAATGCGTCGCCGTCCTTGTTGTGGCAGCCCACCGATTACCTGAGCCTATCCGCGAAGTACGAGCACTTCAGCAAGACCGAGACTCCGCAAGTGATGCAAAAGCCCGGCCGCGGCCGCCAGAGCGGCCTGGTCCCCACCGCGTCCGACCCCAACCTGCAAGGAGTCGACGCCCCAGGTCTTCCCAACGACTGGAACAGCATGTCCGACGCGGATTTCCGCAACAGCGAAACCGACGGCGTGAACGCATGGATCGACTATAAGGCCGGCGATCATTGGGATTTGCGCACCGCCTACTCGCTACAGTCCTACAAGGTTGACATGTTGTTCTCCGGCAACCTGGGCATGGCGAACAACACCACGCTCCTGCAAGGCCGCCGTTTCCGCGGGCAAACCTACACCAACCTAGGAAGCATTTACGAGGCCGTGGCGACCGGCAAGTACCAGTTCGATCGCGTCAGCTTGCGCCTGCTCTTTGGCGCGCAATACATCGACCGGAGTTTCGATACCTGGGCCGGTCAAGCTCCGAACGACTCACTTCTCGGCAGCACCCCCACCAAGTCGCCACTGCCGCTCTGGGACTTGAGCAACCCTTCCACATGGAACCGCGCCGTGGCCATTCCCCGCTCAGCTCTCACCGAAAGCCCGAATGACTACACCATCGCCTACATGGACACGTCCATCTATGGCGGCAGCACTATCGGCTTCTTCGACGACCGCTTGCTCGTCCTCGCCGGGTTGCGCCTGACCTTGACGGAAAACACTTCCACAGACCGCGTAAAAAACACCGTCACCCCCATCTCCGCGAGCAAGATCACTCCCCAGTACGGGGCGCTGTTCAAACTCACGCCCGGTCTTTCCGTGTATGCCAGCTATGCCGAGTCGTTTGTCCCCGGCTCCCAAAAGCTTACCAACATCGACGGAACGACTTCGCTCGCCAAGCCCACCGAGGGCAGTGGCTATGATGTCGGCTTGAAGGCCGACCTGCTCGATAGCCGCCTCTCGGGAACCCTCACCTGGTTCGACATCCGCAACCAGAACATCGTCAACGATCTCGCGCAGACGGACTCCCTGGGAAAAGTGAACATCACCAACGTCCAAAGCGGCGAGCAGCGCTCCCGCGGTATCGAGATGGACGCCACCCTCACGCCGACGGACAACTGGCAGGTCTATCTCTCTTACAGCTACATGGATGCGCGGATCGTGGAGTTCACCGGACACGACGCGACCATCCTCGCTCAGGACACCTCTAAACTCGATGCCGCCGGGCGGAAGAACTACTACAACGTGTACCTGCTCCACGACGCCCCGCTGCAGATGAGCGCGCCGCACCTGGCCAATCTCTGGACGCGCTACAACATCCCGTACGCCTGGCTCAAAGGGGCCCATCTCGGCGGCGGCGCCAACTTCGTGTACGATCAGACCATCCTGCCCGACGGCCCCAAGTCCGCGCACCAGACCTACACGCTCGTCAACGCCATGCTGGGCTATGCGTGGGATTGGCGCCAAGCGCATCTGAGCATGGATATCAGCGGGAAAAATCTTAACGATGAATACTATCGGCCCTCACAAAGCACACGCAGCCGCCCCCGTGAAGTTCTCGCGATGTTGACGGCCAAGTACTGAGTAGGGTCTGCGGAGTCGCGCCTACCGAGGCCGCCAGGCCCCGCGCCCGGACGGCCAGGGGCCGGGTCGATCCGCGCCCACGGGAAGATTTCTACGCATGGGCTCCCGTTTTCTGACGGCGGTCACCTCGCTCGACCTCGCCTTCGAAATCTATTTTTAGAGGGTCGTTAAGAAAACTCATGTCAAGCTTATTCGCTTTTTCACTTATTCGCTTTTTCGCTTATTCGGGAAGGGAAATGTGGTACGGATCCTGATGAAATCAAACCCAAGGGACGCGCGGTTCGCTTCCGTTCTGTTCGGAACCTTTTTGGCGGCGGCGGCGGCGGCCCTATCCGCCTTCGGCGAAACCGGCAATAGCCTATGGCTCCGGTATGTGTCCCTATCGGATACGGTGCAACGTAACCAGGCGCGGGCCAGTATCACCCAAATCGTCGTCCCCGGAACTTCCGCGACGCTTACCGCCCTGCGCGGAGAATTGCAGCGTGGATGCGACAGTCTGCTCGTCCAAAGCACCCCGGCTTCAACTTCCGTCACCGCGGACGGTGCCGTGATCGCGGGAACGCCTGCATCCTCAAGCCTCATCGCGGGACTCGGACTTTCCCTGGATGCCAATCCCGAAGCCTACCTGATCAAGTCGACGACCGTGAGCGGCAAAAGCGCCATCGTCATTGCATCGCAGGGGGAAATCGGCGCGCTCTACGGCGCGTTCCACCTGCTACGGCTGCTGCAAACCAACAAGCCCATAGCCAATCTGGACATCGCGGAAAAACCGAAGATCCGCAGAAGGCTTCTGAACCATTGGGATAATCTCGATGGGACGATCGAGCGAGGGTATGCGGGAAACTCTTTGTGGAAATGGGCCGAATTGCCGGGCACGGTGGACCCGCGCTATACCCTGTACGCGCGCGCTTGCGCGTCGGTGGGCATCAATGGAGCGGTGCTGAACAACGTCAACAATAGTGGAAACGCGCAGATTCTTTCCACCGCCTACATTGGAAAGATCGCGGCCTTGGCGAAGGCGTTGCGCCCCTATGGAATACGCGTTTATGTCAGCGCCTATTTCAACGCCCCCCAGCAGTTGGGAGGATTGAGCACGTCTGACCCGCTTAATGTTTCGGTCATCTCCTTTTGGGCGGCCAAGGCGGATGAAATCTATGCCGCCATCCCCGATTTCGGCGGCTTTCTGGTCAAGGCGAATTCGGAGGGCCAACCCGGACCGAAGACCTACGGGCGCACCCATGCCCAGGGTGCGAATTGCCTGGCCGATGCTTTGGCCCCGCACGGAGGCGTGGTGCTGTGGCGCGCGTTCGTGTACGACGACGGCATCGACGTGGACCGCTTGAAACGGGCGTACCTCGAATTCAAGCCGCTCGATGGGCAGTTCCATGCGAACGTGATTGTCCAGGCCAAGAACGGGCCCTACGATTTCCAGCCCCGCGAACCGGTACACCCTTTGTTCGGCGGCTTGTCCAAAACCCATGTCGGAATGGAGTGCCAGATCACCATGGAGTATCTGGGCCAGTCGACGCACCTCGTATACCTGGCCCCGCTCTGGAAGGAAGCCCTGGACTTCGACACGTATCAAAACGGCGCAGGCTCGACCGTTGCGAAAGTGATCGACGGAACCCGGGACGCCGATACCCTGACCTCCATTTCCGGGGTCGCCAATACCGGGAACGCGGCAAATTGGTGCGGCCATGATTTTCTGCAAGCGAACTGGTTCGCTTTCGGGCGGCTCGCTTGGAGCCACGATCAATCCCCCGGTCTCATCGCCGAAGATTGGGCGCGCATGACTTGGGGAAATGCGCCTGAGATCGTCGCGACCATTCCCGCGATGATGGCCGGATCGCGGGAAGCCTGCGTCAATTACATGATGCCCCTGGGCCTGGTGGGCATGTTTCACGCCGGCGATCATTACGGTCCCGATCCCGGTTACAACGGCGATACCTCGCATATCGACTACAATTCGGTGTATTGGCATAAGGCCGACGCCGCCGGGATCGGATACGACAGGACATCGTCCGGGAGCAACATGGTCGGCCAGTACTTCCCTACGGTACGCGATCGCTTCAACGACATCGCCACCACGCCGCCGGAATATCTCGCAATCTTCCATCACGTGAGCTGGAGCTACGTCATTCCCACCACGGGGAATACGTTTTGGAAGGAGTTGTGCCTGCGCTATTGCAGCGGAACCCAGTACGTAACGGGTATGCGGAGCCAATGGGCTTCCCTGAATGGGCGGGTGGATGCGGAACGCTACGCCGCGGTTTCGGCCAAGCTCGCCGCGCATGAAACCAACGCCAATCTATGGCGCACGACCTGCCTGAATTATTTCCATGCTTTCAGCAACATGGCCATTCCCGGATGCTCACAAGTGGTAACCCTCCGGGATCAGCCCATGGCGCCGATTCCCGCGCGGTTATTGCAGCCGATCTTCCTCTATCAGGCTTCGGGGCATCTGTTGCGGATTTTTCCGACCAGCGAACCGGATTTCGTTCTGAAAGGACTCCCGGCCGGGAGCCCCGATTTGGCCGAGGGCATTTATTTCCTCCGGCAGGGCGAGACCAAGCTCCGCATCGTGGTAAAGCCGCGGTAGCGATAGGCTTGGCGGCAACGACGCGCTATGTGGCGACCACGGGCGCCGACAGCGGCAACTGCGGCAATCAGGCGGCCGCGGGCGCCGGGCCCAGTTGCGACTACGTGCTGTTCGAAGAGAACATCGCCTATGGCGGGGCACGCTACATGTTCCTGAACTAATGGTCGGACCACACCGTGTTCCGCCGCAACGTGGCGCGGAACGACTATTGGAACGACGTGTTGCAAAGCGCGGCGTTCACGAACTATGACTCCTACGGCACGGTTTGGCAGAACAACATCGCCATTGACGGGGACACGAAA
>JADGQO010000101.1 GCA_017881725.1 Fibrobacteria bacterium
GCGGGAAGATTCCAGGCGCTGCGCGAAAGGGTGAAGGATAAGCTGTTCCTCTTGATGCGCGTCTATTTCGAGAAACCCCGCACGACCATCGGGTGGAAAGGGTTTATCAGCGATCCTTTCATGGACGACTCCGGGGACATTTCCACGGGCCTGCGGGAAGCGCGCCGCCTGTTGTTGCAAATCAACGGCATGGGAATTCCCGCCGCCACCGAATTCCTCGATCCCATCGTACCGCAGTACATCGCGGACTTGATCGCCTGGGCCGCTATCGGCGCGCGGACCACCGAATCACAAACCCATCGGCAAATGGCCTCGGGGTTATCCATGCCCGTGGGTTTCAAAAACGGTACCGACGGCAATGTGCAGGTGGCCATCGACGCCCTGACTTCGGCGCGGTTTCCGCATAATTTTCTGGGTCTGGATGCGGACGGAAGGACGTGCATCGTGAAAACCAAGGGGAATGCCTGGGGTCATGTGGTGCTGCGCGGCGGCCGCAACAGTCCGAATTATGACGCGGCCAGCACGGCCGAGGCGATCCGGCAATTGGCAAAGTCCGGGCTGGAGCCCCGCTTGGTGGTGGATTGCAGCCACGGCAATACCGGTAAACGCCATGAATTACAGGAAGCCGTATGGGCCAGCATCGTGGAGCAGCGCAATGCCGGCAACAAATCGTTGATGGGCGTGATGGTGGAAAGTCATCTCTTCGAGGGCAGTCAAAAAATTCCCGGAGACCGGTCCTTGCTTCGCTATGGCGTCTCGGTTACGGATGATTGCGTTGGCTGGGAAACCACGGAGCGCATGATTCTCCATGCCCATGAGGCGTCTCGAATCGGGTAATGCCCAAAAACTTATTCAGGCCCCGGACAGGACCGCTTTAATCGATTTGATTTTTATCGGACGAAACTCGGGATTCGGGAGAGGTCTGGGCTACCTGGTCTTCCTCGGCATTTCCGGATTTTAGGAATCCGAATCCGATAATTGGGAATGTCACTGCAATGGCCAGGGCCTTGATCAAAAGGTCTGTATAGCGTCCCAGTTGGAGTTGTTCCAAGAGGAATTTTTCACCGATCAGCATTCCCGGCAGCAGAATAAAAACACCGAATATGGCCTTGGTCATCCGGTTTTCCAAATCGATGGATCGGGCGCGCCTGCGCAACCAAAAGAATCCGGCGAATAGGAAAATCAGGAGGATAATTTTTTCAGCCATCTGCATGATGGGAAGTTAACTAAAATCATTGTGCTTAGGTTTGGTTCCACGGTGGGAGACCTGGGTATGATTTAATATATATTCCCCTTTGGATTCAATTCTGGCCCATTCATTCCTCGAGGCCAATCGGAGGTTCCCATGTTCGTTTTGAGTAGTCTGGTTCGCTCGTCCAGGATGCTTTTTCTGGCCATCGTCTTGATTTGCCTTTCAATTCCGAAACTTGCCTCGGCTACTACCGGCGGTAATTTTGGCGCGGGTCTGGAAATCGGGGTACCCTCCGGTCTGACGGGAAAGTATTGGCTCAGCGATCGCAATGCATTGGATTTCAATTTGGGATTCAACGCCTATGACAACTGGATTGGTTTGGGCGCCGATTACTTGTGGCATGAATTCGATTTGATTCGCGTCAACTCCGGGAGATTGCCCTTGTATTACGGCATGGGCGCCTGGGTGAGCGTTTCCAATAGCCCCAGTTTCGGCGGTCGGGGAGTGGTCGGGTTGGAGTACATATTCCCCTCTGCGCCCTTGGATGCCTTCCTAGAAATCGCGCCGGGAATTTCTGTTCTCCCCGAGACGAAACCGATCGTAAACGCCAGTCTCGGGATGCGTTACTTCTTCTAATCCAAAGCGCCTATTGTAATGGCAAGGCGCTGGGCAAAGCGCCGGCCATTTTTGGTGTCGAAGGTTTCAAATCCAATCCCAAAAATACGTAACCCAGCGATGGGTCGTCCGCGTCGGCCGCCATGGCCGCGCGCGTGTCATTATCAATCCGTAACGTGGCGGGGTTAACCTGTACGTTACGGACGGTACCGTCCGCAGCAATGACTGAAATCTGGTTCCCCGCCGTCGCTACCGCCGCCGCCAGAGGTGTGAGATCACCCCGGAAATAGCCTGCACCCGTGGGGAGGGGAGGAAGTCCCGCGTCCAAGGGGAACGGCGGAGGCAGGCCGCCGCCATCCAAACATTTCCCGCCGACGAAAGTGCTGGGATCCAGGTATCTCGATTCGATTAAAAACACGTTGTCGCGCACAAATCCCAGGGCGTCCCGAGCCTTGGTGAGTTTCGCGGGCGCTCCCGGCAGCGCGTCATCCTCGATGGCCAACACTGAGAACTTGGGTGAAGTCGCCAGAATGGAATCCGCACGGAAAGCGTCCTTTTCCGATTGCGGTGAACCGTCGAGGAGCGGGATGGGAGTCGGGATGATCTGTACGCTGCCGCAATAAGGGAAAGCCCCGTCCTTTACGTGCAGGGAATCGTTGCTGGTGCGCATCACGCGACCGCGCATGGATACATAGAATACCTCACCCTCTCCGATGCCCGCCTGGGACAGGAAAAGTTTGAACTTAGCCGCAGTGCCGGGGTAGGGATTGGAAAAGGAGGGCGGTGGAACAGGATCGGCAACGGTTGTGACGGCTCCCGTTGTACCGGTACCTGTGGTCGCGGAACTGGTTGGCGTGGAGCCATCGACCAATCCGGTGCCGAATTTGTCTTGTTGGAACCAACCGGAGAAATCACCGGTAATCCCGCTGGAAAGCGTTTTCACGCTCGGATCGTTCGCCTTCACTTTAGCCGAAAACTGACCGGGCACATCCCGATACAGTTTATCCAAACACTTTCCGGTTACGGTGGGGTCAAAGCGCCGGCAGGAATCGACGCTTTCCGTCAGGTTGCCGTCCAGTACCCAAACATCCGTCAGGGAATCCTTGCCGCGCCCCAGGCGTCCGCTCAGGTCTACGCGCCGGTTGTACTGCTTGGATGCTTCGGTGTGGGTCAGCCGCGCGTCGACGTCATAGGTTCCATCGTCTTGCAGATAGGCATGCGTCGAGTCCAGCACAACTGCGGTGTCTCCGAATTCGTCGATGATGGTGAGCGATAGGAGTTTGGTGGCCGTTGCGCGTAAATAGAATTTGGCGTTGCCGAGTCCCGAAGGTGGTTTACGATAAATCAAAGTCACGGCGGGAGTGCTTGACAAAGAGGTCTGGGATGGCGTAGCCGCCGAGGCGCTGGTCGATGCGTTACCCGGTGCGGATTTGACGATGCCTAAATATCCGGTCACGTCTTCGCCGCGACCGCTGGCGGCGTATTGGCCAACGAAAGGACCGGGTGCGAATGCGACACTGTTCTTCGCCACGGAGGGCACGCGATTGGCGACGCCGGAAAGAAAGGCCCGAGTTTTATCATAGGCGCCGCGCAGGAGCAGGCTCTTGCCGGAATCGGGCCCGTTGTCGGGAAGTCGGATGGGGAAAAGGAACTCGCCCATGGTCTCATTGAGATCGCCCCGCACGGTGTCGGAAAGCGTATCGTTCAGGTAGGCCGAGTAGGATACCGTGATGGTGTCGGCGACTTGCCGGACCTTGAATTTCAACGGATACAAATTGTCGCCTAAACGGATCAGACCGGAAAAAATGCCGGAAGGCGCGGTAGCGCGCGCGTGCGTGGCAGGCTTGCTGTTAGGGTCGTTCGGGTCGTACCCGAGCAACTTCTCTACGTCATCCGGAATGCCGTCCCCATCGGTATCCACCCACTTTACGCCCTTGCCGACCAAGGCCGTGAAAAACGCCTTTTTCTCCTGGTCGGTGGCCGCTCGATCCACGCCGGTGGGGTCGACCAGCATTTCCAGGAAATCCGCGATGCCGTCCCGATCGGAATCGACCAGGAAATTCGGAAAACTCGATTTGTCGTTGGGATCCGTTTTGTAATTCAACTCCATGAAGTCCGGGTATCCGTCCTGGTCGCGATCGAGAAAACTTTCCGACGCGGCTTGCTTGGCCGCCGTGGCTGCGGTTTGTTGGTCCAATTTGGTAAAGTCGTCGGCCTTGGGATATCCCTTCACGGCGAACGCTCCCCGGGCGGCGCCGAAATCCGACTCGCCATAAAATCGATCCGCGGAAAAGCCGTCGGCCAGGAATTGCGAGGCGGACGTATCCAAAATGGCGATGGCCTTCCAATTGTAAACGCCTGCGACGCCCGCGTCCGCATTGAATAAATCCACGATGGGAAATTTGTAATTGGCGCGCTCCCAGCCGGGTAATTGGAGCGCGATGACTTCGCGAAGTATGGCCGTCGCGCCGCTTAGGACCTGCCCCTTAGCGGACAACGTGAATTTCTGTTCCGCGCCCTTGCCCTGGTTCCGCACAAAGAACAAGCCGCCGTAAAGGGCCCGGCCTCCGGTAAACTTCGGATCTTCGGCCAAGCCGACCAAATACCCGCCGACGCTGTCTAGGTCCAGCCCCTTGAACCGGAACAAAACGTTGCCGTCTTTGTCGCCGGAATTGTCCGCGCCCGCGATTGGGGAGACCAAGGTGATCGGTTGGATTTGCCGCACTTTGAAGTCCGTCGCCGCGACGGTTTCCTTGAATTGTTTTTGGCCCACGAGGCCGCCGTCTACCGCATGGTTGATGACCCATTTGGTTCCCGTGTATCCCAATATGAATTTGATGATTCGGTACCCGGTGTCGACGGGGGCGTTTTCCGCGCAGGCCAAGGATGGGTCCCAATCGAACCGTCCATGGGTCGTAACGGTGGATAATTTAACCGCCACTTTGGCGTCTTGATCGGTGACTTGGATACCGCCATCGATGGAAAACGCGTCTTTGCCGACGTCTTTGACCGGAAACAATGCCACGGAGGAATTCGCCTGCAACTGCCGTCCGACGAAGCGCGCGTCGCCCGATCCTGATTGGGTCGCGTTCGCGGGCAAGTCATAGATATAATCCTTGCCGTCGATCGTGAAGCGGTTGTCCGTTTTGGACCAAGTCAGGCCCGATGTGATTTCCGTTTCCTTGCGGTACACTTTGGGCGCATTTCCGGCGCCGGTCCGCGCTTGTACCCAGAGCGTATCCTTTTTATCCGTGCTGGTAACCTTGCGTAAGGCCACGTGGGTGGAACAAGTCGCCGCATCGGATTTGTATAACGGCGCAATGAATCCGGCGCTAAGTAAGGATTTTGAAGAAACATCCTTGCTCACCCGGTCGAGGAATTGTTGGGAAGAGAGAAATTGCGCGTCGGCTTCCAAACGGAAGGATGGGTCGAGGAATCCGGCCATACGCCCCACGTCGCCTTGTAAATACGCGCTGAAGAAATCTTCCATCATCAGCGCGACGGCTTGATCGCGGCCTTTCTTGTCCTTGGCCGCGCCGTCGTAGTCCTTGGCCTTGAAACTGAAACGCGAACTTTTATCGAGCCGGTTGCCGCCCAGATCCAAAAGGGTGTCGGGCAGGGCGATGGTGTAATTCGTGCCGATGGTGAAGGGGGTTTTGTGGATGAAGGTGATCCGCGACCCCGTAACTTCCCAGTAACCCTCGATTTTGGGGTCCATGGCGATGGAGTTGATGGCCGAAAAAATCTGGGGGGGATGCGTGAAGGTAATGGTGGGATTTTGCGTCGGCTTCAACGAGTCCTTCTCGGCGGGAAAGGTGGAAGAGACGGCGAAGGCTTGGGCGGCGGACTGGTCATCGGACACGGCGTCGAATTGGGCGCGATATTCCCGGCGGAGGGGATTTTTAGCAAGGTCTTTCATGGAGATGGGGATGATGATGCCGTACTTGGATCCGGACTCCAATCTGCCGAGCGATAAGGTCAGTTGTTTACTGTCGCCGCTCCAGGTGGGAATAATGCCGGTCGCGGCCAGGGAATCTTTCAATGCCATGCCGCCGTTCACGTTGGCTAGGTCCACTTTGCCGACGACCAGGCCGCGCACGCTTTCGCGCTGCATGGGCTCGGAAAACATGATGCTCACCCGGGCGTTTCCGGCCGGAATGCCTCCGACCAGGAATAATCCGTTTTCATCCGCCGAAGTGGCGTCGTAAACTCCGGTCACGGAGGGGTTCGTTACGTCTTCCACGGCGATGGCCGTGTCCATGGCCGTCAAAGAGTCTTTCCGGCAATTGATGAAAGGGATGCCGGCGGTTACCAACCGGAAGGTGGCTAGATCAAGATGGACGGCGAATCCATAATACTTTCCCGGTTTCAACACGGCCGCATAGGAACCTTTCTTATCCGTGGTCAGGGTGGTTTCGGCCGCAGTGGTCGGTCTTTGGGCGTCGAAAATGAGGATGGTTGCGCCTTCCAGGGGCACGGGCGCGGTGGATAGGAACCGTCGTTCCCCTGCGGCGTTAGCGGCCGATTTCAACAAGCCTTTGACGACGTCTTTTCCTTCGCCTTGCAACGCCCCGGCGATGACGCCTTTGCCCGCAGCTTTGGCAGCCTTGACGATGGAGTCCTGCATCGGGTTGGCTTGGTTCGTAGTCGGGGCGGGGTTGCTGCTTACGCATGCCGCCGAAGCTTTCTTTGAGGACGTTGGGCTGGAGCATGCCGCCCAGAATAAAGCCACGAGGATTCCCGCTAACCAGGCGCAGCGCGACCGCGATGGTTTTCGGAATGGTTTAGGAAATCGGCTCCCGCGAGTCGGCGACTTCAATTTCAACCTGAAAACCTGCATATGCCATCCGCCCAATCCGGTATATCGGATCGTTTTGGAGATTTTATAAGGTGGCTGGGAATATTTGCGACGGCTTTTTTTACTTCACCAGCATCTTCATTGCTTTTTGGTATTCCGGCGTCTCCAGCCGATACACATAGGCGCCTTTCGCCAGGGCGCCGCCTCCGGTGGACTTCGGTATCCATTGAAGGGAATAGCTGCCGGGCTTGTATTCCTTATCCAAGGCGCGCCCCGCCAGCCGTCCGGAAAAATCGAATACGTCCAAGCGCACCCGATAAGTTTTCGCCATGCGCCGGCCTTGCTTATCCCAGGCTTGGGGCAGGTTGAAATTAAATATTGTGATGTCTGTAACGGGATTAGGGAAATTTTGCGAAATGTTGAAGTTGGCCTTTAACTTTTCGGCGAAGTCTCCGTGGGGGGTGACGACCAGGGAATAGTGGGTCAGGTTCCCAGGCATGGCCAGGGTGGCGGGGACTTCCGCCAGAACTTCCTGGGCCACGCCGCGGTTGACCAGGAAAACATGCTGGCCGGAAGCCTGTAAGGCCGCCAATCCCGGCAAGAAGAGTTTTGACTGGACAAATGGGGTGCCGGAGTTTTCCACCGCGAAGTCCCACCACTCTTCATTCTGATCCAGGGCCGCTCGGAAATCTTCCGCATAACCCAACGCGCTGTCCCCAGGTTCACCGGGCTTTTCAAAATGTAAGGCGATAAAATCTCCGAATTTTGGGGCGTCGGCGACTAAGCTTCTTGGGGAGTTGCCCTGGCCGGACTTCGTCGGCGACGGTGACGAATGATCAATTTCCTGGGTTGCTCCCGATAGTAACTCAGGAGTTACGTAGGCGCTACGGACACCCAGTAAATTCGCTTGGTCCCGGTATGGCCCGGCTTGCAGGCTCAATTGCAAGGCCCAATCTCCCGCTTGGCGGTAGCCCGGTACGGGTTGCGCGCCACTCTTGGCCAGCGGGGCGGAACCGCCCGGGAAATACGGCTGATCTTTCAACGTAAGGATGGTGTCCTTGGCGACCTGGACCCAGTAGGCCGTCCACGGTTTTAAAATTCCTTTCGCTTCCACCAAGTCGCGACCCGCGGGATCCCATTCCCAGAAGAGGAATTTCCACGCGGATACGTCCACGAAATAGGGGAAAGGATTGCCGATTTGGTTCCACCCCTGTTTGCTGTGCGTGAGCCTGATGGAAACCGGCCCGGATCCAAGGTCTTTTTGGATGGCCGACAAGCTGATGGGCTTGGCAGGGCGCACCCAATAGCCTTTCCCGCGTTTCAGGGTGTCCACGGATTTTCCGGCCGCATAACGGCCCAAGGCCAGGCCGTCCTCCGTCGTTTCGTCCCAGGAGGTGATCGTGGCGCCCGCGCCTAAGGCAGTAGCCGGGAGGGCCATGGTGGGAATGGCAACCATGTTCCAGCGGGCGCTGTCCAAACGGAGCGTCGTAGCCCCGCTGATGGCGAACGCCGAAGTGACGAAATTGGATTGCATCAGGCCGCCTTCATCCTCCGCCTTGACGGCCAGGAGATATGCGCCGTCCGCGATTGGATGCAAGACCAGCGCGGGGCTACCGGAAATGCCGGACCGCAGCGTATCTCCCGACGAATTGATCAGGCGATAATGGAACCGGGTCGCCGCCAGATTGCCGTCGGAATCATTGACGTCGAAGGCGAAGCGCGCCGCCCCGCCCTGGGTTTGCTTGGAAAGAATGACCGCGACGGGCGCGTTGTTGACGGGTTGCACGCGTCCGGTCAGGGTTAAACCTGTGGGCTTTCCGGCCGCGTCGGCGAAATTCAGCTTGAGTTTGACATCGCCGGTGTCCCGTAACCCGGGTGTTACCGTGAACTTGAAAAAATGATTATATCCCGAAGTGTCCAAAACCTGTGAATAGCGGATATATGCCGGCAGGGAAGTGAGCAAGGTGATCGGATCGCCTTTGTCCATGTCCACTACCAGAACCGTGAAGGAATCCACGGCATGTTCCTTCCAATGGGCCGGCGACTGCCAATTGTCCGACGCGAAAGCCACCGGAGGATCCTCGACGTTGATCACGGTTAAGGTCAACCGTAAAGTATCGGATGCCTTGCCGTCGCTGACCGTCACGACCATGGGAAATTTCCCCACGTTCCGGCTACCCGGATGAATGGTCAACACGGAGTCCTGGATATGGACGAATGGCGGCGCTTGTAGAATCGCGAAGGTGTGCCGATCCCCGGGATCCGGGTCCGAATACTTGGGTGTCCAAAGCGTTACGCTATCCTCCATGACGCCGAGCGAGTCTTGCCCAACGGAAAATTTCGGCGGATCATTCACATCGACGACGTAAACGGTTTTCGCGAAGGCGAAAGTTTTTCCGCCCATGTCCCGGACGGTTATGGAAATGCTGTTGTTACCCACATCGCCTTGCTGCGGCATACCCTTCATGCGGTACATGCGATGTTCGGCGAATCCATCCCTAGCCGAATCTGTGCGTTCCGTCGCGGTAATCCAAGGGGGTAGCGAAGCGGAGACCGTGGCAAGTGAATCCCCCGGGTCCATATCCCCCAGGTCCACGATCCAGTCCACGGCCTGGTTTTGGAGAATGGAGTCCCGTATGTCGCTTGAGGATAACTGTGGGGTGCGGTTATCCTGGAAAAAAAATCGGAACGACATCGGAGCCGAGAAATTTCCGACGCGATCACGAGCAAAAACAATAATCCGGTAATACCCCGTCGCCATGGCCGAACCCGGAATGGAAATGCTGAAAAGGCTGTCGGTCGAAAGCTTGGCGGTATCCGCTGTCGCCGACCATGCCGAGCCATTGAAGTAATTGCTATCCGCCTCGCGGTACCGCACTATGAATACCGTATCCATTCCCGAAACTGTGTCTACGGCTTTTCCCGAAATTGATCCCGTCCAATCCCGATAACCATAGGTTGCGTTAAGTGGGACGCTTACCTCCGGCGGCAGACGATCGAGTAAAGTTGTATCCCGATACCAGGGAGACCGGGTTCCGAAAATATTTTTGAATTGCGCCATCACGATGCGGCGGCCGTCCGGGCCACCAGCCAAGGACAGGGAATCCATCGGATGCACCGCTTTCCAACTGGCCGTGCCCGTGTCCATGAGCAGCGAAAAACGCAAGCTGTCCGCACCCGCATAAGTAAAGGCTAATGCAGGATTCGGATTGGAAGTCCGGGAGGATTGATCATTAATCGAAACGCTGCCGGAAACCGAAGCTTGATACAAGGCCGTGTCCTCTGCGCCCGTGCCGACGCTGCTGTAATTGCCCGCGCTGTCGCGCACGAAGACTACGAAGCTATACATGATGTTTCCCGATAGCCCCGTCACCGTGTCCGATACGCGGCTTTGAGGTTCGTTTTTCCATAATGAACCGTCGGTGATGGAAGCCGGGAAAAATCCGTCCGTGCGATACCGTATCATCAGCGAATCGACGTCGGGGGAACGGGAAGGCGTCCAATTGAGGGTAACGGCGCTGGGACTTTGGGCCGTGGCCGTGAAAGCGGTTACGTTCGCCGGAGCGGTGACGTCCGGGGTGCGCGCGGAGTCGGCTGCCCCGGTCGATGGGCCGGACCAGTTTCCCGACGAATCACGCACGAAGGCGGCGAAATGAAAAATGGTTTTATCCGAAAGTCCCGTCGCCGTATCGGTCATTGACGACTTCGGCAAGGTTTTCCAAAGCACGCCGTCGGTGGCTCCACCGGGAGTGACGCCGTCGGTTCGGTATCTTACCATGACCGATTCCGCATCCGCAGAGCTTGAGCCGACCCACGCCAGAGACACGGCGTGACCGTTCAGGGCCGTCGCGGTGAAAGTACTGACATTCGCCGGAGGAACGGAGTCGAGAAAGTGCCAATTGGCATTTCCAAGTAGATCGCGGCTCGAATCGGCATATCCGGCGCTGATTGAGGCCGAACAATTTGCGATATCCGCGTTGTCGGCTAGTAACGTGCCGGTTACGGCGAGGGTCCAACCCGAGGCTGGATTCATATTTAGGTGGTTGCTCGGTTGACCGGCGAATAGGGCGTTGCCGCCGACGGTCAGGGTTCGGCCGGCCAGGTTGGACAAGGTCGCGGACGTTCCGTTCAAGATTCGGAATGCCCCCGTTCCGGCGACAGTGACGTTGAATCCGCCGAAATCAAAAATTCCACTTTGATTCAAGAAGGATGAGCACAGCAGGTTGCCGCCCCGCAGGGTAAGCGCTCCCGCTCCCTTATGGACAATGGCCGGAAGCGCGACCCCGCTCTTGGGAATGACAGTTTGGCCGCCGGTGGATTCGCTGAAAATGAGTTGTCCCGACCCTGCGGTCAAAGTCGCCAGCCCGGAAAAATCGGCCCCGCCGGATTTTACGATCATCGCGCTGCTGCCGAAGTCCAGTCCGCCCCCGGTCGTCATAACAGCGCCCACGGAATCCGTGAGTGCTGATCCCAAGTACAGGGTTCCGCTCGCGATTCGCAAAGTCGCTATGGAAAAGCCGTTGGACAACACCGTTGTGCCGCCTGCGCCATTCTGGCGGATATCCGGCAAGGGCGCGCCCGCTTTCGGAGTAAAGTATTGCGGCGTGCCGCCGGAAAATTCCAGAACGCCGCCCGCTTGGGTTACGCTCGACAAACCCGTGAAGTCGATGTTGGAGGATTGTAGACTCAATGTCGATGAACCGAAGTCCAAACTCCCTGATGTAAGGGAGATTGCGCCCGTGACGGTATGCGACAGCGCCGTACCTAGATGAAGCGTTCCGGAAGTGATGGTGAGGGACGTGATCGAAATTCCTGTTCCCAGGATGGTCGTGCCGCCGCCGCCGCGTTGCGCCAGATTCAGTCCCGTGAGCCCGGCCTTCGGCGTGTAGGTTTGCGGCGAGGATCCGACGAAAGTTAAAGTATTCGATGCGCCGACCGTCACCGTAGCGGTGGACAGGTCGACGCTTCCGCTTACGTTGATATTGGATGTTCCAAAATTGAGTCCACCTCCACCGCTGATTCCCACGAAAGAGTGGGTCAAACCCGCGCCCAGATGGAAGGTCCCGGAGGCCAAAGTCAGATCAGCGGCCGATAAATTATTCGTCGAAATGGTTGTGGTTCCGACACCATTCTGAAGGATGCGGGGAAACGCCGTTCCGGATTTGGGGATGAATGTTTGCGCGCCTGAACCGGAGAACGCCAAGGTTCCGCTGCCCGGGGTGATGATCCCTCCCAGGCGAAAGTCGGCGTTGCCGGAGAATACCGAAAGCGTATGTGTCGTGAAATCGAATGTGCCAGTGTAGGCCAAAGTGAATGCGACGGCCTTGGCGTTTCCATCCACGTCCAACGCGACGTTCTTGGTTGATGTGCCGTCAAAGGTGACGGCGTCCAGGGAAGTCGGCGCCGATCCTCCGCTCCAATTCGCCGATTCCGACCAGTTATTCGTCGATCCGCCGCCCGCCCAAACCATGGAAAAATTCCAGTTGGAATTCGCGCCCAGATTGGCGCAGTTGGAACATGTCCCGGCGGCATTCGAGGCGTTGCCGTTTCCGATGGATACGAAATTTCCGGTTAACGTGCCCGTTACCGCGGCCGTCCAGGCGGAGCCGGGATTCAAATTGAGTCGGCTAACGGCGGAGGCGCCGACCAGACTGGCATTGCCGGAAATCGTCAGGGTGGATCCTCCCAAGCCGGTGATCGAACCGGCGTTGCCATTGTTGATCGAGAAGTCCCCGGAATTGACGGTAGTGAGGTTCAGGGAATTCAAATTGAAGGCTCCGGCCGATTGGGTGAACGATTTGCAAATCAGCGCGTAGGTGGCCAAGGCCAAGGTGTCCCCGCCGGAATGTACGATGACAGGCAAGGTATCCGTCGGTCGGGGCGTCAAAGATTGGGTGCCCGCCGCGCTGGTAAACGCAAGGCTTCCCGTGCCGGGAATGACGTCGGCCAGACCGGAGAAATTGGCGTCATTGGCGGATACTCTGAGCACACTGCTACCGAAATCGAGGGTTCCACTCGCACTGTAGAATGCTTTTACGGAGTGGGTCAGCCCGGAGCCCAGGCGCAACGTCCCGGCCTGCAGGTTCAGTGCGGCGCCATTCAGGTTAAGCGCATGATTGACGATGGTCCATTCCCCTCCGTAACCGTTCACGTTCAATTTATAGAGGGAGTCGGCGACGTCGAGGGTATAACCCGAGGTGGTGCCCGTCAAATTCACAATGCCGGAATTAGGGGTTAGCGTTCCGGACGCGGCCGCAAAGCTTCCGCCAAAATTGCAGGTACCTCCGGACGGCAGGCTCAATCCGCCTGAGGTAACGGATACGTTACCGTAGACGTTTAAATTTCCCGAAGAGGCATTGAGCGCGCCGCCGCTGATGGTCAGGGAATTGGAAATGCTCAGGATCCGGCCTCCGACGTTGAACGCGCCCGCGGTAATTTCCGCGTCCGGGATCGTAACATCGTAGGCCACCAGGGAAACCGTGCCCGTCCCGCTCAACTTGAGCTTGGGATGGGCCACTCCGGAAAGGGGCGTAAAATTCTGGACTCCATTCCGGGTGAATTCCAAGGTCCCGGTTTCCGCGTAGAGTCCGCCGAGGAGGCTGAAATCAACGGTAGGGACGGCGCATTGGAGGTTGGATGATCCGAAATGAAGCGTGCCACCGGCCAAGTCTAAACTTCCGCTGACAAGATTCGTTAAACCACTGCCGAGATTCAAGCTGCCAGTAGTGAGGCGCAAGGTTCCTGTGTGCAATCCTAAGGAATCGATAAGCCAGGATCCGGAACCGGTGACGCTGAGGGTATCGAAGGTCGCGGCGGTCTTAATCACCTTTCCCGTGTTGTTTCCCGTGAGCTGGACTTTGCCTGAGGTTGTCGTCAGGGTTCCACCGGATTGGATAAGGCTTCCGGAAATGATGAAGGTATTGCCTGCGATTGGGGCCGTCAACGTTCCCGCAGTTAAGGTCAAATCCCCGTTTACGGCCAGGCCGCCGTTGGTCGCTGTAAGTGTTCCGCCGTTCACAACCAAGTCACCGGTGGCTGCATTCAAGGCATGGGTGGAAATATTGAACGTGCCCGCCGTGATCGTGAGGCTGGAGCCCAAGGCGAGATTGTGGTTTGCCAGGGTCCATCCCCCCCCGGCGCCGTTAAAGACTAAAGCATTCAGCGAACCATAAACGTCGATGATTTTTCCCGTGGCGGTTCCATTGAACATTATCGATCCCGTCGCCGGATTTAGCGCGCTCCCCGAAGCCTGCGAAAAATTTCCGCCGATGGTAAATTGGTTTCCACTCGTGGGGCAGTCCAAGGTCCCGGAGGTCACGGTCACATCCCCGCCGATGAGGACATCCTCGGCGCCGGCCAGCAAATGTCCGCCCGCCAAGCTGAGGTTGCCTGTCGCGAAAATATTTTTCCCTCCGGTGGATATGTCGAAGGTTCCGTTATTCAACGTCAGGTTGGCCGTATGCAGATCATTTACGTTTACCGTAACCGTTCCGTTACCTGTCTGAAGTATGGAAGGACAAGTGGCTCCGGATTTGGGAATGAATGCTTGGGCGCTCGGCGCGGCGAGAACCAAGGTTCCGCTTCCGGCCACAACGGACGCAAATCCGCTCATGTCCACTGAGCTGCCCGAGACCTGCAAGGTTGAGGATTGGAAATCCAGGGCGCCGGTTCCGGATAGGTTGGTTAGGGTATGCATTAGCCCCGCGCCTAATTTGACGGTCCCGGCATCGATCTCCAACGATGGGGTGCCGAGATCGTTTCCCAGGATTTGTAAAATCCCCCCGCCTGTTTTGACAATCGACGGATGGGGCGTGCCCGGCATGGGCGTGAAGTTTTGAGTTCCCGAGGCGGCGGTGAATTTTAAAATCGCTCCGCTGCCGTTCAATGTGGAAAGGCCCGCCAAATCGGCGTCGCCGGAGGTGACTTCAAGGGTGGAGCTCCCCAAGTCCAAGCTGCCTCCCGTGGCAAGGATGGCGCCGGTTTGCTGCGTCCCGTTGCTGAAGGTCAGGCTGCCCGAGGTCATGCGCAGGGATTTGGTCAGCAGCGCGTTGGTATATACGGAAACGGCCCCGACGCTGGCGACGATTTCGATATCCGGCATGAGCAAGGCGTTGGCAGGGATGAAAGTCTGCGTCGAGGAACCGGTGAATCGCAACCAGGAACCCGAGCCGGAAGTCAAAGCAGATAATCCGCCGAAGTCGACCGTACCCGTGACATTCATGGTACTTGTCCCAAACTGTATGCCGCCGCCGGTGCTGGACAATCTTCCCAGCGAATGCGTGAGTCCTGTCCCCAAGTTTACGGCTCCGGTGGCCACCGTAAGCGTATCGGCGACCAGGCCGTTGGTCAGCAAAGTGGTTCCGCCCAAACCATTTTGGATGACCTCTCCGTAATGGGCTCCGGATTTTGGAGTGAAGGATTGCGGAGATCCACCGTTGAATTCCAAGCGACCCGGAGAGGCGGTAAGACTCATTCCCGACACGAAATTAACGCCGGCGCCGGCTATCGTGAGCTTATGTCCTCCGAAATTAAATGCTCCCGTATATCCGGTAAAGTCGACGCTCTGGACGGTCACGTCACTGGACAAGGTGGCGTCTGCGTCCGCAGTTCCGGTCGTTCCATTAAAAGAAAGGACGGCATCTCCGCCGCTCAGGTCGCCGCCGGTTTGGAAATCGTCGAAGAGGGACGTTGCCGTAACGGTGGGATTCATGGAGAGACTGAACACTCCGATCTGCATGCTTCCGCTGGCTCCTTGCGGCGATTGCGGCGTCCCGACTGGGATCCAATTGACGCCAGGGGAATTTCGGTAATATGCGGAATACGTCCCACCGTTTTTCACCAGTCGCAACCAGATCGGCGTGGTGAGACCGGTTCCTTGCGATAATGAATAATTCAACTCCCCTATTGTGCTGGAAACATTAACCTCGAAACGTACTTGTCCGGCTATGAAGGCTAACGCGCAATACCCACCCGATGACAAAGCCGACAAGGAGTTGGCCGTGATTAATCCCGCCTTTCCATTGATGGCGGAAACGACCTTAACCGTATAGTCGCCGTCGCCCCCGGACCTATAGGCTGCGACGAATTGATTGGTGGGGCCGAAGAGTTCGGAGCCGCGCCCGCTTAAGGCCAATTGGTGCGGCGCTAGCGTCAGTGAATAGCCGCCGGTACCCGCGTCGGCATCCTGATCGGTGAAGGTCCAACCTGCATCCAAGGTCGTGGAATAAAAATCGTAGTCGGAAACGGAGGCGGGATGAAAGCCCTTCCCATCAGGCGTACCATTCCAATTGTAGGCTTTGTTGAAATCGTTGCTCGAAGTGAATACGTCGCTGCGATTCCAATAATAGCCGGAAGGAAATGTCCAACCGGAATTCCCGCCCTCGTTCAAACTCCGGGTTGCGGTTCCCGCCGATCCGGTCAAAACGCAATTCCCCATATCCACTTGGTCAGCGAAAACGGCGCCGGACACGTTCAGGGTCAAGGAGGCTCCCGGATTAATCACGAAAGAATTTGTGCTGGCCCCGAACAATCCCAGATTGCCATTGACGGTGACGGTCCGCCCTCCGATTCCCGTAAGGCTGGAGGCAACGCCGTTCTGGATGTTGAAGTCGCCCCCGGTGACGGTCGTGACATCATTTCCATTCACATCCAGGATTCCGTCCGTTTGTGAAAAGGAAAGGGCGGTAAGACTGGCTCCGACGATTCGCAAGGTGGTAGGCCCCGAATGGAAAAGGTGAGGATGGGTCGCGCCGGATTTCGGCTTGAACGATTGCGTTCCCGCAGCGCCGATAAAATCCAGGAATCCGACTCCGGAAGAAAGCGTGGATAAATTGGCCAGGTCTACGTCGCCGACTACATGCGCCAGGGAACCATTGAAATTAAGGCCGCCGCCATTGGCGCGGATACCGGTGATGAGATGTTCCCCGCTTACACCTAAATCGAAAGTTCCGGAGAGTACAATGATCGAATCCGCGATCAAATTGCCGTTCATGATCTGAGTCGTACCCGATCCGTTGACCGTGATGGTAGGAAGACTTTGGCCGTCAGGCGGCATTAGCCGTTGCGCTCCTCCGGTAAAAAGGATTTGCCCGAAATCTTTCTGGATGGGGCCGATGGAACGGAAATCCGCAGTGCTTCCGGAAACATTGATGGTGGCGTGTCCAAATTGGAATGCGCCTGTATAACTTCCGGCTAGGACGATGGAGAGAACATTGACGTCGGTAGTCAGGCTGCAAGGGTAGGGACCATTGAAGATGACCGAGTCGCCCGAGGTCGGCGCTCCCGTGGGGGACCATGCCGATCCTGTGTTCCATGTGTATGGACCGCCGCCGCCGACCCAAGTCTTGATCGCGCCGGAAACAGGCGCCTGCGCGATTAAGAGAAAAACGAAGGCCAACACATTCGCCTGGGTAACGTATTGGCTACCTAGGCCTGGCCCGTGACGCCCCCGGTCCGACTGTGTTTTACTTTTTCCAGTCCTCAAGAAAATCATTTTCCGATAGTTTCTCCGACGGTGGGCGTCCCATATGATATCGGGCGGGAAGGAATTTCGAAAAGGCCCGATTAGGCATTTATACGCGTTGAAGGTTAGAACGTGATGTTAAACACAAGGCATTCTTGACGCTGCGCTGCGCCACCCCGTACCCTTAGGCAATTTTGCAATTTTCCTCTCGCGAGCGGAAAGCGTATTTCCCCGCCGATAATTCACTCCAGGCAGGGCTCCGAGCGGGCCTGGAAGGATTAGGTTTTTCGGGAAAAGAAACCGGCCCGCCTAGGGAGGCGAGCCGGTTAAGACGGAGACTGACGAAGATGACGGGTTTTGGGGACCCCTTGTCTCCTCAGTTAGGGTATCATTTAATCCGGTCAGGGGGAAGGTCTTCTCATCATCACCGTGACGGCACAGGTTGTTCCGGCAATAGGGCGCGTCGACTGACGGCCCGAAGAGGTGATTATCTTTTCAAATCCTTCGGAGCGGACTTGCTGACGAAAGTAATGGAGGATCGGTTGACGGTTAATGAAAACGCGGATGAAGCGGAGATCGACTGGAAACTATTGGAGGTTTTTTCCGATGGGAGCGCGGCGGGCAATGTTCAGTTGCACTATATTCTGAACCTTTTTATCGAGACGTCGCGAACCACCCTGGTCGAAATCCGTACTGGGATGGATACGGGTGACGATATTTTTTTGGCCAAAGCGCTGCATCGATTGCGCGGGTCCTGCCTCACGGTCGGAGCGATGAGCATGACGCAATCCGTGCTGCTCATGGAGACTCAATTACGCGAGCGGAAAATGGTGGAGTTAACCGGCTTGCGGGACGAATTGGAAAAAGCCTTTGATCGAACATGCGTGCTTTTTGAGCGGTTAATCGATGGCCGGATAACCCCGCATCAATCAGCCTGACTATCCCAGTATCCCAGGTAATCGGAAGGTAACGGGTAAGTTACGGGTGATAGCGGCATAAAAAAAATGCCCTTCCTGCGGATTCTCGCAGAAAGGGCATTTTGGCGTTCCCAAGGGGAGTCGAACCCCTGTCGGCGCCGTGAAAGGGCGCTGTCCTAGGCCACTAGACGATGGGAACAAGACCTATACCGGCTTCAGGCCAAAGGGCCTTTCATTCCGGAGAGGTTGGAAAGGTAATTCAAACTGTGATTTCTGAAAAGGTACCGGCCGAATTGTACAGGAATTTAATTTGAAGGTCCAGGCGCTTGCCACATTTCGCCGGCTGATACCGGATGGGGTTGTTTGAGCCCTGACCGGCGAGGGCACTCATAGCCTTGGCGCCAGGTAAACCTGTCCATCCAAGAAGATTTGGAAGAGTTCCTGGTCAATTTTCCCACTCTTGACCTCATCTGCCAGGATGTCCAAGGCCCGTTCCGTGGGCAATGCCTTTTTATAAGGTCGGTCGGCCGCGGCTAAGGCGTCGAATATATCGCAAATGGCCATGATCTGGGATCCGATGGGAATCTCCGCCAGTTTCAAGCGCCGCGGGTAGCCCGATCCGTCGAGTTTTTCATGATGGGCAAAAGCGATATTCGGAACTTGTAACAGGTCCCTGGTCCAAGGAATTTGTGAAAGGAATTTGTAAGTGTGCGAAACGTGGGTGTTGATCTCTTCCCGCTCCGCAATGGTCAAGGTGCCTCGGGGGATGGTCAACCGGGACAACTCTTCCGGATGCAGATAACATTTTTCCCCGCCTTCCGTGTCGCGGTAGGTTTTCTTTCCCAAGCTTTCCAGAAACTCCAAGGCAAAAGGATCCAAACTCCTGGGTTCGTTCGCCTTGCGGACCGCTTCATGGAAGGCGTCCACGTTCCGTAGCGCCAACCGTTCCTGTTCCTCTAGCCGCCGGAATTCCCTCTCGGGGTTGCTATTTTCCAACCCGGTTAAAATATCGAGTTTAGCCTGGGCGGTTTCCCAATGGACGGTCCGCTTGATGAATTCGGCGCGATGGCGGATGTGCTCCAATTCGTGAGGAAAAAGTTTGCTGGACTTTGTGAGAATGTGTTCGCGCACGCCGATTTTACCGAAGTCGTGCAACAGCGCGGCATAGCGCAGCTCCCGGAGCTGGGGATCCGTAAGACGCACCTCCTTATATTTCCCGACCCGTTGCCGGCCTACGCAATCAGCCATCCGCACGGAATAATCCGCCACTCGATGGGAATGCCCGGATGTGGTGGGATCGCGGGATTCGATGGCCGAAATGCTGGCGTTGATGAACCCTTCGAAAAGATTTTTGATGTCGAGTTCATACTGGGCGTTGAGCAAGGCCACCGAGGCTTGCGAGGCGAGCGAGAGGCAAAGGTTGACGTCGTCCTGGCGATAGGGCATCACCTGCCGGTCGGCGCTTTCCAGGGATGTGATGGGGCCCGACCGGGGCGACCGGCACTTATTGATCAATTGGATTCCACCCACGACCTGGTTTTGGTGATCCATCATGGGCAGGGTAAGCATGGATCGCGTCCGATACCCGGAAGTCTTGTCGAACCCGGCGTTATGGCGAAATTCGGAAGCCACGTCGATATGGTATACGTCGGGGATGTTGAGCGGTTTCCCTTCCATTAAGGAGAAGCCGACGATCGAGGATTTGCTTGGATTCAGAACCATCTCCAAAAAATTGAAACGGACGGATTCGTTACGGGTCAGCTTGAAGCGGATTTGCTTGTTCGACCAATATTTTCCCGGCACTTCGGATTTTTCCGGGGCCGCCTCCACCAAATACAGGCAGCCGGCGTCGCTGGACGTCAACTCCATGGCCTTGTCCAGGATCAAGTCCAGCAGCGTGTCGAGATTCTTTTCCGTCATCAGGGCCACGCCGATTTGGTTCAATTGCCGGTTGCGCGCTTCGGTTATCGCATTGGTATTGTGCAGGATCATGCATTGCTCTTTCAATTCCAACAGCCGTAACATGTGGCTGCACGCCAACTCCAACTCGGAATCATCGGGCCGATGTGATAGCCGTATGTCCACCCAATGCGGAACGGGCGAGTGCGGTTTGGATTCCGGATCCCAAAGCATCACTCCGACATGCTGGAAAAGGAAATCATAATCCTGGGTCGCATCGAGCGAACCGGGGGACACCACCAGGATACTGAAGGGATAGATGTCTTTTAAATTCCGAGAGGTTCGGGAATCCAGCGCCCGACCCGAAGTCAATATTTTTGGAAAGACCAGGGAGGTGAAATTATGGAGGGAAATGGGCGGCAACACCCTTTCACCTCCGCCATCGGCGTTTTCCATTGCAACATGGGGCACGCCGGATTATACACCTTCGGTCCGGCGGATTCAGCCATAATTTTCGCGGGTTCCCTGACCGTGATCCTTGGCGCGAAGGATTCCGGAATCAGCCGTACTCCGGATGGCCCTGGCTAACGGTTACGTTTTGGAGACTTGCTTTGCATCATGACGGATAGTTTATCCAATACCCGATTGACGGGGCTTTATCTTTCCTCGAAAGTATTTTAAACTATAACCTTATGGATTTCAGGGTTAACGGATAGTAAAGGGCTGCATGCGATACGGCATTTACTCCGATATTCACAGCAATTTAGAAGCACTGGAAAAAGTCCTCGAATCCATGGAGACGCTCGGCGTTGAGCGCCGTATATGCCTGGGCGATGCCGTCGGCTATGGCGCGAATCCAAATGAATGCGTCAAGTTGATTAAAAACGTCAGCGCCGTGACCTTGTTGGGCAATCATGACTCCGTGGCGCTCGGCCGCGAGTCCTCCGAAAATTTCAACTTTTACGCGCGCAAGGCGATTGAATGGACCAAGGAAAACCTTGAGAAGTCCTCGGTGGATTTTCTCGATAAGCTCCCGTACGTAGTCGATGAGGCGCCGCTGACCTTCGTTCATGCCAGCCCTCGGTCGCCGGTCGACTGGTACTATGTCACGAGCTTCGATGACGCCATCGACGCCTTCTCCTTTTTCAATGAGAAGATCTGTTTCATCGGCCATACGCATATGCCTTCCATCGTGGTGATGGAGAACGAACAGTCTTTTTGGGTCTCGGAAACCTTGTCCCACAAACTCCAGCCCAACCAACGCATTCTCGTGAACGTCGGCAGCGTCGGGCAGCCCCGCGATCGCATTCCCCTGGCCTCATGGTGTTTCTGCGATACGTCGGCGATGACCGTGGAAATCGTCCGCGTGAATTACGATATCCCCAAAACCCAGGACCGGATGCGCCGTTTCGGCTTCGCGGAATTCCTCATCAACCGCCTCGCGGAAGGCCGCTGATTTCATATTTCGATTTCTCCCCGGCCCTGGGGCGAGGAAATCCTTTTGTAGTTTTCGAGGCCCATGAATTCTGATGCCCGGGGCGGATCCGCCGCCCGCCGAACCCCGTCCGCCAAGGGCAAGCGCACCTCAACTCCCAAAACCCATTCGTCTCCCGCGATGCTTACCCAGGTAGCGCACAGGTTACTGTCCGGGTTGAACGCCGAACAGGCAGCCGCCGCAGGAGCGCCTCCCGGCCCCGTGCTGGTTTTGGCCGGAGCGGGATCGGGTAAGACGCGCGTTCTGGTGACGCGCATCATCCATCTCATCGCGACCGGAACCGCGCTTCCTTCCGAAATCGTCGCGCTGACGTTCAGCAACCGGGCCGCGAAGGAAATGCAGGGCCGCTTGAAGGCCTACGCCGGATCCGCCGTCGATGGCGTTTCCTTGAGCACGTTTCACTCCCTGGGGTTGCGCATGGTGCGAAGTAACGCGCCCGCGCTGGGATTGGCCCCGGACCCCGCGATTTTGGACATGCATTCCCGGCTGTCGCTGATGGTGACCCAGGCCGGCAAACACGGAGCGCGCAACAAAAAATTCGACGCGTTCGATTTGTCCAACACGCTATCCCAGTTGAAGGAAAAAGGTTTTACTCCAGAGGACTGCCCGGTGGATACCGAATACGGGACCCGCCTGCCGCGTATTTACAAGGGCTATGAAAAGGCAAAATTGGCCGGTAATTTCGTGGACTTCGAGGACCTGATCCGTATGCCCATCCGGCTGTTGCGCGACAATCCCAAAACAGCCGCCGAGTACCGTAAAAGCTGGCGGCATTTCCTGGTGGACGAATTCCAGGACACCAACGGGGCGCAATTGGAATTAATCCGGCTCTTGGTGGGGGAAGTCGGGATGGACCATTCCGCGTCGGCGGAAACGGCCGGGTCGGTCGGTGCGACCGGGAGCGTTGTAACGACAGGGACCGTCGAAACGATGGGGCGCGTCGAAACGATGGGGAGCGTGTTTGTGGTCGGCGACGACGATCAAAGCATTTACGGTTGGCGCGGGGCCGAGATGCGCAACCTCTTGGATTTTGAAACGCATTTCCGCGGGGCGCGCGTCGTCAAACTCCAGGAAAACTACCGGTCCACGTCCACCATCATCGGCGCGTCGAACGCCGTGATTCACAAGAATACCTTGCGCAGGCCCAAAGAGGTTTTCACCGCCCGGGACGCCGGCGAGCCGCTCTACCATCATGTTGCCGACGATGAAAAAAGCGAAAAGGATTGGCTCGTCGCCAAGGTGAAGGAATTGAATCGGACCGATAATCTGGATTGGCGCGAAATGGCGGTGTTGGTGCGCACCAATATCCAATTGCGTGAGTTCATGGAAGAGTTCATCATGGGCGGAGTTCCTTTCGCCGTGAAGGGCGCGGACAACTTGCTGGAATGGCCGGAAGTTCAAGTCGCCTTGGCTTACGCCAAGCTGATGGCCAATCTCCATGACGAACTGTCGCTATCCAAAGTGCTGGCCTTTCCCAAACGCGGGTTTTCGAAAAACCTATTGGAAGTGATGCCGCGATCGGAAGCGCCGGCCATCGAATGTTTGCGGGAGTATTGCGTGGGTGTCGGGCAGGCTTGGACGACGGGGGTATTGCAATTGCTCGATCAGGTCGAAGCCCGCTCGCGCGAATCCCGCGCGGGAAATTTTTTCGCGCCCCTGGAAGCGTTGTTGAGTGAGGCCGGCGTCACGGCGGCCTTCGAAGCCGGTTCGCGCAAGCGCGGGCGGTACGACGAGTTCCTGCGTTTGTTCGCGCGCGAGGAACAACGCAATCCGGAGGCGCGGCTACCGGAAGTGCTCAACGCCTTGGCTCTGGATACGCAAAACGATAACGATCCGGAAAACAAACCGGGCGTAAAACTGATGACGGTCCACGCCTCGAAAGGATTGGAATTCCATACTGTGTTCATGCCTCAATTGGACGATGACACGTTTCCTTCCAAGCCCAACCATACGGATACCGGAATCGAAGAGGAACGTCGTCTGTTCTATGTCGCCATGACCCGCGCCAAGCGCCGGCTTTTCCTGTCCTGGCCGGCCACCAAGGTCCATTACCGCGTGGTCCGCGATGTGATACCTTCACGATTCATTTTCGAGATTCCCGAGGACAGGTGGGACGGCCCCTTGGGTAAAAAAAATGAGGTCGAAAAGAAGGAATTCCTGGACGGATTTTTCGCTTCCTTACGCGCCAATTTCAACGATGAACAAGTTTAAACATACCCGATTGGATACGACTGGGTCCCGGACGGGACGTCCATGAAAATCCGTCTGGTTTGCGTCGGGAAGCAGTCCAACGCGGCGCTGCGGGAATTGGCGCTGGATTATACGAAGAGGTTGGAAAGGCTTTGCGATTTGGAAGTCGTGGAATTGAAAGACGCGTCCGACCCGGACGGGGCGAAGCGTTTGGAAAAAGAGGCGGAACGGATCGAAGCGGCGGCCCAGCCGCTGGCAGATTGCGTGCTTTGGGATGAAACCGGCGAGGCGATGGGCTCGGTCGAATTCTCGGGGTTTTTGACCCGGCAGGAAAACGCTTCCGTCAAGAGGCTCACTTTCATCATCGGTTCCTCGCACGGCATCGCGCCCTCACTAAAAAACCGGGTCAAGCGTAAGTTCCAATTGAGCCGTATGACTTTGACCCACGAATGGGCCCGAACTTTGGTTTTGGAGCAATTATACCGGGCCTTTTGCATCAAGAAAGGCATTCCTTATCATCACTAATTCTCCCTGGGTCGAGGATTATTCCGCCTACGTGATGACGGGGATGCCTGCGCAGGTTGCATACCGGCCGCCGGTTCGTTATTTTAAGCCGATTCAATAGCCGTTAGGAACCCTTTCGAGTAACATGCAAGCTACCCAAGCGAAATCCTCGGATCCGATAGGAAAATTCGTACTGCGCGAATTGGCGGTGCCCGTTTCCGCCCAGACGCCGGATTTGGCGGCCGCCATAGCCGGATTTTTACGCGTCAAGCGCTCGCGCATCGGGAACGTGATCATATTGCGGAAGTCCTTGGACTCCCGCCGGCGGAACCAGCCTTTATGGCGTTTCGCGGTGGAGTTTGAATTTCATGGCGCTTTGCGACACCCCAAGGTTTTTCCCGCATCCGACAACAGTGAACTGGCGGGGTCGGCGGCAGCCGGGGACTACCTGCCGCGGGGAAATCGCATCGTCGTGATCGGGAGCGGGCCGGCCGGCATGGCGGCCGCGGTGGGATTGGCGCGCAAGGGATACCAGGTGGACGTTTTCGAGCAAGGCAGCGACGTGAAGAAGCGCTTCCACGATATCCGGCTTTTCATGAAAGGCAATCGCTTCAATCCGGCTTCCAATATTTTGTTCGGGGAAGGCGGCGCGGGCACTTTTTCCGACGGTAAGTTGACATGCCGGACGCGGACCCCCTATACGGACGCTTTCCTGAAAGAATTGATAGCCTCGGGCGCTGACCCGGAAATCCTATACCTGTCGCATCCGCATATCGGCACGGACAAGTTGCAATTCGTCATCAAGGGATTCCGGGAACGCTGCGAAACCGCAGGCTGCGTTTTTCATTTCAACACGGCCGTGACGGATCTGCATTGCGAGGCAGGCCGTATCACGGGTGTTACGGCGGAGGGACGATTCCGGCCCTGTGACGCCGTGGTCCTGGCCGCGGGTCATTCCTCTCGACCGCTCTACAAATTGCTGCAAACGCTGGGCGTGGCGATGGAGCGGAAGCCTTTTTCCGTGGGCGTGCGCGTGGAGCACCCGCAGGAAATGGTGAACCGGCGTCAAATGGGCGAGAAGGTGGATTGTTCGATTACCGGAGCGGCCGAATATTACCTGACCTGGAACGGCGATGGGGAAGGGAAAGGCCTGAGCGCTTTTTCTTTTTGCATGTGTCCGGGCGGGGTCATCGTGCCTTGCGCGGACGCGGCCGATGGACTGTTCACCAACGGCATGAGCTATTCCAACCGGGCCGGCGCTTTCGCCAATTCCGCCGTGGTGGTGCCCGTGAACCCGGAAACGTTGACTGGGGATGACGTGCTGGCCGGCCTGGATTTTATCCGGGCCTTGGAAGTGAAAGCTTTCGAGATGGGAGGAGGCGAGTTCACCTTTCCCGCCCAAACCATTCAAGCCTACATGGATGGACGCGTGGACACGGGGCCGGCTCCCAAAACGTCCTTCACCAAACCTTTGCGCTGGGCGGATTTTCGCGCTTTGTTTCCTGAACGGATCGCGCTGGCCCTCCAGGAGTCTTTCCGCAATTTCGATCGCAAACTTCCCGGTTTTATTTCCCATGGACTGATTATCGGTCCCGAATCCCGCACGTCCTCGCCCGTGCGCGTGCTCCGCGATCCGGCGACGCTGGAATCGATATCCACCCCTGGACTCTTTCCTTTGGGCGAGGGCGCCGGCTACTCCGGCGGAATCGTTTCCAGTGGCGCCGACGGTTTCCGCCTCGCCGAGGCGTGGCGGGTTTGGCAAACGAACCAGGGTAACACACAGGTTACCTCAGCCGGATGACGACATGCTGGCGGAAATGACGGTCGGCCCCAACGACGCCGGGCAGCGCGTCGACCGGTTCGTAAGGCGCCAATTTCCGGCCATGAGCCTGGATCGCCTCCAATCCTTGTTCCGCCGCAAGGAAATCAAGGTGGCCCGCAAACACGTGGATCGCAACCATATTTTGCAACCGGGCGACCAACTGCGCGTATACGGGTTGCGTCCCGACGAAATGCCGGCTGCGGACGTCTCCGCAACGGCTGAATCTCCCACTCCGATCGGAGATGAAGGCGCTGAATCGAACGAGGAAAGCCCGACCGGTTCGCAACGCGAGCCGCAAGTGCGCCATCGGAAATCATGGCAGTTTCGCTTACCGATTCTGCATGAGGACCACGAAATCCTGGTCATCGATAAGCCCGCGGGGCTTGCGGTTCACCCCGGATCCGGAATTCTTCCCGGTGATTCCGTGATCGAACAGGTCCGCGCTTACTTGGAGCCGCAACGCATTCAGGGCGAGCAATTCCAACCTTCTTTGGTGCATCGTTTGGATAAGGACACGTCGGGTGTGCTGCTCATTGCAAAAACCGGCCCCAGTTTGCGCCGCTTGAATGCCGCCTTAAGGGACGGCGCTTTTGAAAAAAATTATCTGGCCCTGGTGGCGGGAAAAATCATTCCCCCGGACGGTGAAATTTCCGGACTGCTCACGCGGGTGGACTCGCGGCATGGGGGAGCCAAATCGGAGGTCGCGGAAGACGAAGGTAAATGGTCGGTTACGCGTTATCGGACGGTAAAAGACTTCGGGAATTTTAGCCTCCTGGGTGTTATTATTGAAACCGGCAGGATGCATCAAATCAGGGCCCATTTGGCGCATATCGGTCATCCACTGGTCGGCGATGCGCGCTACGGTTCTTTCGAGGACAATCGACGCTTGAAAAAATCTTTCGGTCTCAAACGGATATTCCTGCACGCGGCCAGCTTGGATATCGATCTCGGCATGGATAGGAAGCTCAGGTTCCGTTCACCGCTGCCGCAAGACCTCGCCTCGGTGATCGAAATGATTTCTGCCTCCGGAACGGCATCGGCATGAATCTGCAATTGGCCGCAGCCTCTTTGATGCAAGTACAGGTGGGTGGCCGCCTGGGGAAATACGTCATCCTTTCGGAGTTGGGTCGGGGCGGCATGGCCGTGGTATTCAAGGCCCATCAACCCGATTTGGATCGGCTCGTCGCCATCAAGGTCCTGTTCGGCGCGGTATTGCAGCAACGCTTCATCGAACGTTTCCAGGCGGAAGCGCGCGCCGTGGCGAAAATGAATCACCCCAACGTGATCCGCATTTTCGAGGTGGGGGAGCAGGGCGGCGTCCACTATCTGGTGATGGAATACATCCAAGGGCTGGATTTGTTGGCCTACCTGCACGAGAAAAAGCCGTCCTTTAACGAGGTGGTGGAAATCGTAAACCAGGTGGGCGAAGCCCTGGCCTATTGCCATCGCCAAGGCATCATGCACCGCGATCTCAAGCCCACCAATATTTTGATGCGCGGAACCACGCCCATCGTCATCGATTTTGGGTTGGCCAAGGCGGTGGATCCGAACCTGAACGTCACCTTGACCCTTTCCGGGGAAGTGGTCGGATCGCCGGCCTACATGTCGCCCGAACAGGCCCAGGGGGGCAATGTCGGGACCTTGTCGGACATTTGTTCGCTCGGCATCATCATGTACGAGTTGATCTCATTTAAAAACCCCTTCCTCGATCCCCGCTCGCTCCATCAAACCGCGCTCAATGCCATCAAGGCGGAGCCGGTGCCGCTGCGTTACCTCACTCCCTGGCTGGACGCGGATTTCGCCGCCATCGTGACCACCTGCATGTCCAAGGAACCGAAGGACCGGTACCAGACCATTGAACTGCTCCTCAAGGATCTTTACTCGTACCGCAACGGCCTGCCCATCATGGCCAAACCCCCCAGCACGCTGAATCTTGCCTGGCGGTTCATCAAGGCCAATCCGATTCTTTACTTGGGCGCCGGTTTCCTCATCATCATGTCGGGCCTGATTTTTGGTTTCATCAGCATTCAAGAGGAAAGCAAAAAGGCCCCGTGGGGATTGGTCCTGGAGGAAACCTTCAATAAGGTTGATTCCTCGCTTAGGTTTTCTTCCTTTGATAGGGTCAACAACGCCTGGGTGCCTTCCGAATCCTGGAAGGTTGCGCGCGGACGGCTGGAAGCCTTTTCCTCCGGACAATCCTACGCAGTGGCCAATCAGGAATTTTTCGGCGATTTGAAAATCGAATTCTCCGTGAAGGGCTTGAACGGCAGCAACAATGACTTCAACGCCTTCCTTTTCGGCGCGAGTCCCGACGAGGCTTTCCGATTCTCGATCGGGGAATGGGGCGGCTCGGCGGCGAACATCGAATTCGGCAAGATGTCCCGTTTCCCCTTTATCGACGCGCCCATCAAATTGAACGGCGGAGTCGGCTATAAAGTCACCATTGTCAAGGAAGACAAGCTCCTTCAGCTATTTCTCAACGACACTTTGGTGGTTAAGCGGTTTTACACCTTGCCGGTGAAAGTCGAGCATGGCAGCAAATTCGGTTTCTATACCTGGAATTCCAGCCTCGCCATCGACGACCTGCGCATCTATAAGAAGGCCGTGGCCATGTCCGCCAAGCCCACCGTGGTCGCGGATGCGTACCTGGAGGAAGGTTTCATTTCCAACTCCATCCCGGCCTACCGGCACGTGATTGAAGCCTATCCCAACCGCAGCATCAGTTATGAAGCCCATATGAAAATGGGGGAGAGCTTCCTGGTCCTGAAAAATTATTCCGCGGCGATTCAGAATCTGACGCTCGCGGCCAGCAATTCCAAGGATTCGAAAATCATTCCCGAAGCCTTGTTCCAATTGGCGCAATGCTATTTCGATTTGGGTAAGGCCGGCTCCGGTTTCGACAAACTTAAACTGCTTCCGGCCGCCTATCCGGAATCGGATTTCAACGATGTCATTGCCCAATCGCGCGTTGAGTCCATTTACGGATGTTTGAACAGCGGCGAAAACCCCGAAGTCTGCGCATCGCGCATGGTCGATGAATTCCGGTTCCTCATCGAGTACGAAGACGCCCGCCGTTCCTCGTTCGGAAAGTATTACGTCTCCCTGGCCGAAATATTCCGGAGGCTCGGTCAAGCAGCGCCGATGCAAAACGCCCAGCATTTACTGACCTATTTCCAGGAAAACGATGAAATCACTTGCGCGCTACGGATGATTTTGGCGCGATATTATATCGGACAGCGCGAGGAAGCCAAGGCGGAATTCATGCTGCAATCCGCTCCCCAAGGCGACAACGTGGGGCGTGATCTCAAGGCGGAGCGCGATTTCCTGAGCGCCGAAATCCTCTTCATGCAAGGAAAGAATTCCGCGGCCGCCGATCTTTACGACCGTAATTACCGGCAATTCAGTTCGGTGAACGGCATGGCCTTCAAATGCATGCTGCATTCCATGGTCATCAAGGCTTTGGTCGATATTCCCGTCCTGCAGATCGACAGGAAGCTCTATCTCAATGAGGCTGCGTCGCGCAAAGAGCGGATGCAACTGGCTTACCTCGCGGACAAGATACCGGAGGACTTTTTCCGGCGAGGGGTGCCGGCCAGTTTCGCCGGGGATGGATCGCTGGAAGACGCCTTGGTGTACTTCGTGAAAATCGATTCCAACGACGGACCGGCGAAAGCAGCGGCTTATTTGCTGGCTACTTTGCAAAAATTTCCCGCCAACACGTTTGAGCATAGATATTTGGAATATCTCCTCCAGCGGTACAAGGAAGAGAAAAGGGTTTAAACCGGGATGCGCTTTTCCATCAGCTGCTTCATGGGGCTATTCGTCTTGACAGGCTTGACAGGTTTGATCGGCTGCCGGTTCAATACCTATCAGACCGAATACCGTTTCCATTCCGGTCCCTCATTCGCCGTGCAGTTTGTCGCTCATCTGGATGTTTCGGCGGGTTGGGGCAAAGCGGCCTATTCCTCGGATGCCCAGGTTTATTTTTCCGGCAGGTTCTCCGGAGACACAGCCAAATCCGAATGGGCGCTGGACGTGGCGGCCGATAGCTTGCGCTTCGCCAGTTCCGAACGCGCGCCGGAAGAGGACAAATACATGATGGGCCGTCTGCGCAAATACCATGCGCGCCTGGCCATGACCAAGTCCGGACAATCGCTTGCCTTGGACGAAGAGCCGGCATTGCCGCAGGTGCAATTCACTCCGACGAATTTCGGCCGGTTCCTGGCGTACGCCTTGCCCGTCTTTCCGCAGGGCCGTTTCGCCGTTGGGGATACCTGGGCCTTTACCCAAGTGGCCTTGGATAAATTCCATCCCGATGCTCATTGGACCAAACGGTTTAAGTTGCTGGAAGTGAGGGAAACGGCGCACGGACGTATCGCCGTGCTCAGCGTCGATTTATCGGGCGATTTTCATGACGATGTCGGGGAAATGCAAACCGGTTCGGAAGCGACGGTGACGGGCACCGGCCGCGCGGAATTCGATTTGGCGGCCGGACGGCCGTTGTCGACTGAATTGGAATGGCATGGGAGTTTTACGCCGCAGGCGGGAGCGGATTCATCCGGTCCCACGGGAAAATCACCCCTGGCTCCCATGGTTTTGAGCGAGCGCGTCTCACTGCATTTTTCCTATTGAAATTCAACCCCTCCGAAGCAAGAGTTTTTGGGGCCGGAGGCGGAATGCGGCCTGTTTGGCAATGACGGGAAACCCTTGTCATCGCTGGACCTGCGGGTGACTTTCAAGTACATTTGGATGCCTATTGAGCCAGCGATTGTTCCACTGTTATCGGGCCTTTACGGGCAAGGAATGGCCGCAGGCCACGGGCTCATCCTCCGCCTTGTCCACCATGCCCGCTCCCTCCGGTCGTCCGGGAAACTCAGCCGGTAATTCAGCTCCCGTCTCCGCCGCTTCCAAGGAACAGACCACCTTATTTTCTACCGGATCCAAAGCGTCGCCGTTCAGTTCATTCGATACGAAAAATGCTGCGGCGTCAGGCGGTCTTCCGCAAAATGGTCCGCGTACCTGGCAGGCCCGTGGGAAAACCGATCCCGTTGAAGTCCTTCGTTTTTTGGCCCACCTCTCCGATCCCAATCATTCCGTGCTCTTGCGTGCCTTGCTGGATCGGGAACATGCGGCCCGTCGTGAAGAGCTGGCCCGTCGCATGGAAGAGGCGCGCATCCGCGAGCGCTTCGGATTGCCGGATTCCTTGCGAGCCACGGAGAGTACCGATGCGTTGCAATTAGCGCTACCCCTTCCCGAATTGTCGGCGGGCCCCAGCGCTTATCGACTCGCCGAGGAACGCCTGTCCTGGTTGCGCGACGAGAGCGCCGTGAAGTTCGCCGAGTTCCGCGACAAATGGCGGAAACGACTTGCTCCTTCGCAACTGCTGCCCTTCTTGCACCGCAACCAGTGGATTGTGAAAACCGACGGCGGTGTGACCGTAGCGGGAAAAGGCAGCCGCAAGGAAGCGAAGATGCTTTACCTGCAATCCTTGCACGACATGGCATCGGACGCCGAGCGGCAAGTTTCGGCCATCAGCGGGCACGTGTTCCGCTTGCAGGGTGAATTGGCCGCTTCTTGGCATAAGGAATCCATTACCGATGACCGCAGCCGCCTCCTGCCGGCTTTGGAATCGGCCTTGCGGGAAGGCGAGACTGCCATCTTTAAAAGCGTACGGCTTTCGCTGGGCGATATCGCGGCGGAAACCTTTATGGATCGGGTGAACCGCTGGGACAAACGCATCTACGCCTCCGAAGAGGAATTGTTCCGCGGCGCGGCTTGGCCATGGTACCATCCGCGTTACCGCAGCGGGTTCGAAGGCTTTTTGGAAGCTTTCGCGGATCTGGCGGAAGCGGTCACCGCATCCATGCTCACTCATTACGAAATCAAATGGAACCTATTCCTTCGCGGCCTGTCCCCGGGCATGCCCCAACGGCGGCCCCAACCATTGTCATCGGGAGAAAATATTCATGCTTAGTCGAAAAAACGTGGGCGCGATTTTGGTGGCGATCACCGTCTTGCTGGGGCTGGTTCTGCTCATCGGCACCGCGATATGGTGGCAGAATAAGACGGACATGATGCTGGGCGCTTTCGTGCTCATCCTGTACGGCATCGGACAATGGATGTCGGTGGTTTATTGGCAGCGCATCCAAGGCGATTGGGAAGCGACCGGGGAAGTGTTGGGACGACTGCAACAGGCCGTGTCCAATATCCCGGCGGCATTGGACGCCAACCTCAAAGCCATCGCCCTAAAATTGGCGGAGGGGCAGCAGCAAGCGCTTTCTAAACTGCAAACCGAAGTGAGCGAAGGCGCGCGACAAACCTTGGAGAAGGGCGCCGGAATGATCGGCGACAGCATCGCTAAAAATTTCCAAGCTCCGGTCGCGTCCTTGTCGAGCCTGGTGAATTCCTTTGGCGATCGGGCGGCTGAACAAGCGAAGGTGTTGCAGGCGATTGCCGAAACCGCGCGTCAGGATTCCCGCCAGACCATGGAAAAATCCGCGGCTTTGGTTACCGAGAGCCTGGAAAAAAACCTAAGAGCGCCGTTATCCGCGTTGGAAGCCTCCCTTACCGCATGGCGTGAGCAAGCCGCTGCCGAAGCGCAGGCCTCGTTGGCTCTGGGCCAGGAGTTGCGCCGGTCCCAAACCGATTGGGAGAGCAAGGCCGAAAAACTTTCGGACGAAGTCGTTACGGAGTTGAAATCCCTGGCGGAACGCTCCGAGAACGCCGGCCGCGCCTCGCAAGCTTCCTGGACAGAGCGAGCCGAAGCTTTGCAGCAAGGTTGGGACACGCGGATGCAGGCGGCGCAATCGGGAATGGTGGCAGCCCTTACCGGCGAAAGCGAAAAGCTCGGCGCCCGTTTGGATAAAGCCGCCGAAACGTTGTTGGAAAATATTGAAGCCCTCCAAACCGCACAGTCCGAAACGCAGTCCAATTCCGTTGGGCGCGCGCTGACGGCATTGGAAGGCCAATCCCAATCCCTGGAAGCCGCGACCCTCGGGTTTGCGGAAGGTCTCAAAGAGTTGCGGGTCGCATCCCAGGAGTTGGTCGCCGAAGTGGAAGCCAAGACGGCTGCGGGCCATGCCCAACTGATCGAGAGTCTGTCTTCGGCTCAGGAAAAAGCACTCGGGGCGGCCGGAAAAAACCTGGAAGCCCAGGGACAAATTGGATTGGACGTGGCGGGTAAAGTTTCGGAGTTGGCGGAACAAATGTTGCGCGGATCGAAGGACTTGCAGGAGTTGACGCACGTTTCCCAAATCAATCAGGCGGAAATGCAAGCGGGCGTCAGCATGTTGAACTCGGGATTATCATCCATATTGGATCGGTTGGAAAAACAAGCGGCTACCGGCGATGGATATCAAACCCTGCTGGCGGAATTGGGCGCGGCCCTCGCATCCTTCCAGGATAGAGCCGCCGAGGTCTTGGTGGAAAACGCCATGAAGACCCAGGAAATCCTGATGGAAGTTTTAAACCATAATGAAGACAAGGCCTCTAAAGAGGCTGTTGCCTAGGATACGGGCCGATGCCGCACCCTACTCACCTCAAACGGATCATGCGATGACGGACGGCGACGCGGGCGACTCCATGCACGAACTACTGGCAGCCAAGCTTCGTATCTTCGATGGCCCCGCTTATCGCAAGGCCTATTTGACGAATCTTTTGGAAAGCGAAAAACGCTTTTCGGATGCCGGGAATACGCGATCGGCCGCCTATTGTTTTGAAAAAGTCGCGGGCGAATTGGCGCATGTGGAGATACTTGATTCCTCCGGGAACGCTCCTGATGAGGCCTCTCCGGGCGTCTTGGGCGATGGCTCAACCTCTAATTCGCAACCCGGAATCGACGCGGGCTCCGCATCGGTAAACGAGTCTAGCCCGGGTTCCTCATCCCCAAAAAAGAAAGCCACGCCGCCAAAGCGATCACCCATGGACTTGCTGCGCGTCCGTTGGCGCCAGGAACGGATCAAAAATGCCGAGTCCATTTTAAAGGCGCAAAGCGGGCGACTATCCGCTTTGGAAAAACAATCCTTCCAGGAAAAATTGGACAAGCTCAGCGCATCGGAGGACGGTCCCCATACCCGATCCCAGTCCGCCAAATTGGATAAGGATTTGCTCGACATCCGCCATCGCTTGTACCGGCGCGTGCTTAAAGCGCAAAAAGCCGTCATGCGTTCCCGTCGCCTCGACGGACCCCGTCGTCACGATGGGCCCCGCCGTCTCGACGGACCTCTTCGTCACGAAGAAACCCAAAGTCTTGATAGTGCCCTTCCACGCGAAACGGTGCGCTCATCGGACGCATCGATTCCCCTGGCAGCTTCGCCTGCACTTGAAGTCGCTCAAAAGCCATTGGTTTCCGGAGCCGCGACACTGAAGGGACCTTTGGTTGGCCCCTATAATGATCGTTACAATCTAGGCGACTTGCTGGCTTTGATGGGCCGGACGGATCCGGCCTGGGTGGACGAGTTCTTGGATTTGTATCGCGGTCTGGATGAAGTCAAAGGCGTGTTGTCGGCCCTGGCGGCCCAAGCGAAAAAATAAATTCCCGGCGCATAAAAAAAGCCCCGTTACCCGGGGCTGCATGAAGGTTTACCATTTAATCGCATGGCGGGCGCAGCAACGACTACCGACCGGCCTTCACCGGTTGTTTTACCGAACGGCCTTCGCCGGCCTTACTTGAATGCCGGTACCCAGGAAAATCCCGGAAACGCCGGTGAATTTTTCTCCCACCTGCAGTCCGCCCTTCTCGATTTTGTACTCGCGGATATCCTTGTCGTGGTCGCTGCCACGCATTTTTAGCACCATCATGCAACGCTTGATTTCCGATTCCATTTCCAGGTAACGCAATAGGATGTACGTATCGACGATGAAAGGAATCTTGTTCATGGATACGTCCCATTTACCGAGGACGTTGGAATTCTCCTTAAGGAAAATCGCGGTCATGCCTTCGCGCTTCACGCCGTTTACGATTTCCGTTTCGATACTGCGCAAATGCCCGATATCCTTGGACAGCTTCTCGAAATGCGTAATGCTGTCCAGGACCATCCGCTTGGTGTTGCGCTCCGCGACGATTTTCGCGAGCTTACCTTCGGGATCATCTATTTCATCCAGGAATTCCTCGGGCGTCGTGAAAATAATCTGGAGCTTGCCTTCATTTTGCAAGCTGCGCAAATCCCAGCCCAGCTCATTGGCGCAATCGTAGTATTGCTCGGGATATTGTTCGAAAGTGAAGACGATGCCATGCTCGCCTTCCTTCACGCCCTGCATGATGAATTGCAGCGCCAAGGTGGATTTTCCGGTGCCGGCCGAGCCTTCGACCAAGGTCGCGGAACCTTCCAACAGTCCGCCGCGGGTGATTTCATCCAATCCCTCGCATCCGGTTTTGACTCTTCGAGTGGTGACGGTCAAAAGTGCCTTCCTTTTCTGCGCGGTTCCGAATTACGCGATAAGTATATTAAACCATGGCCGCGAAGGCCATTTCCACTTCGAAACGGTGCGGATACCGGCCTTGCTTCAACTCGGTTTCCAAACGCGCCAAGCGGGCCACCAATTGTTTCCACCGTTCTACGCTACGGGTTTTGGCCTGTTCCAGGTAACGTTCCTTCTGGACGATAAAGGGCGGAACCTTCAGGCCCGATAAGGCCGAGGATTCGGGTTCCCCCGCTTCCAAGGCGGCGCGGATTTTCAGTAAGGCCAGGAAATGCGAGTACAGCCGCTGCGCGATCACGAAGCCCGCATCCTTGAATTCATTGTCCAATAGGTTGCGCAAGGCGGGCAGCATGTCGGCTTTCCGGCGCAGACCCATGGATCGTTGGAACTCGAAAATTCCGACCACCTTCAAAGGGCTCACCAAATCATGAATGTCCGCCGCAGTGATGGGCTGAGATTTAGGCAAGAACGTGTCGAGCTTTTCCAGTTCATGATCCAATTCGGAAAGATTGTTGCCGACGATATCCTGCAAAAGCCTCGCGTCCGGCGCGGAAAGTCGCCGCCCGTATTTTTGTTGGGCCCTTTGCGAAATCCATTGCGGGACTTTATCCTCGTAAGGTTGCTTGAACTCGAGTACCTTGCCCGCCGCGTCCACGGCCTTGCGGAAGCTGGAGCGGCCGTCCCATTTTTCCGCCGAAAGGAAAACGGCAACGGTGGGATTGTCGGAACGAAACAATTCTTCGAGATTTTTCTGGTGGGCCAGATGGAGTTTGTCCCAGTTCTTGATAATCAAGGCTTTGCGGGGCGCGAATAGATCCTGGGTTTGATAGGATTCCGCCACGTGTTCCCAGCGCATGTCCTCGCCGAAATGGGATTCACGGACGCAGGTTCCATCGCCGCCATCCCAGGCCGTCACAGCGGCCTCCAGGGCTTCCTGTCTGCGCAGCTCGTCATTGCCGAGAAATGCGGAGACGTTCATTCTCAGCGGTAGTCCAGGATTTCCAATTTAAGGGTGCCCTTAGGAATATTGACTTCCACGACATCGCCGGGTTTGCGGCCCATCAGGCCTTTGCCGATCGGCGATACCGAAGAGATTTTTCCGTTGGCGACATCCACATCCTCCGAGCCGACCAAGGTGTATTCCAGGACTTTTTTGGTGTCCAGATTTTTTACGGAGACGACCGCTCCGAAAACGATACGATCGCTTTCGTTGACGGAAGGAACGAAAATCTCAGCCCGGTGGACTTTGTCTTCCAATTCGTTAATTTTGTCTTCGAGATGTCCTTGCTTTTCCTTGGCGGCATGGTACTCGGCGTTCTCGGACAAATCTCCTTGGGCGCGTGCGGTGGCAATCTCGGCGATGATGTCCGGACGATCGACCTTTTTCAACCTGTCCAATTCCTCGGCAAGTCGATCATAGGCCTGTTGGCTCATGGGAATTCTTTGCATAGACACTCTTCTCCACCCATGACACGGAAAGCCATGGCCATCCGTCGGGTTGCCCCAACTTCCTATCGGAGGTTCTTCTCCGTAAGGTATACGGGAGTTTAGTAAGTAGGTCGCATCCGCGTCGCGTTCAGCAAATCGGCAAAGCCACTCATCGACCTATCAAATAAATAGAAAATAATCATGGTTGTTCCATCATTTCCTATCTTTTCCTCAGTTTTTTGCAGGAAAAACGGTGGTTTTTGGAAACCATGGGAGTTGCCGGTTGCGATGCGTGAAGGACTTGGAGACGAAAAATGGAAGATGTGACCTACCCCAAAGGATTTACCGCCTGGGGCCTTTCTGCTGGAATCAAAAAAAACGGAAACCCGGATTTAGGCGTGCTCGTATCCGAACCTCCGGCGCAGGCTTTTGGCGCCTTGACGACTAATGCCGTGCAAGCGGCTCCGGTCCAATATTGCCGCCGGGTCTTGGATGGGGGGAGTGCCGTCAGCCATGTATTGGTCAATAGTGGTAACGCCAATGCTTGCACCGGAGCACGAGGTTTGACGGATGTGCATGCGGAAGTGGCGGCCCTGCGTGAAGTGGGGTCCCCGCGCGGCGAGGTATTGGTGTCGTCCACGGGCGTAATCGGCGAGTACTTGCCAATGGAAAAGTTATTCTCAGGCATCGCGAATCTTTTCGAATCCGGCGCGGCCAAGTCCCCGTTCGTACAGGCGATCATGACCACGGATACCTTCGAGAAAAAAACGCAGGCATCCTTGTTGGTCGGCGGCAGGGAAGTCCGCATTGGCGGGGTCGCCAAAGGGGCAGGGATGATTCGGCCGAACATGGCCACCATGTTGTGTTATCTCACCACGGACATCGCCTTGGAACGCGGGTATCGGCCAACTTTCCTCGATGCCGTCACCAAATCGTTCAATTCCATCTCCGTGGACGGTGACATGAGCACCAACGACACCTGCGTGTTGCTGGCCAACGGCGCTTCCGGAATCGCGTATCAAAATTTGTCCGACATCGATCGAAAAGCTTACGACCAGGCCTTGCGGTCCGTAATGGTGGAGTTGGCCAAGGCCATCATCCGCGACGGCGAAGGCGCGACCAAACTCATCACCATCGAGGCCGTGGGCGCTCCCGATGACGCTTCCGCCCAGGACGTGTGCCGAGCCATCGCGAACTCCCCGCTGGTCAAGACCGCTTTTTTCGGCTGCGACGCCAATTGGGGCCGAGTGCTCGCGGCGGCCGGATCCTGCGGCGTCCCACTCGAAACCGAAAAGTTGGCTTTGGAGTTTTGCGGTATCGGCGTCATGGCTAAAGGAGCTGCGCTCAAATACGACGAGGCCGACCTGACCGCGCGTATGCGCTCGCGGGACGTCTCCGTGCGCGTGGATTTGGGGATGGGCCTATCCCATTGGACTTATTGGACTTGCGATCTAAGCTACGACTACGTGAAGATCAACGCCGCTTATCGGACCTAGATGGACCTAGACGGACCTAGAGACGCCTAATTTGCTACCTTTCGGCGAATCACTTTAAGGGCAGGAAGCATGCATAGCCTCAAGCAAACGGATCCGGAAATCAGCGCCATCATCGCCAAGGAAGCCTTGCGCCAGGAAGACGAGCTCGAACTGATCGCGTCCGAGAATTATACCAGCCGCGCAGTCATGGAAGCCTGCGGTTCGGTTCTGACCAACAAATATTCGGAAGGTTATGTCGGCAAGCGCTATTACGGCGGCAACGAATATATCGATGAGATGGAAACGCTGGCCATTGCGCGCGCCAAGGAATTGTTCGGCGCCGAGCACGTCAATATCCAGCCGCTTTCCGGATCGCCCGCCAATCTCGCGGTATACATGGCGGCCGTGAAGCCCGGCGACAAGGTGCTGGGATTGAAGCTCGACCATGGCGGGCATTTATCACACGGACATCCGGTGAATTTCTCCGGACTCAATTACAATTTTTCACAGTACGAAGTCGACGAGAAAACCCAACGCATCGACATGAACAAAGTCCGGGAAGTGGCCTTGCGCGAGCGCCCAAAAATGATCATCGCCGGATTTTCCGCTTACTCCCGCGACATCGATTGGAAGGCCTTCAAGTCCATCGCCGACGAAGTGGGAGCAGTGACTTTTGCCGATATCGCGCATATCGCCGGACTCATCGCCGGTAAGGCGCTGGAAAACCCCGTAGCGATTTTCGACATCGTCACCACCACGACGCACAAAACCTTGCGCGGCCCGCGCGGCGCCATCATCATGTGCAAGTCCCGTTTCCAAAAGGACGTGGACCGCACGGTGTTTCCGGGCATCCAAGGCGGCCCGCATGATCATATCAACGCCGCCAAAGCCGTTTGTTTCAAGGAAGCGTTGCAGCCTTCCTTCCGGGCGTACGCCACGCAAACCATCAAGAACGCCCAGGCCATGGCCGGGGAATTGATGCAGCGCGGGTATAAAATCCTGACCGACGGAACCGACAACCACCTGATGGTCGTGGACCTGCGTAGCAAGGATGTTACGGGTAAAATCGCGGAAGTGGCCTTGGAAAAAGTCGGAATTTCATGCAGCCGTTCGACCATTCCCTTCGATACCCGCAAAGCCCTCGATCCCTCCGGAATCCGATTGGGCACTCCCGCCTTGACCACGCGCGGCATGGGAACCGCCGAGGCTATTCTCGTGGCCGGACTCATCGACGATGCCGTCCGGCATCATGCCGATGACGCCAAGCTGAATGGAATCCGCGCGCAAATCCGGGAGTTGTGCCGCCAGTTCCCGCTTTATGGAAACGACGCGTAGCAAGGCGCCTCCGCGTCTTGTTCCGCCCTCCGGGCAACCTCGTCCGGAGAATCCATCATGAGCGTGCCCATCCCGGATTCCTTGGTAAGCCGGGCCTCGCGTGTCACGCGTGAATACCACGTTGAGGGAAAAAGGATTTTCCCCAATGCCTACTTGGCGCCCATGTCCGGCGTTACGGACATTTCCTTCCGAAGATTAATCTCGCGGCTTTCCGGCGGGCGCACGGGCCTTATGGTATCCGAATTCGTTACGGTGGAAGAACTCACAAAACTGAATCCCCGCATTTGCCGCCAAATGGCTTTCGCGCCCGAAGAACGTCCTTTCACCGTGCAAATCTACGGCGCGGAGCCGGATCGCATGGCCTGGGGCGCGGCCATGGTCGAGGAATCCGGCGCCGATTTCGTCGAGATCAATTGCGGTTGCCCCGCGCCGAAAATCGTCCGCAAGGGTGGGGGATCCGGACTGCTCCGAGACCTGGGAAACCTGAAAGCCATCATCGCGAATGTTAAAAAGTCGGTGCGCATCCCCGTAACGGTCAAGGTACGGGTAGGTTGGGCCGAGGATCAAATCAACCTGTTGGAAACCCAAAAAGTGGTCGAAGGCGAAGGCGCTTCGGCGCTCGTGATTCATGGCCGCACGCGCCAGCAAGGCTATAAAGGGCTGGCAAACTGGGATCTCATCGCCCTGGCTAAATCACAGGCAAAAATCCCCGTCGTTGGTAATGGCGACATTCTGCGCGTCGAGGATGTCGTCGATAAATTGGAGCGTTACGGCGTAGACGGCGTCGCCGTGGGACGTGGAGCCATGCACAACCCCTGGATCTTCAACCAGGTCGCGGATCTCTACGAGGGAAAAACTCCCCAAGAACCGACCTTGATGGAACATGGCCAACTGTTTCGGCAATATTTGGAATTGCTGCGCGAGGAAATGGATCAGGAAGGTCGATTACTCGGCAAGCTCAAGCAAATGGCCGCGCGCGTGCTCAAAGGCCTGCCTAATTCCAAGGGCGGACGCACGGATGTCTTGAGATCCATGACGCTGAATGCCTTTTTCGACAACCTCGATACCTTGCTCGGGAGCATCTCGGAGTATCGCGGCCGAATCCTGCATGATGTCCGTGAGTTAAACGGCAAGGACGCCAACGAAATCGAATTTGGTAAGGATTATCGTAACTGATGCAAAGGACGAATAGGGCGAAGGGCTACCCGCGTAACCCTGCATAGGTAGCCCCAACTCTTTAGTGTCCACCGCCAACGTGAATGTCACCGAACTTGTTCAGTTGCGCGAGCACCTCGTTCTTGATCTCTTCGCATCGCGCGGCCGTTGCCCCTTCGAAGCGCGTCACCAAATCGGGTTGCGTATTCGAGGCTCGGACCAGGGCCCATCCGTCCGGGAACAGGATGCGCACGCCGTCAATGGCGATGACCTTGGCGGTCTGGGAATAAAAATCAATGGCCTTTTGGGCGATCCGGAATTTTTCCTCGTCATTGGCGCACACGCAGCGGATTTCCGGCGTGTTGAAATACTTCGGAACGTCGGCGAGCAGTTCGGACGGCGCCTTCCCGGATTTATCGAGGATTTCGAGAATCCGGCAACCGGCGTAAATGGCGTCGTCATAACCGAAATATCGATCCGCGAAAAAGACATGCCCGCTGACCTCGCCGGCGAGGGGCGCATTGTCTTCGGCCATTTTCTTTTTCAACAGCGAATGCCCGACCTTCCACATTACGGGAACGCCGCCGGCCTTGGTAATTTCGACTTCTAAGGCCATCGAGGATTTTACTTCGTAAATGATTTTGGATCCCGGAAGGGATTTTAGGATGTCCCGCGCGAAGATCAAAGTCAATAAGTCCCCTGGTATTAACGCGCCCTTTTCGTCGATCACGCCGATGCGATCGGAATCCCCGTCCAGGCCAATGCCCACGCGGGCTCCCACAGCCTTCACTTTTTCCGAAAGCTCTTTCACGTTTTCCCAAATGGTGGGGTCGGGGTGATGGTTCGGAAATCGCCCGTCCACGTCGTTGTTGATGGCGATGACTTGCGCGCCGATGCGCTCGTAAACCTGCTTGGCGAACAGCGCTCCGGTGGCGTTGGCCGGGTCCAGGACCATCTTGATGGGTTTGGACAATTTGAATTTGGATTCCAGGTACCCGATATAATCCTCGGTGATGTCGCGCGTTTGCACGCTCCCTTGGCCGCGCGCAAAAACTCCCTTGGCCGCGCGTTCCTTTACCTCGACGATGTCAGGACCAAAAATGGTGGTCTTGCCGATGCCGAGTTTCAGGCCGTTGTATTCCTTGGGATTGTGGCTCGCCGTGATCATGGCGAAGCCGTCGATGGCCAGATGGAAGGCGCTGAAATAACAGAGCGGCGTCGTCACGATGCCGATATCGATGACGTCGATGCCCGTCGCCAAAACCGCCGTGATGAAATTCCGTTTAATCTCCGGCGTATGCAGGCGCACGTCGCCGCCCACGGAAATTTTCCGCAAGCCGCGTTCGCGCAGCATGGTCCCGAAGGCCCCGCCGATGCGCGCTACGGTGTCGGGGTTCAAATCCTGCGGATGCAGGCCACGGATATCGTATTCGCGGAAAATGGAATTGTTCATGGAGCTATTACCGTATCCTTTGCTATGACCACGATGCCCGTGTCGGTAACGTGGAACCGTTCTCGATCCCGTTCCAGATTGACGCCTACTTCGAAACCCGGGGGAATTTTGATTCCCTTTTCAATGATGGCCCGGTGAATGCGGGCTCCGCGGCCCACGTCCACATTCGGGAACAAAATCGAATCCGTTACCAGCGCGTGGCTATGCACGTAACAACCGGGTGAAAGGATGGAATGGTTGGCTTGGCCGCCGGAAAGTATGCATCCTTCGCATACGATGGAATCAAACGCGGCGCCTTTGCGGCCTTCCGGGTCATTATCTCCGAAAACGAATTTGGCCGGCGGCAGGTTCCAGTTAATGGTGCGTAGAGGCCATTTGGCGTTATACAAATTGAAAGTCGGCGAGACCGCGCAGCAATCCATATTGGCTTCGAAAAAAGCCTCCAACGTTCCGATGTCTTTCCAATACCCGAGGCTGGCCTCGTTTTCACCCTTCAAACGGTTCTCATTGAAATCATAAACGTATACGGGATGATGGTTGTAAATGGACGGCAGGATGTCGCGGCCGAAATCATGATGCGAGTTGTCGAGTTTGCTGTCCGACAAAAGTTCGCGGACCAGGAATTTGGAGTTGAAGATGTAATTGCCCATGGAAGCCAGGGACCATCCCGGCCGCCCGGGCATGGGTTTGGGCCGGGACGGTTTTTCCTCGAAGCCGATCATGCGGCCGTCATCGTCCACTTCCACCACGCCGAAGCTTATGGCCTCTTCCTGTGGCACCGGGATGCACGAGATGGTGGCCAGGGCGCCTTTGGAAATGTGATATTGCAGCATTTGGTTGACGGCCATTTTGTAAATGTGGTCGCCGCCGAAAATCGCCACGTGGTCCGGACGCACGTCCCGGATTAAATTCACGTTTTGGTAAATGGCGTCCGCCGTACCCATATACCACGAATTGCCGATACGCATTTGCGCCGGCACCAAATCGACGTATTGGTCGAGATTCCGGTTGAGTTCCCAGGCGGTGGAAACATGCCGGTTCAACGAATCGGATTTGAACTGGGTGAGTACCTTGATTTGGTAAAACCCGGAGTTCACGAAATTGTTGATGACGAAGTCAATGACCCGGTACTTTCCGGCGAAATGCACCGCCGGTTTTGCGCGATCGTTGGTTAACGGTTGAAGCCGAGAGCCTTGTCCACCGGCCAAAATCATGGCCAATAAGTTTTCCATGTCAAACAAACCTTGGTTTCAGGATGGCAATGGGAATCGGGTAAGGCCCGAATTTTGTGGGATAGAGAGCAAACCCATTTTCGTGCCCGAAAAGTAGGATTTACGATGATTTTGAACAAGTATTTGCCTAAATTAGAACGCAGGGAAGCCGGGATGGGGTGTTTGGCGAAAAGTATCCGATGGCAAAAATAAAATGGGGCCGCCTCTTTACGATTAAGAAGCAGCCCCAATGGAAACTGGTAGTGCGTAGGGGAGTTGAACCCCTGCTTCCGCCGTGAGAGGGCAGCGTCCTAACCACTAGACGAACACACCAACACCGAGAAATTTAATAATGCGGACTAATTTTTGCCATGTCGGTTGCTACTATTTCCGAATTCTCGCGGGAAGAAGGACACGCACGCCCCAAAAACATCCAATGGTGAGCATCGCTTCAATGCATGGCGTCCTCAGACGTTTTAAGCCTTCGTTCCATCGATATTTTCCGGTAAGGGGATCATTTCATATGCGCAATTTTTTCCTGTGGCTGGCATTGGTCGTCATCGCGACCCAGGCGACTTCCTCGGCATGCGTGGATACTACGCTAACCATTGTTACAGGTTCGCCGGGTTTCGATATGACTACCGGCGTTTATGACCCTTCCGCGGCCGGGGCGTTGGAAAGCGTATTTACCAAGTGCGCGGCCGATTCCACGTTGACGGTAAAACTGCAATTTGTGAATGCGCCGAGAGGGGATACCCTCAGGCTCCAAAAAGGCATCAACTTGAGCACCCGCTCGGGCAAGGTGACCGTTATCCGCGGACAGGGGACGAACGATTCCATCGTGACCCTGCTGGAAACCAGCACATCAGATCCAACTTTATTCACGGCACAATCCGGTAACGTCGTCAACCTGGTAAATCTTGGATTTGCCCGCAAGTTCATCAACGGTCCCGCCGGGACGATCAGTTCTGTTTCCATCGCCGCTAAGGGAACGAAAATTCAAGACTGCCACTTCTGGATGGCGGATACCGGAAGCCAGGGACCTGGACCCTTGGTTGACGTCATGGCGGATTCGGTCTTGGTGGAACGATGCCTGTTCCGGACCATCCCGGGAGGGACCGGACGCACCTTGGCCCTACGCAGCAGCAGTACCGCGAATAAGTTGGAAATCCGCTCCTGTATTTTCGTGGGGACGGGCCTCTATTTGAACGCGTCGGGCGCCGCGCACGTGTACGCGAATACTTTTACCGGCACGCGACAGACTCCGAATTTACCCTTCATTACCATCAGTGGAACGGCGACAGGCCCCGCCACGACGGATACTTTATTTTCCGTCCAACATAACCTATTTGTCCCCAGGGACGAAGCGCAAGCTCCCATTACCTATGCGTCCACTTCGGTGGTTACGGCCGCAAAAATTCTTGGGAACGCCTGGTCCTCCCGGGTCGGCGTCCCAAGCCAGTATTTGGTCGTCAATGGGAGCGGAAGCCCCGTGACCCTTAACAATGCCATCGGCGGGAATGCGAACACGGCGTTGCCGCGCGGCTTTTCAAATTACGGTACGGCGGCGCCGGAAGTGAAGGATTATCCGGTTACGGAATTACGGAAGGAACCGTCCTTATCGCGAAATGGTCCTGATTTCGGCAAGATCTATTACCTCTTCGCCAACAACACCTGGACGACCATCTCCGCCATCGGAGGCGGAATAACCGCAGGACAATTGTATTTCCCAAATTTCACACCGTTTTTGCCCACGCGGTCATGGGCCTCGGCGATCAACATCAAGGTCGGGGCCTTGGTCGACCTGGATACCATCCAAACTCCCACGCCTTTGGACTCAGGCGCGCAAGGCGCCAGCTTGAAATTTGTAAAACATACGGATAGCACCAAGATCAAGCTGACCCGCATGAGCTTCAACGACAACTATTACAAGACTCGGGTGGTGCCCGAATTCTTGTATTACTTCTTTTCGAATACTAATACTTTATCCAAGCTCATGGCATCGAATGATTCTTCCGTGCTGAAAACAGCCGTGGGGACTTCCTTTATCCGGATAAACTTCCTGGATTTGGCGACGGATTCCACCGTGCTTGTTCCCAAGGAGGTGCGGACCGGCGGGGACATTTTCGTGAAAATGCTTCATTACAAATCCAGCTGGCAGGCGCCGGTGCTTTCCAGCGCCGTCATCGCCACCGTGACCGGTGTTCCCTCATTTCCAAGCAATGATTTGACCTTAGCGGTGGTCGCGGGAACCAGCGTGCCTGCGAGCGGCAGCTTTAACCTGACCGTGACCCGAGGGAGTGAAGGAATCGACAGCGTGGCCGTTGTTGCCGCGACGGGTTCTGGAACGCCCTTCGATACCATCGTACAAGCAGCTGCCAACTTGAATTTCCATTTTATCCTTCCCCAGGGAACTTTTTACTTCTATGCCTATCCCATCGCCAAACTCAATGGCATCAGCAAAATGGGCAGCGCCACTCTCAAAACGGCCACGGTCATTTCCAGGCCGGTGATTGGAGACAGTATTTTCGTTAACCTGCAGTCGGGTTGCACTCCCGTGCTGAGTCAAAATCTCTATTGCACCCTGGACACGGCGATGAAGCTCATCAGCGCCAAGGGTACTGGAGGCACGATACTTGTTTCTAACAGCGGCCCTCCCGTGTACATCGATAGTTTCGCCGTACAACCCTCTCCGTTGAATTCCACTACCGATACCGCCGCAATTACCATCATCAATTCGACGGGGACCGGAACCACCCTGGATAAATATCCAGTCAACCGCCCGATTTTCAGGGGCAAAGGCGGAAAGGAAGCATTGCGAATCACCCGTAAAAACGTGACTTTAAAGGGGTTTATCATTGAAATGCCTTCCGGGAGTCCAACCAAGGCTGCGTTGAATGTAACCGGCGGGGGGTGCGTAATTGACGGAAATATTTTCCGTGTCAACACCAAGACCGCGTCGGTAGACGGACCCGGCGTCAACGTCGAGGTCGGAACGCAGGAAATCCGCTTCATGAACAACGTGGTTTGGGGCTTCACCAAATCCGTTCAAATTTCCAATTCCCCTTCGACGGGTATCCGCATTTTAAACAACACCTTCATGGCTGACGCGTCGCTGCCGAACGCGGCCAGTAGCATTGGCGTTACCATAGTGGGAAGCGCGACGAACGTCATCATTGCGAATAATTTTTTCTCGGGAATCAAATCCGTCTTCGACGCCACGGTTAAACCTGCAATTTCCTTCGTAAGCCACAATGCTTTCATGACAGGCGCCGACTTGGGAGGCGTACCGGATGCGGGCGGATTGGATCCCGTAAGTGGCCTTGATTCTGTCGACCTCACGACTGCAACCTCGGGTTTGGAGTCGTCCCTGGGATCCGCTTTCAACTGCAGTTCCTTGAGCCCGTGCACCGCGTTATACGCCGGCAGCAGTACGGAGGATTTTAAAGTCAATATCACAACGGACGTGCTGGGAAAACCCCGTGTCGGCAAAATCGACGTAGGCGCGTTCGAGTCCACTCCGGTAACCGGCGCGGTAAGCGGACGATTATCGGTAACCGCCTCGGGCACGACCTTCAATACGGCGTCCTGTTTAATCACCAGCAAGAACTTCGATCCTCTGGAACAGGATTCGGTTTACATCTGGTGGAGCACGAATCCCCTGGCCACGAAATTGGACAACATCCAGCCGGAATTCGTGCTGAAGCATTCCATCAAGGATTTCGCTTCGGGGCAGTTGACCGAAAATGTGACCGGTCTGTCTGGGCTGACCAAATACTATTTCTTCGCCGCCTTGGGAAAGACGGATGGGAGTGGTCGCTCCTTGGGGTACGCCTATCATGACTCCGCAACCACATTAATCAATGCCCAAACCGGAGACTGCATACTGAAGGGTAGCTTTACCACTTGTCCTACCGACAAAGGGTATTTCGACGTGGTGGGGGGTAATCATGGGCGGTACCGCACGCGTTTCAGCTTTTCTCAGCCGCTATCCGGATCGGATACCGGGATAGTCAAGAGTCCGGAATTCGCCGACAAGCCTTTGGCGAACTCGCATAATTTGAATTTGGAATCCGTAATGCCTCCATTCACGTTTACCCTCGCGGTCCCGGGTTTGGGCGCGTCGGGTTCCAATCAAAGTTTCACTGCGACCATTGAAATGGATTTTGCCCCACCCTTAGCCGGCAAGGAGCTGTTTCTTCTGCCCACTGATTCTCTAAGTCTACCCACCTATGTTCCAACCTGGAAAATGGTTACGGAGGGAGGCGTCACCAAGTTGATCATTGAAGGGACCAAGGGAGGCGTTCTCAAATATGCCTTCGGAACCTTGGCCGATACGGCCTTACCTGGAACCATAGTACCGAAGGATTCCAGTCCTTCTGTTTTCGATTATGTGATGGCCGGCGATTCCATCAACCATGTTCCGGTTAAAATCGAAGGAAAGGGATTCAAAACATCCAATCCTTTGGTCTTGGTCAGTGTCGTTCCTGCCGGGGGAGTGGCCAGCGATGTATTCTCGGGAAAATACCCGGCCGCCAATTTGGTTTTCAGCAGTGAGATCGGCGAGTTGAGCGACAGCTTACGGAAGGATCGGTTCTACCGATACTATTCGAGAGCCGCCGCTGTGGACTCCGTTACCCCAAACCCTGCCGGTCAGAAAAAACCTTTTGCTTTAATTCCAGTGACGGCCGGCGCTTTTGACAGTGCAACGCAAAGCAAAGCCCCAAGTCTCGCCTTCGTGGGTTCCGGGTCATTGGCGCCCACAACGCTGCAATTCCCCCTTTCTCGCTCCTACCATGACAATACGCCCGGACGCGGGGGTTCGCGCACCTTTGAAGTCGAGTACACGGTATTCGACGGATCCAAAATCTCGCGGTCACACAGCTATATCCGCACCAAATTCAACGACACCTACCTTTATAAGGATGAAAAAAAGCAGTTCGCGATTTCGGCCCAATGGAATTTATTCGCGTATCCTTGGGCTGAGGTGGATAGCGGAAACTTGGCCCGAGTGGTTGGCGGTACGAAATGGAACCATAACGAATCGCGGCTCTTTAAATATGTTGGTGATGGCGCGGGTAAAGATGGGTACGCGGAATATTTGGGTAGCAAGGAATCGGATTTCCCGTTCGACTCGGCCCATGCGGTTTGGACAGCCTCGATTCAGCCCTACTATCCGCGTTGCGGAACGGGAATGTCCTTGGACTACCAAACCTTTTCCTTGCCGCTTGACGCGGGTAAATGGACCGATATCGGATTGCCCTTTAATTTCCCCATGCGGCTTTCGGACATTAACGACGCTTCGAATTTAGCTGCGTCTACGGCGATTTTTCGCTACAACGCCGATAAAAAAAATTGGGCGGCGTTGGATTTGAAAAAGGATGTGATATTTCCTTGGGACGGACTCACGATTAAATCGCCGGCCATTGCCAACTTACGCTTTCCGGTATTGGACACCAGCCGGTCTCAAAATACCCCTGCGACGAAATCCGCTGCCGGCACGGAAAAACTCTGGGAGGCTACAGTTATGGCCTACAATTCAACGGCCAGCATGACTCTCAAATTGGGCAATGCCGGACAGGAGCGGGTTTACACCGATCCGCCGAACGTGCCTGGTCAGAATTTCCGCGCTGGAATCAAGCACACTCTTTTGGATGGCCGTCAAGAGACGCTCTCTCAGCACATATTGCCATCAGATGGAGTTTGGCAGGGTCATTGGCCGATTTCGCTTTCAATGCTTCACGGCTCAGAAGGTATCTCCCTCAAAGTGGCGGACAATTCCGTCCATGTACCGATTTACCTCTTGGAATCCCTCCACAAAACCGAGATGGCGTTAGGCAAGGACTCCTTGAATTTGTCGGCGGGCGATATCGCGGCCAACGATTATCATCTAGTGGTGGGCGACGAAAATTATCGGAAATCCTTGCTGGAGTCTCTCGGCGCCGGCAATTTTTTGGCGTTGGCGAATTATCCGAACCCGTTCTCAGTGGCTACAATGCTCCGGTATCGGGTGCCTGCGGGATATGGCTCGTCGAAATTCCACTTATTGGTCCGGGACTTCCGTGGCCGTACGGTTTGGGAACAAAATATCATTTCCAGCACAGGTCTCAATTTAAGCTGGAATGGACGGGACCTCCTCAACCAGCCGTTACCAAGCGGAGTTTATAATTTGAGTTTGGAAGTGAAACCCCAGAACCGGCCGGTTTTGCACGCGCAGCGCCGACTCCTCAAATTGTAGGTTTGAGGCGGTAGGTACGTCCTGAGAGGCTACTCCGAGTATTCTTTTTGAATCCTAACGAATTCATCGAGATGCTCGGTAAAGATGTCCACTATTCGGGGATCGAAGTGTTTGCCTCGCCCTTCCGTGATAATGTTGACCGAAGCTTCCAATGTGAACGGCGGTTTGTAACACCGCTTCATGGTTAGGGCATCGAATACGTCCGCTACCGCCGTAATGCGTCCCATCAACGGAATTTCCTCTCCGCGAAGCCCCCGGGGATAACCGCTTCCATCCCATTTTTCATGATGGGAAATCGCCACGGTTTCGGCGATTTGTAATACTTTCGAGTTCGCGTTCTTGAGGATTTCACCGCCGTATTCGGAATGTTTTTTCATGATTTCGAACTCTTCGGCCGTGAGCCGTCCCGGTTTTAAAAGAATGGAATCCGGAATCCCGATTTTCCCGATATCATGCAAGGGGCTTGCCTTCGATAGCAGCCAATTATCCTCTTCGCTCAGGCCCCAACCCCGGGCCAATACCTCGCAGTACTTACTGATGCGCAATACGTGGTAGCCGGTTTCATCGTCGCGGTATTCCGCTGCTTGGCAGAGACGATTGATGGTATCCAAATGCGATACCTCTAACGCTTGCATGGCATCGTTGATTTGCGAAGTCCGTTCCAGGACGAGCTTTTCAAGATTGCGCTGGTAATTCCTCACCTCTAATTTAAGGCGTTTTTTTTCCAAGGCATTTGTGATGCTATGGATGACCTGCTTTAATTGTATGGGCTTGAGGATGAAGTCATAGGCGCCCTCCTGCATGGATGAGACCGCGGTATGAATTTCGGCGTTGCCCGTAAAAAGGATGACCGCCATCTCCGGCCAGTAGGATTTTACGGAGCGTAATAAGTCGAGGCCGGTTTTGCCGGGCATTTTGATGTCCGACAAAATGCAATCGACGTCCGTTACCGTTTCCAGAATTTTCAGCGCCGAATCCACGGCATTCGCGCTCGCGCAACTATAACCTTGCAAGCGTAAATAATCGCAAATTACCGTGCAAATAGATGGCTCGTCGTCAACGATTAGAATTTTGCCCTTGGTTTCCAATTTGCCTCACCGGATATATCCATTGGAAATCTTAAGGGTGGGGGGATTTTTGCGCCATCATCAAATTCACGGGCGGAAAAATCGTTCGCTATCGCGAGTTGCGAATACCTAAAAATTCGCCAGGCTGGGTTCCCAGGCAGCGAATGGAACGAATTAAAGGGAATTGCTGAAACGATTCGAAAGCCGACGGGCCGATTATTGGCCGATCCTAATAAACATTAGGTTGCCTAATGAAGCATTAGGTGGGCCTAATGAAACAATTCCTTGAACATTGCCCAACCGGAATGGTCAACGGTGGGAGTGAACACCGTGACGCTTCGGCTGAACACATTTCCAAGGCCGGCAAGGGCGAAGCATATCAGCGTGAGAAGGATAAGCTTTTTCATGGTCTTCTTAACATACCAAGATATACCTGAGAATCAATCTAGGCTGGACATCTCTGAGGTGGAGGCATGAGGCGGTCGGAAAAAGAAGTTCCGATCGTCCCCGAAGGCGTTAATTCCTGAAAACCAAGTCCATTTTGTTTTCAACTTTGGCGGATTTTGGCAGGTTGGCGACCCATTCCTGGTATAATCCGGAAAACTGATACCCATCGTTTTGGCTCATTGCGGATTTGGCCCTATCCTGGATTTCATTTTCGGACAGGAAAGCCCGTTCCGAAACTTTGGCCATGGATGCGCCTACTTCCGTTGTCAGTACATTACCCCATTGCCCGGGCGTTTGGGTCAGTGTTTTAAACAATGCCGGGCTCGAGTATCCGTAGCCTGGCAGCCAATTGTCCGCGGAAATGGGGCCGGATGCGGTACTGTCCAATACGGCTTTGCCAACACGGGCCGGCAAAGCGTTGTCGGCAGCGGCTAAAATCGATGCGCGTTGGGATTCTAATTCCTTTTTCGCCTCGGCTACTTTTTCTTCCTTGGCTAAAATATCCGCGATGTGGAGCTTGGCGCGGTCGAAGGAACGGCCTTTTTCAAAAGTCCCGTCGCGTTCAAACAGGTAAATCCCGTCTTCCGATTGCAGCGCCTCGGAGATTTTTTCCTTGGCTTCAAAGCTGCTGAAAGCGAAAGAGTTTGCGCCTTGCACGTATCCGGAAGGTAGGGGCGAGAAATTGTTTTTTTCAAAAATAGGCGACTTATCGTATTTCTGGCCGAAGTCTTTGGCGACCTTTTCCAGCCCGTCCTTCTGGGCGGCCGCGCGAACCTTTTCGGCCACTTCCATCAGACTGTCAATCGTTTCGGTTCCGGAGCTGATTTTAAGCATGATATGGCTGACCTCGATTTTGTCGGTCGTATCGACTTTTTTGTGTTCCGTGACGAGAATAACATGGTAGCCGAGGCTGCTCAATACGGGATTAGACACCTCGCCGGGTTTCAAGGAAAACGCGACATTGGCGATGGCCGGATCCAAATCCGAGCGGCTCCGCAGGCCGTCCAGTTTGCCTCCCTTGTCGGCCGTGGACGGGTCGTTGGAATAATCCTTGGCCAGGTCCGCGAACTTTTCACCGTTGGCGATGCGTTCTTTTAATTCTTTGGCGAAATCGCGCATCAGGTTGCTGTCGGTTTTGGACGGTTTCAATGGAATGCGCAAATAGCCGAGACGGGCCGCGTCTTCCTTGAAATAAAAGCTGTCCGGGTGGGCTTCATAATAGGCTTTTAATTCCGTCTCTTTGAATTTTTCGGGCGAGACGCGGAAGGAGTCCAGGGCTACACGATAAAACTTGAGCTTCGCCTTGTTTTCGCGCATGGCAATGGTGAAGCCTTCTTCCAAGGCGGTGCGATGGATTTGTGTTTTCATGATCGCTTGCAATTGCATTTGAGGAATCACCGAGGAGCGGAGATTCTCCTCCAATTCGCGCATCGATATCCGGTTGTAAATGCTGTCTTGCGCCAGCCAATTTTCGTAGCGGGCGGGGTCGATGGACGAATCCGCCAGGAACTGGGGAAGTTCTTCATAACCTTTATACCGCAATATGTTCTGGGCAACGTCCTGGGGATGTTTTTTCACGAAGTCCATCATCTCTTCGGGCGAGGCATAGAGTTGGTTTTCCGTGAATACTTTTTGCATCAGCATGGATTGGACTTTGTAATTGAACATTCCTTCCCGGATCTGCGCCAATTGCAATCCTTCCGGCGCCTTGCCGTTTTGCGCTTCCTGCCCGCGGAGGTAGTTTTTTAATTCGGCTTGAAAGCGTTCCGTGGGAATTTCTTCCCCATTTACGGATCCGACGATATTATGGTGGCGGTCGGACCGATAGCTGCCGGCGCGATCCATCATCACCAATCCCACAAGAATCATGATGCCGAAGGTTCCGATAACCCACGGGGCCTGCTTTTTCATCCATTCCAAAGTCATAAACCGGTCTCTCCGATCGTTGGGCGGTTGCGGGACGTAAACCACGTCCGGCTTGCGTGCTTCGCAAGCATTTTCCGCGAGGTTGTAAAGTTACCTCCCGACGAGGTGGCGTGCAAGTTTTAGGCAATTGTTGGGGGCTTAAAAGCCGTTCTTCGACCGGAGGAGTGGAAACCAGGAGCGATCCAGGGGGTTGATTTTCCTATATTCCGGTCCTTTACGCAGGTAGGCATGCAACCGACAACTGTATATGATTTCATCGTTGTCGGCTCCGGTATCGCCGGGTTGTCGTTCGCGCTTAAGGCGTCGGCCCACGGCAAGGTTTTGGTTCTCACCAAAAAACTCAGTTGGTCCGGCTCGACCAACCTGGCCCAGGGCGGGATCGCGTCCGTCATGGATCCGGCCGACTCGGTGGAAAAACATGCGCGGGATACCTTGACTGCCGGGGCGGGTTTATGCCGCGAGGACCGCGTGCGCATCTTGGTCAATCAAGGCCCGAAAGCCATCCGGGACTTGGTCGACTGGGGAGTGCGATTCACTTTGGCTTCCGGTAAATCCGGCCCTAAGGGCAACTCCCGCGGGCAAAGCCGCTTCCACCTGGCGCGCGAAGGCGGTCATTCCAGTTCACGTATCGTTCATGCCGACGATTTGACCGGCCATGAAATCCAACGGGCGCTCCAGGACGCTGCCCGCCGGGAACGGAATATCACCATCCTGGAAAATTACATGGGTATCGATTTGGTCACCGGCAAGCATTTGCGGGAGGACGAAAAAGAATCGGGGCCGCGGGCTTGCTATGGTTTATACGCGCTGGACGTGAAGGGCAACCGCATCGGATTGTTCCTAGGGGCGCAGACCATCCTTTGCACCGGGGGAGTGGGGCAAGTTTACGCTCACACCACCAATGATTCGGTCTCCACCGGCGACGGAATCGCCATGGCCTTTCGCGCGGGCGCGGCCGTTGAAGACATGGAGTTCATGCAATTCCACCCGACGGCACTTTACAATCCGGGTCATCCCACTTATTTGATCTCCGAGGCCTTGCGCGGCCACGGCGGAGTGTTGCGGAACCATGCCGGCCACCCCTTCATGGACCGGGTACATCCATTGAAATCTCTCGCGCCGCGCGATATCGTCGCCCGCGCCATCGATGCGGAAATGAAACGCCATGGACAGCCTTGCGTGTTCCTGGACGCGACGGCCTTGGGCAAAAAGGAACTACTCAAGCACTTCCCCAATATTTTCCGGCATTGCCAAGGGATGGGCATGGATATTTCCAAGCAATGGATACCCGTGGTGCCGGCGGCGCATTTCATGTGCGGCGGTGTGAAGGTGAACGCGTTTTCGGAATCGGGACTGGCCGGATTATACGCCGTCGGGGAAACATCCTGCACGGGCGTGCATGGAGCGAACCGATTGGCCAGCAACTCCTTATTGGAAGGTGTGGTATTCGCCGATCGAGCCTTGGAAAACATCCTGGCGCATCCGCGGCCCCGACCGCGCCGCAACCGGTTCCGGAATTGGAACAGCTTCGCGCTGAAACCCGCTCCGGAAACCATCATTTACGCACATTCCTTCGAGACCATACGCTCCACCATGTGGCATTATGTCGGCATCGTCCGCAGCGATTTCAGGTTGGCCCGCGCGGCGGAATTCATTCGGGTCATCAGCCGGCAAATCCAAAAGGATTACTGGTCCTTTTCCATGGTCCCGGAATTGGTCGAACTGCGCAATCTCACCCTTTGCGCGGAATTGATCATCAAAAGCGCGCAAAGACGGAAAGAGTCCTGCGGTCTCCATTTCAATTTGGATTACCCGAAGACCCTGCCTGTCCATCGGCACACTCTTTTGCGGATGAGGCAGGATTGACGCCTAACCGGGTGTTGCAAAAGTCCGCGCGGGTTTCGGCCGTCTCTTCCAACCGGGGATCTTTTCAGCACCCTGCTAACCGCGCGAATACTCCGTGTACTCCCTGCATTTGACCGGCCACCCGGAAATCCTCCTGTTGTTTCCGATAGGGTTGTACCTGTTATGGAGGCAATACTTACGCAAAGATCCGTCGCGGACCCACGGCGGTTTACAGTCGCGGGTGTTGTTCGTCTTGCAAGCCTTAGCTCTGAGCCTCCTGGCGCTATCCTTGGCGGCTCCGGAACTGCGGCGGCGTAGGGAAGAATTTCATAAGCCCATCTTTTTGGTTTTGCGCGACGTCAGCGGCAGTTTCGCGAACGGCGGATATCTACGGCAAGGTTCCCGCGTTTCTGAAATTCAATCTGCACTAGTCAAATATTGGCGGCCCAAGGGTTTCGAATTTCGTTTCGCCGAATTCGATAGCGCCGTCAGAATCGATGGGTTGGATGGCGCGATAGGGACGCGTCCGGTTTCCGGCGCATTGACCAGCCTGGTGGCGGCGGCCGATTTCGCCGATACGGCGGAATTGCCGAATCTGCAAGGCATTTTGCTGATGTCGGACGGGAGAGGAACGATCGATTCCGGTATGACCTCGCGCGATTGGAAGGTTCCGTTGTACCCGATTATCGTGTCGTCCGACTCCCTCGAGGAAGTGCAGATCGATCGAGTCGTCGTAGAACCGACGCCCGATGCGGCGTCCAAGGGTTCCGCGACGCCTGGAACCGTTCCGAAGGCGTATTCCGTTTCGGTCACCTGGGACGGCTTGGGAACCCGGCCTACGGCCCCGTTGTTCAAACTGATCGTCGACGGCAAAGTGGGCCTCTCGCGGAATCTGCCTCCCGGATTCGGCAGAGTAACCTCCGTGTTTCCCTGGATCCCATCGCGCGCCATCCGTCCCGGCGCCCAGAAAATATTCGCGGTATTGGAACCGTCACGGCCGGAGTCAGATTTCGATCCATACAATGATACCGTCTCGATAATTTGGTCGGGAGACGCCGCTGAAAAAACACTGTTCTTTTTCGGACCTTTGCATAGCCTGGAAGAACGCGCCATGCTGGACATGGTAAGGGGTATCGGTAAGATCCATGTTGAATTTTTCGAAGAGAAATCGCTTGGCCTGTTGGCGCCGTCGGCGGAAAAACCGCCTACCGGTGAGGATCAAGTTTGGTTGGCGCAAAGCGAGTTGGCGAATCCTCGTTTAGTGGCGGCGCTCGTGAACACTGCGGCGCGGGTGGTGGTTTATGCCCGCGGAGGCGGTGGCGCGAGCTTGCTTTCGTCTTTTCGTGGGCATGCCGAACGGGGGCCGACCAGTGCAGTCGGTTTGCCTGCGGGATTCAAGGAATTCGACCCGGAGGCGGAGATTGCAGTAGAGCCAAACGCCGCGCGGGATTTTCCGGATGCCCTGACGCGGCTAAAATCCATTTATCCGGAGGCGTTGTCCGCGCCGACATCAGGCGTGAAACCCCTGGTACAACTCTCGCACGCGGGAGTCGCGGGCGTATTGGTGGGTCGCCTGGCATTGCCGTCCGGAAAATCCGCGCTGTATTTCCTCCTGCCGCCGTTATGGCCCACCTGGTTCGATCCGCAGTCCGATTTCCAATTGCATAACCGCCAAGTGGCCTACATCCAAGCCATTCCGGGCTTGGCGGCCGCAGCCGAGGACGAATTGCGCGCGTTGTTTCCCAAGCTCGCTTACGCGGATGTTCCCTTTCATGTGCTGGTCCGTTTGCCGGACTCCCTTCGGCATGAACCGGGTGAATTCCTTTTCACAGCGAAGGCCGGAGATGGGAGGAGCCAATGGAAATGGGGCGAGGATGTCCATGGTAACTTACAAGTTACCTCAGCGCCGGGTACGCCGGGCCGGGGCGGGGAAGTCGACGCCGCGAAGTTGGCGTTGCCGATCGGCCGCTATCGCCTGGAACTTTCCCTGAGAGGAAAAATATTATGGGAGGATTCCCTGGAGTCGGCTCCGCGCGAAGCCTTGGAATTGCGGCGAATCGGATACGATCGGGAAGGGCTGGCGGCGGCGGCGATTCGTTCCGGCGGCCGCCTGCTGGAAATACCACCGCAGCGAATATTGGATTCCGCCTGGGTAACGTCCCTGTTACCTAGCCGTGAGGCGGCGGAAATCCGGTCGGAAAAGATCCTGACCACGCGCCTTTACGATACCTTGCCGCTTTTTCTAATCGTGGTCGGTCTGCTTTCGTTATCGTGGTTCCTCCGAAAAAAGTGGAACTTGGACTAACCTGCCCAACTGGGCATTAGATCCCCCCGCCCCTTTCAGAGCCTGTACCGGGTGGCCTCGTTTAAGACGATGGCGCTCTACAGCTTAAGTCCATGATTTAAAAGTGATTGTCTCGACAATCAAAAATCCACTTCAGCAATTTCTCTACTATACGGACGAATTTTTTTCCTGGGGTAACCTGTGTGGTAACCTCGCAACGGGAAAATATTCCTTAACAATAATTGCAATTTCACGGGTAAAGATGGTAGATTTTGGGTAAAATTGGTTAACAATGGCTGAGTCACCCAAATCCATCAAACTTGAGTCCTTCATCGGAAAGGCAACTGTCGCTGTGGATGCGACGGGACGCACCAACTTTCCCAAGGACTTCCGCAAGATCCTGCGGGACGATGCCAATGGACAGGTGGTCGTTACCATCGCCGAGGGCAAGACGCTGGCTTTATATCCGGTATACGAGTGGAACGCCTACATCCAGTATCTGGAAAGCCTGGGTCGCGGCCCAGAGGTCTCGAAGTTCCGCACCCGCATCACGTCCATGGCCAAGCTGTCCATCCTCGACGCGCAAAACCGAATCACGCTCACCACGGAGCAAATGGGTTATGCCGGAATCACGGGTGAGGTGACTTTCGTCGGTGACGGAAAACGCGCGCGGCTTTGGGCGCCGTCTAAATACGCGGAGCAGATCGAAGTGGTCACGGCCGAAGAAGAAAAACAAGTCGAGAATTGGTTCTGATGACGGAGCCACGGAAACCGGCGGCAACCGGACACGGATATCATCTCGCGGTCATGGCGGATGAAATCGCGGAATACCTGATGATCGATCCGGCGGGAACTTACGTCGATGCGACCATGGGCGGGGGCGGGCATGCGGCGCGAATCGTGTCCATGCTCGGAGAACACGGTGCCCTGATTGGCTTAGATAGGGATAGCGAAGCGGTGCAAAGAAACCGGGCGACTTTCGCAGATGACAAACGCGTACGCGTCGAGCAAGCCGAGTTTTCCCGTTTGGGCGAATTCGTTCCGGTTGATTCCGCGGCCGGAGCGCTTTTCGATTTGGGGGTCAGTTCGCGGCAACTGGACGCGCGCGAACGGGGATTTTCCTTTCAGCCCGGCACAGCCTTGGACATGCGCATGGGTTCGCAAGGCGCCACGGCTGCGGACCTGTTGGGTTCCTGGGATGAGTGGGAGCTTTCCAGCGTGTTCCGCCGCAACGCCGATATTATCGAAGCGCGTCGCCTGGCACGGTTGATTCTGCAAGCAGTGGAATCCGGCGCGGAAATGAACAGCGACCTGTTGCGCAAGGCCGTGGAGAAACTTCCCGGAGTGCGCGGGGACAATCGCAACCAGTTGCTCGCGCGGGTATTCCAGGCCATTCGCATGGAAGTGAATGATGAAATGGGCCAGGTGGAATCGGGATTAAAGGCCGCCGTGGCCGCTCTGCGCAAAGGCGGGCGGATCTGCGTGCTTTCCTACCATTCCGTCGAGGATCGCAAAGTCAAGGAAACCTTCGCCGAATTCGAGAAGGAATGCGTCTGCCCGGAGCGCCAACCCGTGTGCAATTGCGGGCGTAACCACCGCAAACTCATCAAGATTTTACGCAAGCCGGGATTGCCGACCGATGCCGAAACCGGCCGCAATCCGCGCGCCCGCAGCGCCAAATTGCGCGTGATGGAGCGCGTATGAAGGGATTGAAGCTTCGCGGCGTGGTCGGCTTGTTCGGCTTGGTAATGTGCGGCGCGAGCCTGTTGGTCGCGCATGTCTACAAGCAGAATTCCTTTGTGCGCTTTTCGATCAACGGGGCCAAGTTGGCCCGGCAAAAAACGCAACTGCGCAATGACATCGCCCTTTTGGAAGTGGAAGTCGGTGGATTGAAAAAACTTTCGCGCATCGAGTCGGTCGCGAAGGCCAGATTCGGCTTGGAATACGGGAACGCGCCCGTCCTGGTCTATCCCGACGGCAATTCCAGGGAGGCTCGAAGACTGGCAAGCGCACCGCAGGTAGCTCCAGACCAAAACGCTTTGGAAACCGGTAAAATCGCATGGCTAACCAAAGGATTATAACCCTGGGCGTCCTGTTCATCCTCGCATGGCTGGGGATGATCGCGCGCGTAGCCTATGTCCAGGTCATACAATCCGGATATTACCGAGCCTTGGCCTACTCGCAAAGCGTGCATCGCAACGTACTTGCTCCCAAGCGCGGGGAAATTCTGGACAAGGATTATCAAAAACTGGTCGTTAACGCCGACGTCGAATTGGAGCCGGGAGATGACGGTGTCGGCAGCGGAAACGGAATCCGCGCGCGTCGCATCACCCGCGTTTGTCCGCAAGGTACGCTGGCCGGCCAGGTGTTGGGCACGGTGGGCAAGGATGGATACGGGCAATTGGGCCTCGAATATTTTCTCGATAAGGAATTGCGCGGCACGGACGGATGGAAATACTTCCGTCACGACGTGAAAAACCGGTACTATCCCGGTATCGGCGACCAACAGAAGGAAGCGGTCAACGGACTCAATGTCGTCCTGACCCTGGACGGCAAGCTCCAGGAAGTGGTCGAGCGGGCTTTGGAGCGCGGCGTGCAGAAAGCCGGGGCCAAACAGGGCGTTGCGCTGGTCGTCGAGCCGTTTTCCGGCGACATCCTCGCCATGGCCAATTATCCTTTTTACAATCCCAATACCCGTGAAACGGGAAACGTGGACGCGTGGAAAAACCAGGCGGTTTGCAAAGTTTATGAACCGGGATCCACCTTCAAAAGTTTCACCGCTTCCGCCCTGTTGGAAGAAAAGCTTATCAAACTGACCGACACCTTGGACGGTGAAGGCGGATCCTATAAAATCGGCAGCGAGGTAATCAAGGATTCGCATCCTTTGGGTCGCATCAGTTTTCGCGATGCCATGGCGTTTTCCAGCAACATCTGTTTCGCCAAAGCCTCTACCCGAATGCATTCGGAAACCTTTTACAAATACATCCGATCGTTCGGCTTCGGCATGAAATCCGGAGTGGGTTTGCCTGCGGAGGAGAGCGGAGTATTGAAATCGATATCCGAATGGAGCGGACGGACCCAACAGACCATAGCCTTCGGACATGAAATTTCCGCGACTCCCATGCAACTCGCCATGGCCTTCTCCGCCATCGCCAATGGGGGATTGCTGATGAAGCCGCGCATCGTGAAGGCCTGGGTCGACGCCGGGGGACGCCCGGTGGAGGAAATACCGACCCGCACGGTAAGGCGCGTCATGTCGGAAAGCACCTCGGTGCTTGTGAAGTCAATGCTCCACGCGGTCGTGGAATACGGAACGGCCATGGACATTAAAACCGACCGCATCCCTTTGGCCGGGAAAACCGGAACGGCGGAAAAACTGGATGCCACCGGACATTACGTCCACGGCCTCTTCAACTCTTCCTTCGTCGGCATGGTGCCCGTGGACAGGCCGGAATTCGTCTGCCTGGTCCTCATCGACGAGCCCGCAACGTTGAAATACGGGGGCCAAAGCGCGGCGCCCATTTTCCGGGAAATCGTAGACCGCATCCTCGCGAATCCGGATTACCCGTTGGCCCGTCTGGCTCTGGCGGAAAGCGGCAAGGGCAGGGACACATCCGTGGTACCGGATCTTTTGGGTTACCGTACCGTCGATGCCGTGCAGTTTCTTTCCGGATCCGGATTGTCGGTGCGGACCGTAGGATCGGGAGACATCGTCCTGGGCCAGGATCCGAAACCCGGTGTCCGGGTCGAAGCCTCGCATCCGGTGGTCCTTGCCATCGGTTTCCAGGACGCGCATGTCATGCCTGATTTGAACAACAATACTTTACGTGAGGCCCTTCTCAAGCTGAAAAGCCTGGGCCTGGAGATCGAATATACCGGTTCCGGCCGCATCATCCGGCAGGAACCCATGGTGGGCGCGCCGGTTAAACAAGGTCAAAAATGCGTCCTGACGCTGGGATGGATGGGATGATGAAACTTTCCGCCCTGTTGCGCGCCGCCGGCGTGACGGCGCCTATCCATAGCGACGTGGACATCACCGGAGTATGCATTGACTCGCGGAAGGTCGAAGTCGGGAATCTTTTCCTGGCCTTGAAAGGCAGCCACGAGGACGGATCCCGTTTTGTAAGCGATGCGTTGGCTAAGGGCGCCGCAGCGGTTTTTCATGAGGGAAATTTCCATCCTGCCTTGGAAGGGACGATGGAACGGGGCCCGGGGGCGGAAATCATCCCATCCGAAAACTTGCGATCGCGCGTGGGAGATTTGTTGAATGCCTGGTACGGGCATCCCGCCGCAGGGATGGAATGTGTGGCCGTGACCGGCACGAACGGAAAATCCACCATCACGAAATTAGCCGCGTCGCTATTAAGGACAAGCGGTAGGAAAGTCGTTTCGCTCGGCACCATCAATTATGAAATCGACGGCGACGCCGTGAACGCCGACGCCTCGAACGGCGCGCCCGCGAGCACCTTGGCCTTGCCTTCGGAGCTTACCACTCCGGGCCCGGACGCTTTTTACGCCATGCTGGCTCGGGGCCGCGATCAAGGATGCACGGGTTTGGCCATGGAAATGTCTTCGCATGCGCTCAGCCAGGATCGCGTTAAAGGCGTGAAATTTTCGCGCGCCATATTCACGAATTTGACTCAAGACCACATGGACTACCATGGTGATTTTGAGGCCTATTATCAAGCCAAAAAACGCTTGTTCACGGAATATTTGCGGCCAGACGCCTTGGCGATCCTAAACCTAGATTCCGAGCATGGGATGCGCTTGGCGCGGGAATTGTCCGTCGGCAAGGTGACTTTTTCGCGAGGCCGCGTGGCGGCGGATATTACCCTGCAAGGCCAGCTGCTGACTTTGACCGGGACCGAATTCGAGGTCGCCTACCTGGGAAAGCGCTACCGGTTCACGTCCAGGATGATCGGCGCCATCAATCTGGAAAACTTGCTGGCCGCAGTGGCCTTGGGATTTTCCTTGGGTATGGACGCCGCCGCAATCGCCCGGGGTATCTCCGATGTTACGGTAACCGGCCGCAACCAGGTTTTCGCGCTGCCCAAAGGGGCCTTCGCCGTGGTTGATTACGCGCACACCCCCGATGCCCTGGAACGGGTTCTGCATAGCTTAAGGCCGTTGACTCCCGGGATTTTGGTTTGCGTATTCGGCTGCGGCGGGGATCGGGACAGGACCAAAAGGCCCATCATGGGCGGAATCGCCGCTGCGTCGGCGGATCGGGTCGTCTTGACCAGCGACAATCCCCGTTCCGAACGCCCGGAAACCATCCTGAAGGAAGTCATGGCGGGAATAACCGACGCGAGCCGCGTCCGGGTGGTTGCCGATCGGCGCGCCGCCATCGCCGGCGCGCTGGATTCCTTAATGCCCGGTGATTGCTTGTTGATCGCCGGCAAGGGGCACGAAGACTATCAAATCATCGGCAAGTCCAAGCTTCATTTCAGCGATCAAGAAGAGATCCAGGCTTGGATGGCCAGCAGGGGCTCATCGACGAACGTTGGCCGAGGCTCTGGGAGCGGACATGGAAATTAATCTCAAACAGTTGGCCGCCCTGCTGGGCGTGGAAATCGTCGGAAAGGTCCGAGGAACCAAGCATGTGCGATTGTGCACGGATTCCCGTGCGTTGAAAAAAGGCCAGGTCTTCTGGGCCCTTAAGGGCGAAAGATATGACGGTCATGGCTTTGCGAATGAAGCGTTCATCAATGGAGGGTATGCAGCCGTGGTAAATGAACAGTGGTTGAAGGAAAACGGCAAACCCGTAAACGTTTATGTGCCCGTGGCGGACACCAATACCGCCCTGCTGCGCCTGGCGCGCGAATATGCGGCCAAATTCCGGATTCCGAAAATCGCGATCACCGGTTCGAACGGCAAAACCACGACCAAGGACATGGTCGCCCAGGTGTTGGCCAAGGTGGGCTCTACTTTGGCTACGCAAGGGAATTTCAATAATCAAGTGGGCGTTCCCCTCACCTTGTTCGAATTGAAACGGACGCACAAATACGCCGTTATCGAAATGGGCACCAACCATCCCGGTGAAATCGCCCCGCTGTCCGAGACGGCCCGGCCCGGCATCGCCATCGTCACGAACATCGGTTACAGCCACCTGGAGCATTTCGGGACCAAGGAAAAAATCCGCGATGAAAAACTGGCTATCACTGCGGGTTTCCAAGGGAAGGGTACGTTGATTCTGAACGTGGACGATCCGTTGTTGGCCACGGTAAAACCTTCCGCCCGCGTCAAGCTCGTGACCTTCGGAATCGATCGCGGCCAAATCCGTCCCGTCGACCTCACCTTCGGTCCGGACGGCTGCGCGTCCTTCCGCATCGGACGCACCCTCTTCCGTCTTCACGTGCCCGGCCGTCACAACGTTTACAACGCCCTGGCCGCCATCGCCGCCGGCATTCAATTGCGCATACCGAAAAATCTGATCTCCGAAGCGTTGGCCGGATTCTCTGCCAGCAAGAACCGGATGCAGGTGAAAAAATTGGCCGGCCTTACCGTATTGGACGATTGCTACAACGCGAATCCTTCGTCGACGCGTTCAGCTCTGGCTACCCTCGGCGAATTCCGCGCAGCGGGACGCCGCGTAGCCGTCCTCGGGGACATGTTGGAGCTGGGACCGGAAGGGCCGAGTCTGCATCGGGAATTGGGGCAGTATTTGGTGGAGATGGGCGTGGACGAAGTTTTCACCTTCGGCGAACTGAGCCGCCATATCAACAACGGCGCCCGGGAAAAGGGTTTGCCGCGCCAGCGCGCGCATCATTTCTCCGATTTCGATCTGATGTGTTCGGAAATGATGAAGCATTTGCATCCTGGGGACGTCTTGCTGGTGAAAGCCTCGCGGGGAATGCGGCTGGAACGCGTGTATGAGTTCTTGAAGGAGAAAGCCAAAGCCGGCGCTCTGCGCACGGAAGAGAAGATTTGAAGCGATAGGGCTCAAAGACAAGATTGCAAATTGAAAGTTGAAAATTGAAAAAGTCAAATTTTAAAACCAACCAAAACCTAGTGCCGTTCGGACATTTTCGTCCTCGGGTTCCCATTTTTCAATTTTCAACTTTCAATTTGCGTTTTTCAATCCGGTATTTCCCATGAAGAGCCTACGCATCGACATTTTTCTTTTACTCGGCATCTTGGCTCTGGTCGGATTCGGCATCGTCATTATATACAGTTCCTCCGCCGCCTTCGCGCAAACGCGCGGGCTGCCCGATTCCTTTTATCTCGTCAATCACATCAAGAAGGTCATCATTGGCTTCGCGGCTTTCCTGATCGGATTGAGCGTGCCGTATAAAACCTGGGAGAAAGCGGCCCGTCCGGTGATGCTGCTGGCGATTCTGCTGCTCTGCGTGGTCATTACCATGGGCCTTTCCGCGCATGGGGCCCGACGTTGGATAGCCTTCGCGAGTTTCGGATTGCAGCCGTCGGAATTAGCCAAGGTGGCCATGGTTTTTTTCCTGGCGCGGTTGCTCACGGAAAAAACCGACGTCATGCAGTATTTCGGGAAAGGCTTTTTAGCATCGCTGGCGATTTCCCTGCTTACTTTTTTGCTTATCCTGAAGCAACCGAATTACAGCACCGCCGCTACCGTGCTCGCGATTTCCGTCGCCATGGTTTTCGCCGGTGGTTGCCGCGTCGCGCATCTGATCTCCGTTGGGCTTGTCGCCGTGCCGGCCCTGGGCGCGTTGATGGTCAGCAGTCCCTATCGCATGAAAAGAGTCATGGCCTTTCTGCATCCGGAAAGCAATCCCATCTCCTCCTATCAAAGCTTGCAGGCCTTGATTAGCCTGGGTAACGGGGGATTCCTGGGAACGGGGCTGGGGACCAGCACGCAAAAGCTGGGTTATTTGCCCATGCCGTTCACGGACACGATTTTTTCGATTCTCGGGGAGGAACTCGGATTGTTGGGCACCAGCTTGTGCCTGGCATTATTCGCCCTGGTCATCTGGCGCGGGTTGCGCGTGGCGTATTTCTGCCCCGATCGATTCGGCAGCCTTTGCGCGGTCGGGATTGTCGTATCCTTGGCCGTTAACGTCATCATGCATGTGGGCGTGTGCGCGAAGTTTTTTCCGACTACCGGGCAGCCGCTGCCTTTCGTTTCCTACGGCGGCACTTCGCTTTGCGCCGGATTGTTCGCCATGGGAGTTTTACTCAATATTTCTGGGCATTCCCTGGAATCGCTTCCGGCATCGTGGCGCGAGAACCAACAAAAGTGGCAGATGTTGGCGGGTAAGACCAAGGGTAAAAGCATTAATGGATCCGGCGCACACAGTCCAGCTGTCGCTCCGCGCGGAGCCTCCGGCCGGGCGCGTCCGGGAAAGGCCATGGCATGAAGCCGAGCGCGAGATTTCGTTCCTTGCATTTCATCGGTATCGGTGGGGCGGGGATGAGCGCCTTGGCTGAAGTCATGGTCGCCTGGGGGTTTCAGGTTTCCGGATCCGACAAACAGGACGGGGAGGTTGTGGAACGTCTGCGGTCATTGGGAATTCGAGTTTCCATCGGCCATGCGGCGGAGCACATCGGCAAAGCGGATACCGTGGTTTATTCTTCCGCAGTGAATGCGGAGAATCCCGAGGTTATGGAGGCTAAGCAGCGCGTGATCCCCTTGATTCGCAGGGCGGAAATGATGGGCGAGATCATGCGTGGCAGCTATGCCTTAGGCGTGGCCGGCACTCACGGCAAAACGACGACCACGACCATGTTGGCTCGGATTTGGATGCAAGCAGGACGCGCACCCACGGTTTTAGCGGGAGGCGTGACCCGAGGGGAAAACCTGGCGGCGGTCTCGGGCTCTGGTGATGCGTTGATTTTCGAGGCGGATGAATTTGACCGGTCCTTCCTGGCCATGCGGCCATCCGCAGCCATTATCGGAAACGTCGACTCGGATCATCTTGACTGTTACGGAACATTGGGGGCCATTGAGGACGCTTTTGTCGATTTTGCGAACTCCATGCCCTTTTACGGATTGGCCGTTGTAAACGGGGATGATGTCGGAGTGCGTTCCATTCTGCCAAGAATCCTCATCCCCTGCGTGACTTACGGGATGGGCTCGGGAGTTTATCGGCCCAACCTTGGTGGGACGTTGGAACCGTTGACCTACCGGGCGCAGGGTTTGCAAACATCGGTCGATGGCATCTCCTTTGAATTGGAACAAAGGGAAAAAATTCTCGGCCGCATTCATCTTTCGATTCCCGGCAACCACAATGTCTTCAATGCCCTCGCTGCGGCGGCTTTATCGTTGGAGGAAGGCATCGCCTTTGCGGACGTACAATCGGGTTTGGCTGGCTTTCAAGGAGTCAAAAGGCGGATGGAACTGCGCGGCGTGGAAGGCGGTGTCGCGGTTTATGACGATTACGCCCACCATCCGACTGAAGTCGCTGCGACTTTACAGGCCGCCCGTTCCCTGGGACAGGGGCGGGTGATGGCGGTTTTTCAACCCCATCTCTACAGCCGGACTCAACAGCTGTTCCGTGAGTTCGCCCAATCTTTTAAAGACTGCGATCGACTTTTTGTGATGCCTATTTACGCCTCCCGTGAAAAGGCGATGCCGGGAGTGACTAGCCAATTGATCAGCGATGCGGCGCGTAGCGGCATCATGCGCCCCGAATGCGTCCATGATGTCGACAACCCAGCCGATTTACCCCGTGTCATGAGGGAGTTCGTGGAGCCGGGAGACATCATCGTCACCTTGGGAGCCGGGGACATCGGAAACCAATGCCCACGGATTCTCGAGGCCCTGGCATGAGCGGCAAGATGCCCAGAAAACGGATGGGCTCCGCGGCCATGCGGAGGAAATCCCATGGAACCGAGGAGCAAGCATTTCGTTCCATGCCGCCCGCTTCCCCCAGACGGGGAACTAACTCCAAGAAAGAAGCGGAAGGCCGTCGGGCCTTGCAACGTCTACGCCGCGCGGGAAAGATGAAGAAGGCGCTCTCTACCTTGCGCATTCTGTTCCTGACGGGATTGGTAGGCGGTGGGCTGGCTGCGGGAGGATGGTACGGTTACCAGGCGTTTGAGAAAAACTCTTTCTTGTCCTTGACGCAAGTCGATGTCGTGGGAAACAAGCTGTTGGACAAAGCGGCCATTTTGGAGAAAGCGGGTTTGGAACTCGGTGTTAAACTGCCCGCGATACGCGTGAAATCCATTGAGGCTTCGGTGGGCGGATTGCCAGCCGTGGGAACGGTCAGCGTTAGGCGTATCTTCCCGTCTCGAATAGAGATACGCGTACAAGAGAAAGAACCCGTGGCGATGGGTTTTGCCAAAGCTTGGTACGGATTGGCCTCCGACGGGACGAAAATTTCCGGCATGGATTGGGCGCAGTCCGATCTTCCCATCGTCGACGGCTTCGCCGTTCTGGATTCACTGCAACGCAAGGCCCTCGGCCGTTTCCTGGCTGCGGCAAAATCGGAGTTTCCGGCTTTGTACGGAAGCTTTTCGCAACTCGCCCTGCGCAGGGGCGAAGGCTTGGAAATCATTTTACGTGATGGCCGATTCAAGGTTTTGGTCGCGTTGGAGACGGGCTCCGAAGCATGGCGCAAGGCGCTGGCGGTTTCGCTATCAGCCGCTGCGAATCTCTCGGAAGTCAGCGGAGCCAGCGCTGAAGCGGTCGAGCGGGGGGGTAATCTCGGTGTTTCGGGTACCAAGCGTCGCCGTTTGGGTGATGCCAAGAGGCTTGGCGCCTCGCGAACCCCAAGCGGCGTAGCCGCCTCGTCCATGCTGAGGAATCCCAAGGCTTCCGAAGCCGACGTCGAGCCGCTTGCAGCATGGGTTTCCAACGTTGCCGAGGACTCCGCGACGAGCGAAAAATTGAATACTGAAAATCTGAATAAGTCATTGAATTCATTGGAATTCCTGCAAGCATTGAAGCGGCGCGAAAGCGCGTCCTTGGAGACCGCGAAGGTCGTCGACTTGCGTGTAGAAGGCTTCGCGTATGTGCGCTGAGATCGATTTTCGACCGCTTGGGAAGCGGCTTCCAGAAGGGGTTCTTTGCGTGTTACCCCCCGGCTTCCGAAAAAAGTCGGAACCGGATCGGATGGAAGATCGTCAA
>JADGQO010000102.1 GCA_017881725.1 Fibrobacteria bacterium
AAGGATCATCGTTGATCTCGCTGCCCGCCACGATGGGCAAGGCTTCGTCCAAAAATTCGGAAAGGCTGCGCAGGATGCGCGTCTTCCCCTGCCCGCGTAAGCCCAGCAACAGGATGTCGTGACGCGAAAGCAGGGCATGCGTCAATTGCTTCAGAACGGTTTCCTCGTAGCCCAGGATGCCCGGCAGAAGTGGTCCGCCCCCGCGGATGCGCGCCAACAGATTTTCACGCAATTCTTCTTTGACCGAACGACTGCGGTAACCGCTCCGTTTCAGGGCCCCCAGGGTCGTCGGCATATCCCTCACGGTGACCTCCCGAGTACATGCGTTGCGGAGGACGTCTCCGTCTTGATTTTCACGCCACCATTCGCCAGGTAGGCCTTCCAGGTGGTGCCTAGCAGCGTCGTTGCGTCGCTATGGCAGGCTTCCCAACCGAGCATTTCCTTGGCCTTACCGGCCGAAGCCACCACTGCGGGCGGATCGCCTTCGCGCCTTCCGACGATCTTATACCGCAACGGCTTGCCGGTTATTTCCTCCGTCTTTCGCACCATTTCCATGACCGTGATGCCCTCGCCGGTACCCAGGTTGACGGTGAAACTTTCACCGCCCGACATCAGTTTGGATAACGCCGCCGCATGGGCCGAAGCTAAATCGGAAACGTGAATGTAATCACGGATACACGTGCCATCGCGGGTTTCGTAATCGTCTCCGAAAATGAGCAGCTCGTTCCGCCAGCCCATGGCCGTCTCCATGATGACGGGAACAAGATTGGCCGGATTGATTTCCAAGCCCTTCAATTCACCTTCCACGTCGTAGCCCGCGGCGTTGAAATACCGGAGCGCGGCATAGCGCAACCCTTTCAAACGGGCATACCAACCGAGAAAACCCTCGATGGACAATTTGGTGTAACCGTAATAGTTGGCCGGACGGGTGGGATGCTTTTCATCCATCGGCAAATATTCCGGATCGCCGTATACCGCCGCCGTCGAAGAAAAAACCAGCCGCCCGATGCCGTGCTTGACGAGGGAATTAAGCAGGTTCAAGGTACCGGTGATGTTATGCACGGAATACCGTTCGGGAGACGTCATGGATTCGCCCGCGGCTTTTAAGGCCGCCAAATGGATGGCGCCGTCGAAATGAGCGGACCCGCAGGCCTTCTCCAGGGACCCGACGTCTAAAATGTCCCCCTGGATGAATTCCGCCCCCGGCAGCACATTGCTTCTGTGTCCGGTGGAAAGGTTGTCAAAAACAGTTACCTGGGCGCCTTGGCGCAACAAGGTTTTACAAACATGGGAACCGATATAACCGGCCCCGCCCACCACTAGGATTTTCAAGGAGATCTCCTCAGGAAATGTTATGGCTTAAAATATAAAGTCACGGGGTCGCGAAGTGGATGAACTGGGTCGACGCAGCAAGATTGCGGCCAACCCCCTTAATTAGATCGGAGGAATCCGTGGGATTAAGCCCGTTCGTGGCGTTTGATGGCGAAAATGGAAATGTCGTCCATGCTTTGCCGACCCTCGGAAAACCGCTCTTTGTCCATCTGCGCCTGCGCGATGGTTTCCGCCGCGCCCACGCCGGCGTATCGGATAATGACGTTGTCCAGACGCTTGCGGCCGTACAGCTCGTCCCGGTTGTTGAAACTTTCGTTGATTCCGTCGGTATAGACGAAGAGCAGATCGCCCGGCTCCAACACCATGGTTTCCTCGGCGTAGGCGTTGTCCTCGAACATGCCCAGGAAAAAGCCTCCGCGCATTTGCAGATGTTCCAGTGAGCGCGTGCGATGGCGGTAGATAACGGGATAGGGATGGCAAACCCGGCTGTAGATCATTTTCCCGGTGGAAAGCTCGAGGATCCCGACGAAGGCCGTAAGGTAGTGGTCAGTATTGATGGCTGCGCATAAATCCACGTTGACGTTGGTCAGGATCTGCGTCACCGTCATTCCCGATCGGGCGTGACGATCAAAAGACATTTTGGCCATGGCCGTGACCAAGGCGGCCGGCACGCCGTGCCCGCTGACGTCGGTCATGAGCATGAAAATGCGGTCTTCGTCCAAACGGATGAAATCATAAAAATCGCCGCTCACCTTGCCGGTGGGAGCGTAGGCCGCGCCCACTTCATACCCTTCCAGTTTGGGCAAAGTCTTGGGAAGCATGCCCTGCTGGACCTGCTTGGCCATGTCGAGCTCCACGTCCAGCTCTTGCCTGACCCTGATCATCTCCTGGTTCTGCACGTAGAGTTCCTCGGTGCGGGCCTTGACCTTATCCTCCAGCTCCAGGGCGTTGGCGATGAGCGTCTTTTCCATTTCCTTGAATTGCGAAACATCCGTGACGAACCATACACGCCCGATCAATTTGCTTTGCTCGTCCACGATGGGCCGCGTATAAATCTGGTAGGTGGCCGACTGCGGCAGGAACATGTCGAAAATCTGTTCGCCATGATGCTGGGGTTCGCTTTGGATGGTCGCGAAGAAGGACATGAATTCCTGCGGCTGGCGGAAATGGTATTGCAGAAGTTCGGCGGCGATATCGAATTGCATGCCGGCGAATTGACGCCAGTTCAGTCCGAACAATTTCCCGAAGCGGGCGTTCGTGGACCGGATGACAGATCCCTCGTCGACCAGGGCGATGCCGTCCTTGGAAGAACCGATGATGGCTTTCACGCGGCTTTCCGAAAGCCGCAAATCGGTCACTTCCAAGATGGAGATCAGCCGGGTGCCGTTGATCAGCGAAGAACGGAAATGGTAATAGCGCTTTTCGCCGTTGGGCATGGGAATTTCCTTTTCCCATTCGCTTTCCTTGCCTTCCGGTTCCAGATAGTAATCGATGTCCCCGAAAATGGGGCGGCCGCTTTGCGAGTGGATGCCGACTTCTTTGATGGGACGGCCGATCGCCTGGGTGTGCAAGGTGCCGAGGATTTCCAGCGCATAACTGTTGATTTTGACCACCCGCATATCGCGATCAATATGGATGATGCCCGTTTGGCGGTCCAGGAAATCCTCCTGCTTGACCGTCTCGTGGAGTTGCGACTTGGTCGTTTGCAACTCATGCTGGAAATGACCTATTTGCCGTTTAAGCGTCGGAATCTCGACATCGTCCTTGTACTTCAGGAGATGTTGCAATTGGACATTTTGCTGCTTGAGCTTGTAGACCTCGGGATCGAGGTCCCCTTGGCTGGGTCGGAAGTCCAAGGTCATATCCTTTCAGGCCGTTCGGCCTCAAAACATTGGGATATACAGGAATTGAAGGAATCGCCAAATCCCGGAAATGCTGTATCGCAATAATACAATAATGCGACTAATCCGCTCAATCGGCGTCATGGCGTCGGATTTTTTTGACAGGGGTACGCGAGGTGGAGAATTCGACCCGGACTTTCGTATATTTTCAGGCATACTCGCCTGGCCGGAATTCGGCCGGGTAACTTGTTCAACGACTCTTTCGAGGAGAAGACAGTTTTTATGCGGCACATCCAGGTTATTTTGGCGCTCTTCATGCTCTCAGGCGTTGCCTTGAAATCCGCCCATGCCCAGCCCTTACGAGGTCCCGTGCAAGGTCCCGCCGCGCCCGAAGCCCCGCCGACTTATGAGTTGGATAAAAAGGGAAAACGCGCGCACATCGATTTCTCTCTGAACCCGAAACCCATTTCCGACGCGAACTTGAAGTTTTCCCATTTCGCCAACCGGAAGTTGATGATTTTTTACTTCTCGGCCAAATGCCCCCATTGCCAGCACGCCTATCCCTTCGTCCAAAAACTTTCCGATGAAATCGCCGCGCAAGGCTTTTCCACCGTCGCCATTGCCATCAAATACAACACCGAGGACGACATCCGTTCGTTCATCCGGGATTACCAAGTGCACGTTCCGGTCATGTACGACGAGGACCGAACCATAGGCGAAAATTACGGGACCGGATCCATCCCGTTAATCATCGTCGTGAATGAAAAAGGCGAATACATCCGTTACAAAACCTTCGACTCGGAACAGACTCCCAACCAGATCAAATCCGAAGTGGCGCAACTCGCCTCGGCGAAGTAAGCCCGTATAAGCGTATAGGCCGGCCCGCCTGCGGGTCACGCGCAGTCCACGCGCGACATGAGGCGGACATTCGGGGTGGGCAAAAAAGCCCGCCCCTTTCTTTTTGGGGTCCAGTGCCGATCATCAACTCATCCTTTACTTCCATCGTCCGCAATCCGTCCGGAGCGACATTGCTGGAGTATGTGACGAAACGATTCACCTATCATTCCAACGCGGATTGGGCGTCTCTACTGGCCCTGGGGCGTTTGGAGTTAGATGAGGTAGCCGCTCGCGGCGCTGAAATCTTGCGCGAAGGCCAGCGGTTGAAATTCCACGTCGTCGACTACCATGAACCGGAAGTTCCCACCGATTTTAGAATCGTGGAGATGAGCGGGGATTTATGCTTGGTCCATAAACCCGCGGGAATGCCCGTACATAAGACCGGAAAGATCTTTTTCCAGACCTTGGCGAACCTCGTGCGGGAAAAACTGGAAGATGACGCGTGGTCGCCGCTCAATCGATTGGACCGGGAAACCGGCGGCCTGGTTGCGTTCGCGCGTGGATCCGTTGCTGCCCATGACTTTGCGCCGACTACCGCTGGCATCCGATGGGACAAAGTCTATGTCGCGGTTACCGCCGTTCCGCCCCCGACCGACTTAGGAGCCATCGATTTGCCCTTAGCCGAAATACCCGGCAGCGCCATCCGCTGCCAAATGCATGTCGTTCCCACCGGCAAACAGGCAAAAACGCTTTACCAACTGATCGGGAGTTTCCATGGCCGGTATTTGTTGGCTCTCTGCCCGCTCACCGGTCGTAAACATCAATTACGCGCCCACTTGGCCGCCCTAGGCTGTCCCATCATCGGCGATAAGATTTATTCCCTGGGTGGTGAACCTTATTTGAAAAGGGCCGAGGATCGATTGACGGATGCGGACCTTGCCGCGCTGGGCGCATCCCACCATTTATTGCACGCGGCTTACCTTTCGATCCGGAGCGCATCAGGCTGCATCGCCGCATGGGATTGGGATTGCGGCAG
>JADGQO010000015.1 GCA_017881725.1 Fibrobacteria bacterium
GTACCTCGATCAGCCCGCGTCCATTTCGCTGTATTCGGCGCGCGGGCAATTGGTCTACCGCTTGGAGTCCAACCGGCGGACGGAAGTGTTGCCCCTCCAGGGTGTGCCCACCGGCTTCCTCTATTTGACGCTGCGCGCGGGGCCTTACGAGTTGACGAAGAAAATCGTCTACTCCGGCCGCTGATTCCCCGAACCATTCTCCCCACCACGGCGGATCTGGATTCCATTTCCGATCCACGCGCTCATCACCCGTAACCGACAAATTACCGCTCCCGATACGTAACCGACAAGTTACCGTGGCGGAATATCGACCGGACTATTTTCCTTAAAAATTATTTTTTCTTGAAAAGGTCGGACAAGGAGCCCAAATCCTGATTCTTCGCGCCGCCGGCGGCCTTTTGGTTCTCCTCCTTGATGCGCAGAAAAACTTCCTCGCGATGGATGGAGATTTGCCTGGGGGCGTCGATGCCGATTTTAATATTCTTGCCGTCCACATCCACGATGGTGATGCAAATGTTGTCGTTGATGCGGATGGATTCGCCGATTCTGCGTGTGAGGATCAGCATCAGGGAATGATTCTTTCCCGCAGCGAGTAGGCGTCGTTCTCGATGATGATTTGCCGGCCCACGCGTTCCCGGATATTGATGAACAACGGGCCCATGAGGTTCGCCGTGGACTCCAACAAAGGCTGCCGCAAGGTGACGATGACGTAGAGCAACAATTCCTTTCGGTCCTGGATGTTGAGGGCGACCAATTCATCTTTCTTGACCTTGGGCTCGTAATCCGGCCGGAAGGAAAGCGGGTTGATGATGGCGAACCGGATGTCGTTGCCGTCGACGCATTCCATCCAATGGAAGGGCTGGTGTTCCGGCACGGACATGATGATGAACTTGCGGGCGTTTTCGAACCCGGGCAATCCGTTGGGGAAATGGATCACCTGGTCTTCCGTCCATTCCACGCCGCTGGCCGTGACTTGGGGATTTGCTTTCATTCCGATGCGGGTTCCTTCCGTAACGTTCATTATCATTCCTTCGACCATTCCAAGGCAACCCCAATCCCGCCCCATCCGGACGCCGTTTCGGAATTCCGCGCAACCGCGCCGAATCCCCATCAAGAATTTTCAGCCCTTCAACAATTGCAGCACGCCCTGCGGGGCCTGATTGGCCTGCGCGAGCATGGAGGTGGCGCTTTGCACCAGGATTTGATTGCGCGTGAATTCGGTCATTTCCTTGGCGAAATCCACGTCCCGGATGGCGGATTCCGCCGACGTCATATTGGTTTCCTGGATATGCAGGTTGGCCACCGCGTGGTCGAGCCGGTTGATTACGGCGCCCAGGCTGGAACGCACCGTGCTCACGGATCGGATGGCGTCGTCCACGATGCCGATGGCCGAGAACGCGCCGCTTCGCGTGGTCAGGGAGGTCAGCGTTTGCTGCATGCCCAGGGCGCCCAAGGTGATGGGCTGGATGTGCACGGGCAAGGTGTCGATGGTGCCCAGGATGTCGCCGCCGTTGAAGTTCGCGCCGATATGCAGCACGGAATTGGCGCCTCCCAGGGACCCGAAGGAAGTCGATGCGCCGTCCAACAGGGTCATGCCGTTGTATTGAGTGCTCAGGGCGATGCGTTGGATTTCCTGCATCAGGGATTGGAATTCCTGGTCCACGTAGCCGCGCTCCGTGGTGGAAAACGTATCGTTGTCGGCCTGAATGGCCAGTTCGCGCATGCGTTGCAGGATGGTGGAAACCTCGTTGCAGGCGCCTTCCGCGATGTTCAGCAGCGCCGTCCCGTCCTCGGCGTTACGCGCGGCGGCGGCGGTACCGCGCACTTGCGTGCGGATCTTTTCCGATACGGAAAGTCCGGCCACGTCGTCCGAGGCGCGGTTGATGCGTAATCCGGTGGAGAGGCGTTCCAGGGACTTGGTAAGGTTGGTGTTGTTCCTATCCAGCGAACTGGTGGTCACCATGGCGGTGATATTATGGTTGATGCGCGTCATGCGTCCCTCCTTGGGAGTCTGCGATCGAGGGCCATCCCAGCCCTAACCTGGCGATGCAAAAGCAAAGGCGATGCCAGGATTTGTCTCCGGGGAGATTGAGGAATTTTTCATATTAACTGAATTAGCTTCAATTACGGTTAGCGATGCTTGGGAAATTTCTGCCGGGCGGATGGCGCCGGTGCGGCCACAAGTGCCGGTCCGAAAAGTTCGGGTCCGAAAAGTTCGGATCGGGCCCCACCGGGTGGGGGCGTGTTTCTCCTTACAGCGGAGTGAAGAACGTGTGATCGGCGCGATGGATGAGCAATAAAACCTTATTGCCTTTGCTGGCGCGGATGACGGCGGCGTGGAACTCCTCCGGAAGGGTGATTTTCAGGCGGTTGATTTCGGCGATCACGTCCCCGACCCGCAAGTGGGCGGCTTCGGCGCGGCTTCCGGCGGCGACCGAGGCCACGACCACGCCTTTGTCGTTCGCGGCGACATGGTAACGCGCGCGTGACTCCGGCGTCAGCGGGGCGATTTCCAGGCCCAGGGACTCGGCCGCGGGCTCTTCCTCGCCTTGCAGCCCGGACAGGCGCTTTTCATCGCGGCGCGCGATATGGGTGTGGAAAGACAAGGTCAGCCCGTCCCGGATCACCCAGATTTCCGCCACTTGGTTCGGGACCAGGAGCGCGATACGGTTCAACAAATCGTTGGCGTCCTGGATTTCCTCGTCGCCCACCTTGGTGATGACGTCGCCGCGCTGGATGCCGGCCTTGGCCGCCGGCCCGCCCGGGACCACGCCGCCCACCAACGCTCCGCGCACCGTAACTCCGCTGTTACCGTGGCCGTCTCCGGGCTTTCCGCTCTTTCCGCCCATGCCCCCCTTGTCGCCCAGCTTCAGGGCTTCGGCCGATTCCGGATCCAGGGGTTGGATGGATACCCCGAGCCAGCCGCGCGTGACCTCGCCGTCGCGGATCAAATCGCGCGCGATTTTCTTGGCCATGTTGATGGGGATGGCGAAGCCGATGCCCTGGTAGCCGCCGCTGCGGGAGAAAATGGCGGTGTTCACTCCGATCAGCTCGCCGGAAAGGTTCATGAGCGCTCCGCCCGAATTGCCGGGATTGATGGCCGCGTCCGTTTGCAGGAAGTTCTCATAGCTGTTGATGCCCGTGTTCTTGCGTCCCTTCGCCGAAATGATGCCGGTTGTGACGGTATGGGATAGGCCGTAGGGATTGCCCACGGCCATGACCCACTCGCCGATGCGCAGCTTATCCGAATCCCCCAGCGGCAGGGTCGGCAACTTTCCGCCTTGGGCATGGATGCGGATGACGGCCATGTCCGACGGCTTGTCGGTTCCCACCACGATGCCGGGATATTGCGTTTCGTCGAGTAGTTGCACCTTGATCAGGTCGGCGCCTTCGATGACATGGTTGTTGGTCAGGATATAGCCGTCGGGGCTGATGATGACGCCCGAGCCCAAACCGGTTTCCTTGCGCGGTTTAAGCGGCGCGGATTTTTTGCCGTTCGGCGATCCGAAAAAATATTGGAAGGGCGCGTTGTCCGGGGATCCGTCGTTCCCGAAACCTTGGAGACCGTCGGCGGGTTCGCCCGGGCCGGCGACGCTCCGTTCGCTGTAAATGCTGACGACCGCGGGGATGGCCTTCTCGGCCACGTCGGCGAAAATATTTTGGAACTCCTTAAGGCCGGGCGGCAGTTTGCGGGGAGGCGCGGACGGCAAGGTGTCGAAAGCGAGATCGCGGGTGGCGGGCAGCGCAGTCCCGTTCGCGGTTCCGGAAGGGGCGGGGGAATTCTTTTCTGATCCGTTTTGCCCCGGAACCGTCCGGATGACCGCGTCCGGCTGCCTTTCAGACGGGGTGCTCCGTGACTGCCCGCCCTGATCGTCATGGCGGCAACCCAACCAGGCAAGCGAGACGGACAGGATGAAAATCCAGGATTTGCAAGCCGCCGCCGCCGCCGATGCGGACGTCGACGCGGAAACTCGCGAATGCGCCTCGAGCGGGCTCAGGTATTGCCCCGGGCCACGCCGCCGGAAACGATGAAGGCCAGCATTTTCGCGCTGTCCACGTTATGCAAGGGCGTGATGCGGTCGCGTGGGACGAGCATGAGATACCCGCCCATGTTATAGGACTGCGGCATATACACGGCGACGCGATCGGCGGAGTCGGGAAGGAAATCCAACGCTTCCGAAGTCACGAAGCCCAGGAGCTTGATGTCCGAACCGGGAGGCGCGGGCGCCGTTTCCGTCCACAGCGGGATATGCCCCATGGCGACCATGACGGGCCGGTTGAACATCTTCTTCTCGCCCACGAAGGCGCCGATTAAATCCTTGATCGAAAAGTAAAGCAGCTTCACGACCGGCAGGCGCGTCAGGCCTTTTTCGAAAAATCCGAATACCCGGGTGAAAAAAATATTCGACGCCAGCGCGCCCACCAGAATAATGAACACGATGGTGATCAAGAATCCCACGCCGGGAATGCGCATGCCTAGGATGCCGTCGATGCGGTGGAACACGGCGATAATCAGCCAGGCCGTCGCCGCCGTGGGCACCAGGACCAGGAGGCCCTTCAGGAAATTTTTGAGGAGTTGATTCAGCATTCAGCCCGATTTCTAAAAAGTCCGGAGGGTCCCGTTGGCGCCGATAAGGACGGTGGATTTATGCGCGTATTTCAAAAACAAGCCGTGCCCAACCACGCCCGGCAAGGCGTTCAGGGCCTGATCCAGCGCGCTCCAATCGGATCCGGCTGGAAAAGCCGCGTCCAGGATCAAGTTTCCGTTGTCCGTCACCACGGGGCCGTCCTTCCCCGCGCCGGTCCGCAAGGTGGGCTTCCCTCCCAAATCCAGAATCCGGCGTTCGATGATGAAGACCGCCCCGGGCATGACTTCCACGGGCACGGGAAACTTCTTCCCCAAAGTGTCCACGCATTTGCTTCCGTCGGCGATGACCAGGAATTTATCGCAAGCCTCGGCCAATAATTTTTCCCCGACCATGGCGGCCCCGCGGCCCTTGATCAATCCCTTGTCCGGAGCCACTTCATCGGCGCCGTCCACATAAAGATCCACCCGGGAAATTTCGCCCACTCCCAAAAGGGGAATTCCCATCTCGCGCGCCAACAGCGTGCAGGCCAGGGAACTGGAGACCCCGCGGAAGGCGAGTTTTTCGGATTGCATGCGCGCGGTTAGGGCGTGCAAAAAATGTGCCGCCGTCGATCCGGTGCCCAAGCCCACGATCATGCCGTTCTCAACATGCCGGGCCGCTTCAATTCCAACGCGTTGCTTATCGTCCACGGAACTCTTTCTGGAAAGGATTTAAACCCAAGAATTTACGTTTTTTTCGCCACCATCATCCCGTCCGAGAATTTTCCCGCCCCGTACCCTGGGAGTTATCCGGAAATTTACCCTAATCTAATCGAGCGCACCAAAAAGTGCGCTTGCAACCAAGTCCAAAAATCTTATCTTAAAAGTCCCTCGAGTGGTGTCCGTTGCGCGGGTAATAACGGCCCATTCTACCAGGCCAGGGGGGCGGAAAGAGACTCCGCCTCCCTGGCTCCTCCGATTTTCTGGTCACGGTGGCAGAGTCATCCAATGGTGTGTGAATTTGGGTGGGGAATCAAATACATTCAGCGTGGTATTCTTTTCATGAAGGCGAAGCGATTTTGAGCGATTTTCCGATCCCGACATTTCCCGCAACGAAAATCATACGCGCAGCCGGCCGTCGCCCGCGGGGATTTTTTCAACACCCGGTTAGGTTGTTGGTCCTCGCGCTGCTCGCATGCGTCGGTTTGCCTTTCGCCTTCGGTGAGGCCGGCCATCGCCTGATTGCCATGCTGGCCGAGGACGGGATGACTCCCAAGGCCCGTTCCGCCGTCCAGGCATTGCTGCAGGGGGACGCGCAGGGTAACGGGAATGTTACGGTGGGATCGCTGGCGCAAATTTCCACCTGGGCCGACGACATCCGCACCTTGCGGCCGGAAACCCGCCCCTGGCACTACGTCAACATCGAGTTGGAGGAGAAGGGCTACAGCGCCTCCGCGGATACCCCCAATGTCGTCACCGCCTTGGAGCGGGAAATCGCCGTGCTCGCGGACGCCAACGCGGATCGTTACGCGCGGCAAGAAGCGCTGAAATGGGTGGTGCATCTGGTCGGGGACTTGCACCAACCCCTCCACGTGGGCGAGGATCACGACAAGGGCGGCAACCTGTTCAAGGTCAAGGTGAACCGCCGCACCCATTCCCTGCACCAGGTCTGGGACTTCCTGCTCATCGAACGGCTGCATTTGCCCGAGGACGCGCTGCGGACCATGCTGGAAACCGATCTCGCCAGGAACCCCGCCTTCCTCCTACGTAACGCGCAAGGTACGGTACGCGGCTGGGTCGACGAAACGCATGCCAAGGCGAGCGCCTGTTACCTGCTGCACGGAAAGCCGATGCGCAAAGGCATTAAAATCTCGCTGGACAAGGATTACGTCCAGGCCGCCACCCTCACGGTTTTGGAACAATTGCGCCTCGCCGGAATTCGCCTGGCTTTTGTCTTGAACGGCGCGTTGGATCCGCAAGGTCCGCGTCAGCCGACCTGGCAGGCCTACGCCGCCGCCGCCAGGCTTTCCGCGCCCGGCGCGCCGGGAAATCGGGACGCCGGTCATAGGTCCCCGACTGTCGGAAATGCGGGGGGAAAACCGCAGGCCACCGCAGCGCGGGACTCGGCAGCGCGGGACACGGCCCGATCGGATTCGGAACGGTATTTCCTCCATGCCGAAGAAATGCGCATCGACCCGTCCGATCCCTTGCATTGAGCTTTTGCGCAAAAGGTTGAACCCCGCCTACACTCTGCGGCGGTTGTAGGGTTTCCGGCCGACCTTCCTTGGTATTTTCCAAACATGAAAACAGTCCGTTTGGGGAATTGGAGGGTGGGCGCGTGGCGGTTTTGGAAGGATTTCGAGGTCCGGTTGTCGAACTGGAAAATGCCTCCGCCCCGGCTTATAATCAAAGGGATGCGCATTCCCGGCTTCTTCAAAACGCTGTCCCGGCGATCGATCCCTTTCCCGGTCTTGCCTATCTGCGCCATTTTTGCCGGGATGTGGTTGTGCGCTTGCGAGGGAACCCGGACCGTGTCGCTTAAACCCCTACCGATCCTCTCACAAGCCTTGTCACCCGATGCCGATCCGCCGGCCACGGAAAGCAAAACCTTCGGAATCTACCAGTGGAACAAGGATTCGACTTACGACGCCGGATTGCAGGGGGAAATCAATTCGCTGGGCATCAGCCCCACCTACGCCATGTTTTTCGTCGACAAGGACATGGGCTTTCCCAAGGAAATCGTCCATTACAACGCGTTGCGGAATATCCGTACCATCCTGTCACAGGAGTTGTGCAGTTATACGGCCAAGGGCGATTTCCACGTCCTCGACTCCATCCTGGCGGGACGCTGGGACGGCTATTTCCGCCGCTTCGCGCGCGAGGCCAAAGCGTGCCATCAGCCTATTTACTACCGCTTCGGTTATGAGATGAACGGAGATTGGATGGATTGGGGCGAGCAACCGGTGAAGTTCGCCAAGGCCTGGCGCCATGCCTGGAGGATTTTCCGCGAGGAAAAAGCCGGCAATGTGCATTGGGTGTTCAGCGCCAACGTGATCTGGGGCAACCGGACCATCGCCAAGGACATCGTGCCGTATTACCCGGGAGACCGCTACGTCGACATCGTGGGCGTGGACGGATATAACTTCGGGGACAATCATTCGCGGAACCATCATTGGAGTTCCTACACCGAGGTCTTCCAGGCCTCGTTGGACGGCTTGAAAGCCCATTTCCGCGGGAAGCCGCTGTGGATCACGGAAATCGGATGCGCCGAGGGCGCGGGCAAGGCGGCGTGGATCCAGGATTTCTTCGGGCACTTCAACGCGGATCCGGCCCTGCGCGTTTTCGTGTGGTTCAACGAGGATAAGCAATACGCGGGCGAACCCAATTGGCGGTTCGACAGCGACAAGGATTCCGCCGAACGCTTCCGCACTTGGGCCATCTACAACAATTCCATCACGCCCTACACGCTGCCGCTGCGCGAGAACGCGTTACCACTGGACGGAAACGCGCTACCGCAGGGCGGGAGCGGACCCTTTCCGCTGGAGGAAAGTAAGTCCGCGGGGATGGGGGTTTCGGGCGGGACGTAACTTTAGCGTTACCTAGAGGAACGGCGGATTATTGTTCCTGGTGGCTCGGTCGGAGCAAATCGTTCACCGTTTTCACCGGGCTGAACGCTTCCACGGGGAGTTCCACGAAGGACGTGTTCCAGTTGGCCATCGAACCATTCCACAGCCCCGGCAGCTCCAAGGCCTTCACCATGGTGCCGTCCTTGCCCTTGGACGTGATGAAGTAAGCCTCGGGATCGACGAAGTCCTGCAGCTTGAACAATTCTCCGCGCGCGTTTCGCAATCCGCAGACCAGGTCGACGGGATTGAAATGCGTAGATGCTTCCAGGATTTTCCTTTGCTGCGACACCGCCGTGTTCACTTGGGCCGCTTCCACGATTTGCAGGCGCTGGGATCCGTCCGCGGATCGCACCCAAAACGGGCCGCCGCCGGGCTCGCCCTGGTTTTTCACCATGCCGCAAACGCGGATGGGACGATCCAGGGATTTCAGTAAAAAGGCTTTCTTGGCCGCCGCCGCGCGCGCGTCCGAGGCGGCTTCGCGCATGGGTTCAGGAAGGATCAGGCCCAGACGTTGTTCGGCGAAGTGGGCGATTTCCTCGGTCAAATACGGCTCATCCGACTCGCGCAAGCGTTTTAAATACGCGAATACGCGTTCCTGCAATCGGACCAAAGTCCCGCCCAACGCCTTGCGCCAAGACAATACCATCGGCCGATGCCGCACGCTGACCAGGTTGTCGATGTTCTTGATGAACACCAAATCCCCGCCCGTATGATGCAGGTTTTCCAACAGGGCGCCGTGTCCTCCCGGCCGGAATACCAGGGAGCCGTCGGTGTTGCGGCAAGGGCGGTTTCCCTCGTCCACGGCCAAGGTATCCGAGGCGCGGCGTTGTTGGGACAAACCAATCTCGAATCGCGCGCCGTCTTTTTCCCAGCGGCCCCGCACGGTTTCGAGGAGAGCCATAATCATATCTTCGTGTTCAGCCGAGACCGTGAAGTGCAGCCGGCAGAAACCTTGCGCGTCGCGGACCAGCTCCTGGGATTCGGCCAAATGCTCTTCCAAGGCCGTGCGTGGACCCGCCGGATAGAATCCGGTCGGATTCAATCCGGGCGGATAAAGATGGAACGGAATCAGCGCCTTGGGAAGGTTCGCGTAACCCAGGCCCTGCGAGGTTAAAAGGCATTGCAGGATTAACCTGAATTCCTTCGCCGCGACCAGCGCGTCCAGATTGTGACCCATGCGGCCCAGCGCCTCGCGCAGGCGCACGTGAAAAGCAAAGTGGTTTACGTTTTGAAAAAAGGTCAGGAAATCCTTGGCGTCGCCGCCCTTCTCCGCCTCTTTGGCCAACGTCGAAAAGGCCGTGGATTCGGGGCGGGCGTATACGGCGAGCAGACTTTTGAACATCCGCGTGGCCGCTCCCGAGGCCGGTACGAATTCTCCGGCGCGTCCTGCAGCGGCCGCCTGGTCGAAAGTTTGGGCGAGACTCTCCCTTTCGGCTTCGGAGAGGCGGATAATGCCGTCGTTCAACTTGGCCGGCCGCTCCAAAAGGGTGTGGCGCAAACCCGTCTCGAAAATCCGGATTTGCCCGCGCACGCGATCCTCCGGGACCCCGTGAATGCGCATCTGGGCCCGATCCTTGTCGGAAAAAACGAAATCTGCGGAATGGAAATCTGGAGTCACGGAACCATCCCTTTTTTTCCTTTTACAAGCAGGCGTTGCAACGCCTCCGCATCGGCGCGTTCACGGCTTTTTTGCGCGCAAGCCGTGGCCAGTAAAACCCCCCAACCCGCCCAGCCGCGTCGTCCGGACAGCCACAAAACCAAGGCTCCAAACAAGGACCCCAAGGCTGCGATGCGAAGCCAGGTCGTGGGTGAGGGATTATTCATCGGGGAAGTTCATCAAGGTGGTAGGGAAGTCGGAGTCGTTTCGGCTCCCGAGCAAAGATAGATTTATCTCAAATGAAATAGATTTATCTCAAATGATTGATCTCACTTTTCCGCCACCGCGAGAATATTCATTCCGAATTGGAAAGTCCGGACGCGGGTTTTTTCAGCCGGGAATCTCCCTTGGGACAATAGCTTCAGCAAATCCCTGCGCCGGAACAGGCTTTGATGCTCCTCGATTTCCTCGCGGCTGATCAATCCGCATGCGGCCAGCAGGCGCAGCAGGCCGTCGGCGCGGGCATGCGGGGTAGTCAAAAGCATTTGGCCATGGGGCCTCAACACCCGGTGGATTTCCGCCATCAGATAAGGCAAGGATTCGGGATCCAGATGTTCGATGCAGGCCAAGGACGTGACGCACCCGAAACTTGCGTCCGGGAATGGCAATCGGACGCGTCCCGCCAGGGATAGGCGAACCATGTTGATGCCCAAGCGTTCCGCCGCCTCGGGGCTCAGCGCGGAAGGAATTTGATCCAAGCCGACCTTGCCGCGGAATCGGGAATGCACAAGAAAATACGGAAATGCGCCGCAGCCGATATCGAGCGCGTTGTCTTCCCGCAAGGCCGGATTCAAGGCCCTGAGGACGGCTTGCGCGCGGCTGCTCGAGGCGATGCTTTCCAAAAGTCCCGTGCCCCGCGTGGGGCGAAAGCTGGCGCCGGACGGCCGCAGGGAAACGCTTTCAGCGTGGAGCGCTTTGATGATCGCTCCCATGGCGCCGGACTCGGAATCGTCCCGGGGAATCAACGGCATGGTCATTGTAAGCTCCTGCGTATCAGCCCGTATTTGACGATCACCCAGAAAGCCCGGAAGCCGTCCCGCATCTGGATTTTTTTGCCCTCCTCGTAGGTTCGGCCATGGTAGGCGACGGGCACTTCATAGATGCGCATGCCTTTCCGCGCGACCTTGGCCACGATTTCCGGCTCGAAGCCGAAGCGGTTTTCGCGGATGACGATGCCTTCCAGGGCCTTCCGCGTGAAGACCTTATAGCACGTTTCCATGTCGCTCAGGTTGAGGTTGGTGAACATGTTGGATAAGAGGGTCAGCAAGCCGTTGGCTATCGAATGCCAAAAGAACAGCACTCTGCGCGTGTCGCCCAGGAAGCGCGATCCGAAAACCACGTCCGCGCGGCCTTCCAAAATCGGCTTGAGCAGAATCGGATAATCGCTGGGATCATATTCGAGATCGGCGTCCTGGATCAGGATGATGTCACCGTTGGCCTGGGCGATGCCGAGGCGCAGCGCAGCTCCCTTTCCGACGTTGGTGGGCTGGTGGAAGATGCGCGCCATGCTGATTTTTTTTCCGATGGCATCCAACGCTTCCGCAGTGCCGTCCGTGCTGCCGTCGTCCACGACGATGATTTCATCCACAAGCCCGGTGCGGGCCACGGCCTCCACCACCTGTCCCACGGTGGCGGCCTCATTGTATACCGGAATCACGACGGAAACTCGCATGGGGCAATTATCCCATCCTCCGCGCGCGCGCGGCCAGTTGACGATCGGCTGGAGGGCGCTAACCCCACCCGCGCAGGAAAGGGCGCCGTCGCTTCGGGGCGTTTTTGGGGGCGGCGGCGGAATCTTCGGGTTCGCTCCGGCCGCAGCGGGCTTCCTGCAAACTCCGTAAGCGGATATTGCATTGGGCGCTCTGGTTGTACGCGTCGAGGCGGCGTTGCACGAAGCGTTGCCGCATGGCTTTCCCTCCGAACCAACGCTGGAGGAAAATCACCTCGTGGTTGGAATGGAACAGGCTATCCATGTTGTCCATGGTATATTCCCGCGAGTCCGGGATCGGAAAAGTTTCGCCCCAGGCCGTCGTGGCGGCGCGCAAGGAGTCGACGGACGCGCACAGTCCGCGGCGCTTAAAGGAGCGCATCAGGATTTCCAAGGCGGGCAAATATTTCGGATAGCCTTGCAACAGACGCGTGGCGTAAAAGGCGGCGGAATCGTCACGGCCCATATCCGAATAGACGCGGGCCAACGCCTCGGCTTCGCGGGGCGGGTCTGGCGCGAAGCGTTGGATATTATGGATCAGGCTGACGGCCTGGCTTTCGCGGTGGAACTCTTCCAATGCGATGAGGTAAGCGTAATTCGCTTCCTCATTAGTGGGATCGATGTGCAAGGCCGTGGCCACGGAATCCGTGAATCCGCGCGGATTGATGTCGAAAATAGCCAAGGCCGAAGCGAACACATGATCCGATCTCAACTCCTGGACCCGCATGCCCAAATGCAATGCGACCACGGCGATCATGCCACCGCCCGCCATCGCCTGGGCCGTACGACTCAAGGTCCTAGGCGTTCCCACCAATGGCCCTGGCGTCCCCGCCCACGGAGCCCATTCCGCCAAGAGCGACCAACCGTAACCGATGAGGCACCACAGGGCCAGCCGGGCCGGAGCGAGTTCCAACACCGGCGTGACTAGGGCCAGCAACAACAACGCCGCCATGGCGAAAAACGCGTACTTGGCTTCCAGACGCCAGCGCGTAAAGTAGACGCGCGCAAACCCCGCCACTGCGCCCGCGATGAGCAGCATTTCGCAGCCCGCCAGCAAAACGCCGCCGTCCACCAGCGACTCTAGAAAATGATTGTCGGCATGGGCCAGGGCCGGCAGGGCGTTGCCGTCGCGAGCGGGCCATGCGCCTTCGAAAGGTAAAACCGAAAATCGAAAACCGCCAATCCCGTGTCCCAGCCAAGGCGCGGCGGCAAAGGCGCGCGCGGCCGCCGACCAGGTCCAGGTCAACATGGCGAGTGAGCCCTGGGAAAGGACCGATCCCATTTTGCGCAATTGCATTTCCGGTAAGTTGATCCACGCGATGCCTAAGCTTAATGTGATGCCCGTGATCCATGCCAGCCTTTCCAGGCGGGGTTCGCGGCCGTCCAGCCGCACGGAAAGAAACAGCAATGGCAGGAAACACAGGAAGAACGCGCCCTGCACGGCGCGCGAGTCCACCAGCAGGATGGACAGCAGTACCAACAAGCTGGAAGAATACAGCAACACCTGCACCGGCCGATGCGGGTCGCCCTTTTCCATGAGGTAAAAATGATGGAAGGCCGCCAGGATGAGCATGCCTCCGAATAGGTTCTTGTCCAGAAAAAACGAGACCACGCTGTAGGGTACGGGAATTCCGGGAACGGCCAAGGCAGGACTGCCGCCCAAGTGCGTCAAGGTCACGACGTCGATCAACCCGCGGGCCACGCAGAGCAGGGCCACCAGGGGCAACCATGACCGATGGGCCAGCGGCGCGCGCAGATAACCAGCCAGGAAGGCCATCAACATACCCACTTGCAAAACCGCCGTATCCTGGAAAGCCGCCGTCCGCGTGAGCCGGAAATACCCGAGCATCCAGTAAAGGAGAAAAGGGATCAGCGCCGCCGTGGGCTTCAGGTTCCGCAAGGAGAGGACCGCCAGCCCGGCGAGGCCCAGGGTCATGAGCGGCGCCTTGAGGACGCCCGGATTGGTGAAGCGGCCGGAAACGGCCAACGCGCCCCCCCAAATCAAGGCGAGAGACAGGAAAGTGAGGCATTTGCGTAACGTAGCGTGCATGTTACTCAAAAGAAAAAGGCCCGGTGGTTTCCGGGCCTTGATTAAATGTGAATCTCCGCGATTAAATTCGAAACCTGAACCGGCTCAGAAATTCGGCAGGTAAGCGGCGCAATTACCCGAAGCCAATCCGGACTTGTCGTGATGGGTGGAATCGCCGACGGCGGAGTAGGTCGAGGTCATGAGATCGGAGGTCTTGCAATCGCCGAAAGCGATGTGTACCTGCGCCTTCAGGATATTCGTGGTTCCATTGGTGTAGGTCCACCACGATTTTGCCGAGCTGGGATCCTGGAAACCGATATTGCTCCAGGCTCCGGCGGCTCCGGTTTCCTGGGCATAAGCGCTTTGCAGGGTTTCCCAGTTGGCGACTACACTTGGGGCTTCCGCCGCCTTGGCCTTGGCGCTCACGCCGAACATCTTCGGAATGGCGAGCGCGGACAGAATGCCGATGATGACAATCACCACCATCAGCTCGATCAGGGTGAATCCTTTTTGTGACTTCATGATAAGTACTCCTTCGTAATGAATGATGGGACTAGGAAAACGATTCGATATTCAAGTAAAAGCTTTGTTCGGAAATCATTCGGAAATCAATTTTCAGGTTAATGTAATTTGTCCTTTAAAAATTGGGACTATAGGTTGTGGCGCAAAGTCCCGACGATCCTCTGGAGTGCGAAGCGGAGTCGCCGACCACCGCGAAATCGGATCGAAACACGTCAGAGCCGTCGGTAACGCAGACGCCGAAGGCAATGGCCGGAACCGCTTCGATGGAAGCGCCCGCCGCCGAGGCGACCCCGTCGGTATAGACAAACCACTTGGTCGCGCTAATCGTAGCGGAAGAAGCTGTGCCCGGTTGTTGGAAACCGATCTGGGCGAACGTTCCCCCCGAGCCGCTTTCCTGGGCATAGGCGCTTTGCAAGGTTTCCCAGTTGGCGATCACGCCGGGAGCCTCCGCAGCCTTGGCCTTGGCGCTGGTGCCGAACATCTTCGGAACCGCCAGGGCGGAAAGGATGCCGATGATCACGATGACGACCATCAATTCGATAAGCGTGAACCCTCTTTGCGTCTTCATTAGGACCTCCAGTTTAGGTAGCCCGAAATATCAAAGGTGTTGTGATAGTACCCTGATTCCCGTGCTGGTATCAAGCGCAAGCATCGTACCAATCCGTGGCATGTCAACGACATGGCGAATGGACTGTGAAATCGGGAATTCGGTTTTTGCACAGGAGGAGCGGGAAGGATTTGGATTCGCATTCTGCAAAACTTAAGGTGAAAATGCAAAAAGGAGTTTTGGTAGCTGGAACTTTTGGACCCAATTTCTCCAGGGCTTATTGCAGCAGGTTTAGGAGTCGCCGGCCCGGTTCGGAAAGCGAGTCGGAAAGGAATTCATGCAATACTCCGAGTCCCATATATATACCCTGGGGAGATTGGGAAACTTCCTGGAGTACGCGCGTGACGGTTTGGCGGCGCACGTTTTCGCGGACCTTGGAATTGGGGTAGAGCTTGAGGATTTTCGCGACGAAGATCTCGTTGTTGATGGCATTGTTCGAATGGATATAACTATCCACCAAAAAGGTCAAGGCGACGCGGCGTCCGCCTCCCTTGCCCAGGAAGGTAGCGCACATGCTACTGATGTATTCCGGCACGTCCTTGCGTAAGGCGACGGGTTGCAGGTATTCCGCCGCCCGCGTGTAATTGGAGTCCAAGGCCAATTGGGCCATGGCCGCGTACAGATGGAGTTTCCAATTGTCCGGAAAATTCTCAATGCCCCGATCGAGCAGGCGCAAAGTCTTGGGCAATTCCGATTTATCCTTGGTCAAGACCACGCCGCCCAATTCGTACGCGGGTTGGAAGTGCGGGTTCAAAAGCGTGACGATATCGAGGATGTGCCCCAGCCACTCGTAACTTTTATGTTGCAAGTAGGCGTCGGCGAAATAGATCACGCCTTGAATCCATAAAATATCCGCCGCGGCCTCGTCCAA
>JADGQO010000103.1 GCA_017881725.1 Fibrobacteria bacterium
GGAATTTTCCGATTCTGCTGGTGACGGCGGATATGGCCGCGAAGGCGTGGTCAGAAAATCCGGCGCCGAAGAAATGGGATTACCGAAAACTGAATCTAGTGTTCGGTTCCGCGGGCGAGGAAGTCCGCAAGTTGCAGAAATATTTGTTAGCGCTGGGATTTTATCGCGGCCGTCCGCACGGTCGTTTAGACGTGCGTACCTATCGAGCTTGGAATCAGGCTTTGAGTCGGCCGTCCTGAATGTCAACCGCCGTGACTATCGTCCAGCAGGAGTCCGGAACGACCTTTCAGTAAGTCATTTGCAATTGGACATAGAGATTGTCATTCCCCATCCGGTTGCGCAAGGATTCCTCGAGAGAACGCACGTATTCACCCGTTACCTTTAATCCCGGGTAAGCTTGCGGTGAAGGTTTGTAAATCACTCCGCCCGTGAACATGTGCAGATTATCATTAGGAAAAAACCCGTCGCTAGGATCCAGGAACTCATACCGGAAAAAATAACCCCATCGTTCGGAGTGATCCACGCGGATCATGGAGGAAACTCCCCAAAGCTGGGTGGCCTTGCCGTCCGTGGGAGAAGGCAGCAGCCGGTTATAAAGAAGCAGCGCTTCGTTGAAAAGATGCACCTTGGTGAAATCCATTTGATGGTAAACGGAAGCATCCACAATCGCGTTGGATTTGAACCAATACCCAACCTGCCATCCATCATGATTGCCGACGAATTCATCCCATTGATGATTCGCGACCGCCTCAACATGCCCGCCCAGCACCGTGAATGGGGACACGCGCCAATCCAGGGCGTAGGCGAATGCCAGAGCCTGAGTTGGGGCGCTCTGCGGGAAACTCGGTTCATCGTTAATGATGTTCTGCTGTGTGCCGTTCCGCACGCAAAAAGCCTGGTGCACCGAACCATCCTCGCCGGTTCGCTCCGCCTGCACGCCGAAATCCCTGAAGTTAAGGGTTTGCGCGTAGCTGGCCCAATACCGGGAATACCTGGGAGCCGTTATCGCCGTTCGCTCAAACTCATCCGTGCCGGGACCGCTTTTCGGTCCAACCACGCGGAACTTACCCAGCTTGAAAGTGTAAAGCCCGAAACGCTTACGCAAATAAGCTTCGGCGGGATCCATGGCGATAAAATTGGCGGCAAACACGGCGGAAAACGTGCTGTCGAAAGGCAACTCGCCATTCAACCGCAACTGTGAAATGTAAAAGCCGGCACGGCTGGAGTTGCTCAGCGGGTCGGTGGCATTGGGCCAGGCCGAACCGTTCTGTCCATCCGTATAACCCATGAGGACGCCCTCATGGAAAATCGGAGTCTCCATGGCGGATGCCAGAAGCGGTAAACAGGTTGCGAACAAAATTGCCTTCGAAGCGGAGGGAAATTTGGACAAATGCGGTCCTTTCACCGATACATGGGCTCTAAAAGTACAATTATTGCCGCCTCGAACCTCGCAAGGGAATCTCCTGGTACCCCCAATTTGCCATCTCATCTCGTCCTCCCTAAGCTTCGCCGATCGGACAAAATTGCCCTAACCGGAAGGGTTTCCGTACCTAAGGGAACTGAATATCTTTGCAAGATGTCGGAATTCATCTCCTCCCAGGTTCTCACGGCCGTGACTCCCTTACAAAGCCCCGGCGGCATCAGGACCGCACTCGGCAAACCCGCGTGGCTGAAGGCCAAGATTCCCGGAGGAACGGAATACTCCCAGGTCAAAGCCATCGTCGATAAGCATGAATTGCATACGGTTTGCGATAGCGCAAGCTGTCCAAATCTGGGTGAATGTTGGGCCAAAGGAACCGCTACCTTCATGATTCTCGGCAATACCTGCACACGCGGCTGCGGCTTCTGCGATGTGCCCAAGGGCCGTCCCCGCGAATATGATCGGGATGAGCCCGCCCGGGTCGCCGAATCAGTGCGCTTGATGAAATTGAAGTACGCGGTGATTACTTCCGTTACGCGGGATGATTTGCCCGATATGGGATCCGAAGTATGGTCGGAAACTATTCTAGCCGTCAAAGCCGCGGCGCCGAATTGCAAGGTGGAGGTTCTCATCCCGGATTTTCAAGCCGACCTGGCTATTCTGGACTCCGTGCTGGGGGCGCAACCGGACATCCTCAACCATAATTTTGAAACCGTGACGCGCTTGCAACGCTCCGTGCGGGGGCGAGGGAACATCAGAGACAGCAGTGCGGTGCTGGCCCATGGCAAACGGCGCGGATTCATGACTAAGACGAGCCTGATGCTCGGATTGGGTGAGACGCCGGAAGAAATCCGGGACATGCTTACCTATATCGCGTCCCTGCAGGTGGATATCGTGACCATGGGGCAATATTTGCAGCCAACGCGCGACCATTTGCCCGTGAACCGTTTCGTTCCGCCGGAGGAGTTCGAAGCGTTTCGCCAATTCGCCTTGTCAGCGGGCGTTCGGATCTGCGTCGCAGGACCGATGGTCCGATCTTCCTATCACGCGGATTCGCAATCGGCGCAATTGTTTACCCAGACGGCTTGAGCCGGTGCGGATTTTTGAGGTGGATCGATTTCCGGGATTCGGGAATCGATCAATATTCGACCGGCGAGGATTGGGTTGTGAGATATCCTGGTCGCCGTTATATTAGAAATCAGCCTATTCCCGAACCTACGGTCAAGAATAAACCGCCATGAACGCAACCGGTCGACCCATCAGGTCAGAATCCATACATCCCGGTCAATCCTTCGGTAAGTTCTATTTGGTGCAAACCATCGGCGAAGGCGGGACCTCAAAAATCTTCAAGGCGCTGCAACAACCCATCAATCGGTTGGTGGCCTTAAAAATCCCTTCTTTCCCCGACGCGGGAAAGCTTCTCACTCCGGATGAGTTTCTCGCCGAGGCGACTTTGATGGCGCGGCTCGAACACGGAAACATCGTGCGTATTTACGACTTCGGCGTGTCGGAGGATCGCGCTTTCATCTGCATGGAATTCGTGGAAGGCCAAAACCTCCAGGAAATCGTCGAGTCGCGCGGGCCTCTGCCCTTGTCGGCTACGGTAGCCTTGGGAATCCAATTGTTGGATGGCTTGAACTATGCCCACTCGCAAGGCGTCCTGCATTTAGATTTGTCCCCGGCCAACGCCCTGTTGGCGCGCACGGGCGTCGCCAAGCTTTTGGACTTCGGCATGGCGGGGAAAAAACCGCAACCCGCCTCGGGATTGGTGATGGGCACGCCGGCCTTCCTGTCTCCGGAACACGCTTTGGGCCAAGCGGGCACGACCCAATCGGATATTTTCAGTTTCGCGTCCCTGCTCTTTTACGCCGCCGCCGGTGAACCGCTTTTCGACGCCGGTGTCGGAAATACGGATTTGGCCGGCATGCTTTCGGCCATCGGTTCGGCGCGTGAGAATCCTCCCGAAGATCGCTTACGCCGGTTAGGCGGACCCTTGTCCCGCATCGTCTCAGCCGCCTTACGCGGTGCTGACGCTAATTCCACCGCCAAGCTCCTGAAGGATCTTTGGCATAAGTTGGAAGATGATGCGCGCCCCGAGGCGGTTTTGCGCCGCGAGTTGGGATGGGAAATTGCCTTAACCCACTCGGAAGGGGAGTCAAAAACTTCTTCCGACGGGGAACTCAAAGATCGGTTCCTGAAACTACGGTCCCAAGGAAAACATCGCGAGGCCATGGCGCTATTGGAGTCGGCCTTGCGCCGGCACCCGGAAAATCCGGCCCTGCGTGACCTGTTGATGGTACCGCCGGAAAAAGTCAAATCGATTCCCGCCACCATGGCCATGGAATCGGCCGCCACAGGCGAAACCCAGCCGAGCAGGTCCGGAATCGATAAGCGGGCATTGCCTCAACGCCATCGTAACCGAAAGGCCGTAAAGGTTGGCATGACTGTGGGTATAGTGGCCATCACCGTTTCGTCCCTCGGTTGGATAGGATCCCGGTATTCCAAACCTGCGGACCCAAGTTTGCGCCCCGAAACCCATGCGTCCACAACCGTTAAGGTCCCTGCAAAAAGCCCCGTCGCTCCAGTGCCTACTAACGCAGGAGCATCGCCCGCCACCACATCGGAACCAGTGAAAGAACCGGACGCGGTTGACCGCAAGATCATCACGCCGCAGCCAGAAAAGGAGATCGTCCCAGGCGCAAGCGCCGGAAACGAAAGGAACGAGATTCCTACGGCGATCACACCAGCACCAACCAGGACGAATCGTCATGAGGGTGCTGCGCCAAAACGGAAGCCCCAATCCGGTGAAATTGCGGCGGGGCCATCACAGCCCCAGGCCATCCCCACCGGCGATAAGAAAATTTCGGGCCAGGAAACGCTACCTCCCGCCTTAACCGTTTTAGGGCCCATGGGGACGCGGATCAGCGTGGACGATGGAGAGGAGTGGACGGTACCCGCACCGCGCGAGGGTTGGCCTCTCACCCCCGGACTCATCAATATTTCCTTGCGGCTGCCCGGGTCAGCTCGACCCATCACCAGCAGCCTGTTCGTCTCCGCCGATTCCCTGTACGTCTTGAAGGTGGAGGATGACGGAGGGTTTTCCTTGTCCCGGAGAGCCCGTTGATAGGTAACCTAGCAGTTACCCTGGCGGCTATCCTCTTTTGTGCGCCGGCGCCCGCGATCGGGGATGCGTCCGTTGGAGCAGCCCCTGCCGTATCCGCCAACCCGGCCGTGAAGGTATCGACAACCTCCGTCGCAATCCGGCGCGCGGCAGGCCTATACCACCGGGGAGCGTTCGATTCCACCCTCGCCATCCTGCACGAATTGGAAGGGACGGGGCCTTGGAAAAAACGCGATTCGTTGGCATGGCTGCAATATTCCGGAATGGCGTCCGCCCGTTTAGGCCGAGACTCGGCCGCGACGGTGTACTTCACCGGCCTTTTGTCCAAGGACTCCCAATTCCAATTTCCCCGCAATGAAGATTCCCTGGTGATGGCCGCTTTTCTTAGCGCCGTAACCGGCGATTCAGGAAATGCGGAGGACTCGATTGCGGTTTCCCGGTCGAGTTTGCCGAGCGGGTCCGATGCAGGTACAACCGCGCGGCCGACCAATCCAGTTTCGGTGGTTTTCCAAACCCAGGGAAAAGCGGACCGACCAATAGAAACCGCAAGCTCGTCTCGCGACACGCAAGCCTCGAAGCCAGTTGCTGCCGGAGCAACTAATCGATTCGACGGGTCCGGCCATCGCGTGGGTTTCGCCTATGGCGCGCTTCCCTTAGGCGCCGGATGGGTCGCCCGGGGAAAAGTGAAATCCGGAATCGCTTTCGGTATTTTGGAAGTCGGCGGATTGGCGTTTTCGATTTTCGCCTCGGAAATGCAAACACGGATAAACCGGCAAGAATTCGGCGTGAGGGACAGCCGCGACCTCTCAGGTCAAAATGGATGGCAATGGGCCCAAAGAGCCACCCTCTCCACGGCTTTGGGCGCTTATCTTTTCTCCATCATCGCAGCTTCGGGAGATTGAAATGTCCAGCTATGCCATCGGCGCCCACCTCGTCTGGGAAAACGGGGAACGGCCGGCGTTTCCCTTGGTCAAGGTCATCACCTCCCTGGGACGGAATGAGGCCAATGACATTCTTCTGGATGATCCCAAGATCTCGTCCTTCCACGGCAATATCCTGAACCGCGAGGACGGATTCCACCTGCTGGATTTAAAAAGCCGGAACGGCACCCTGGTGAATGGCTCGCCCATCACCGCCTGCGCCCTGCATGACGGGGATCGCATCGCCTTCGGCGACATCATGCTGCGCTTCCAATCCCAATCGCCGTTCCCCAAGGCGCTCATCCCCTTGGCCCGGCTCAACCAAAAAATCCAGACCATCGCGTTCCAAAGCCCGGCCCTGCGCAAAGAGGCGGACGAAATCCTGCGGGAAGTCGAGCACCACCAGGAATTCCTCAAGGGCCTGGTCGAGGTCGTTTCCGACTTGGCCGAGTCGTCCACGCTCACGCATTTCGCCGACAAGCTGGCGGCGTTGTTGACCCGCAAATTGGAATGTCGTTCCGTGACCCTGTCCGCCGAAAAGCCGGCCGCCTTGCCGAAAAACCCCGCGTTGGAGATTGTTCCCTGGGACCCGGCCCTGGCCGTTGAAACGAAATCGTCCGCCGGATCCGGAGGACGTTTGGTACGATGCGTGCGCGCGGAGTCCGGCTGGAGCGTGCAAACGGCCTTCGATCCCGGGCGGGAAGCCGGTTGGTTGGCCTTCACGGCGCAGGGCGCGGCAACGGAACCGCGCGAAGACGTGCGCGACTTGCTCGACTTGGCCTTGCTTTTCGGATCAGTGCTCTGGCGCAACCTTCAGGAAATCGATTCGCTGCATCGCCGCGAAACCGGCCGCTTGCTGGACGAAAAGGATCGGGAAAGCCGGCATCGCATCGAATCGCTGGAACGGCGCAACCAGGAGTTGGATGAATTCCTAAAGCAAATGCGCAACCAGTTGGTCTTCGCCGAAGGCGGGCCGATGGAACGGGTACAAGCCCTGGCGCGCAAATTGGCGAGCGTGGATTTGCCGGTGCTGATAACCGGCGAAACCGGAACCGGAAAAACCTATATCGCCAAACTCATCCATCATGCCAGCGCGCGGGCCGCGAAACCTTTCGTCGTGGTAGACTGCTCCACCTTACCGGCGAATCTCATCGAGAGCGAACTGTTCGGACACGAGAAGGGCGCATTCACCGGAGCCATGGCGCGCAAGACCGGCAAAGTCGAAGCCTGCGCGGGCGGCACTTTGTTCCTGGACGAGATCGGCGATTTGCCCCTGGAGCTGCAAGGGAAACTGTTGCGGCTGGTTCAGGAAGGCCGCTTCGAACGTCTCGGCGGAAACGAAGTGATGCAGGTGGACGCCCGTATCGTGGCCGCTACCCATTATGATCTGGACGAGCGCGTGAAAACCGGGCGGTTCCGCCAGGATCTTTACTATCGGTTGCACGTATTGCCCCTGCTCATGCCGCCGCTGCGCGAACGCACGGAAGATATTCCCGTGCTGGCCCGGCACTTCATCCAAAAACATTTCGGCAACACCGCGTGGATATTCACTTCCGACGCCCTCGTGGCCATCCGGAACCATGCCTGGCCGGGCAACGTGCGCGAATTGGAAAACAAGCTGCAACGCGCCTGGCTTTTCCACTCGGGCGACGCGATTTCGGCCGGCGACCTGGGTCTGGATTCGCCCTCCGGAAACGGAACTTCGCAGTCCGTATTCACCGCCGCCCCATCCGGCGCCGCGTCTTCATCTCACCATTCGGCGCATATGGCATCGCCCGCCGTAACCGCTACGGCCGCCGGTGCCGCGTCGGCCGGAAAAACCTTGGAGCAATACCGGGAGGAGTATGAATCCGAGTTACTCCGCAATTGCCTGCGACAATTCAAAGGCAATATTACGCGCTGCGCCGAACACCTTCAGATTTCCCGGAATACCTGCAAGAGCATGCTGCGTAAATACAAGCTCGTGCAGGACGACGAGGACGAAGCTTGATTCGTATCCGCGCCGGCTTTGGGTTTGCGCTTTTCATCCTGGTGGTGGGAGGATGCGACTATTGGCGCAACCTCGTGGAAGACCACGGCGTATCGCGTGGATCGCTCACATTGCGCGTGCGCGACGCATGGACCGATTCCCTGCTGCCCGGAACCCTCTGCCGGGATAGTGCCCATTCCCAGACTTGGATTACGGACAACCTCGGACAAATCCAGGTCGGCGATATAACCACTGGACCCTATCAGGTCTCTTGCGAACTGGAGGGATATTATCCCGCGTCGGCATCGATTAATGTGGGGCCTGGAGTGGCGCATGATTCCATCGCCCTGGCGCGCCTGGGGGGATTGGAATGGTATCCCAAGAGGCAAGATTACGCCGTGAGTATCGTCGTGGATTCGGGAAATTTCCGCGTCCCGGGCAATGTATTATTGGGGTGCACGCCTGGAAACCTAAACCACGCGCTCAAATACGTTTGGACCTTTTCCAACCACTCGGAATTCAACCGGACCGTTACTTCGCCGGACGCCGCAAAGCCCATTTTGAACTTAAAGCTCAATTCATTGCATGATGCTCAGGAGTTCGATACGGCAACCATAACGGTTTTCGCCACGCTTGCCGGCCATAAAGACTATGTCGTAGGGTCCAACTTCATACCGATCCAATGGTCAAGAAACAAACCTCCGTCCATAAAGTTTTTCGGTCCGGCGGGTTTCGTCTATACCGGATGCGGTGAAGGAGTATTCGACCTGGCGTTTCAACCCGAAGATCCAGATGGCCGATGCGTGGCGCTCACGGTAACCAGCGATTCGCAGAACTCTTCCATTGGCGCGTACCATTTCTCTCAACAAATCAATAATGACTTGATCGATTTGAAGATTACCATCCCCGATAAATTCGCGACCTTGCGGGAATCGGGAAAGGATTTTGTCGATAGCAACTTGCTGCGCGTCCGGGTTTGGGATGACAATGGCGCGTACACCGATTCGCTGATTCCCTTCGTCGTATTATTCAATAAATTGCCGGAAATCAATTTTCAAAGTTTGGAAACCCAAAATATCCATTTCAGCCACCAACCCATGCATTTTAAAATTTCCGCGCATGATACGGATTCGCAGCTGGCGCGCCTTACCGTGGATTGGGGCGATCAGAGCACCGGATACGCCGAAATCCCCCAACCCGGAATCCCTCATGTAACCGAAAATCTGGAGCATATTTTCAACAATGCGGGCAGCTATCAGATCAAGGCAACCATTTATTCCCAATGTTCAGGGGGACAACCCGCGAGCCAATCCGCGACGATGAATATTTTGATTCGGGACGATTCTCCGCCTGCCATAGCCTTGTTGCAAAACCTTTACCTGGCGCAATCCCCGGATTCCGGAACCTATGCATTGCAATTTTCGGTAGCGGATGCGGACATCGAAACCGGCTACGATCGCCTGAGTATAACCATCCGGTGGGGCGATGGCGGGATGGACACCGTCACTACCGCGCCGTTGGATCCGTTTTTCCGGCGTAACTTCAACCATACCTACAGAACACCGGCCACGGACAGCGCGTACCATTTGACCATCGTGGCCGTGGACGCTTTCGCCGAACAGGATCAAATGCTTGTGAACGTTCCCGCGTTCAAATAAATTCGCGGCGCAATTCCTCAACCATGCCTGGATCCAGAGGGCGGACTTCGCCGGATGCCAATTCCCCCAACTCAAGAATTCCGACCGCTTCCCGAACGAGCCGTTTAACCTTGTAACCTAGGGCATGAAACATGCGCCGGATTTGCCGATTGCGGCCTTCCGTAAGCGTTACGGTTTGCCAAGCGCCTTCCGTGAAAACCTTGGCCGGCAAAGTGATGCTTCCCTGAATCGCGATTCCCGATCGGAACTTTTCCAAATCCGTTTCCAACGGCCTGCGATCCAACTTGACGCGATACCTTTTTTCGACATGATAGGCCGGATCGGTAAGATGGTTGGCCCATTCCCCGTCATCGGTCATCAGGAGCAGACCTTCCGAATCGCGATCCAATCGCCCCACCGGGAACAACCACCGTTCGCTCAACCCAGCGGGCAGCAACGCATAGACGGTTTTGCGATCCAATTCGTCCCGGCGCGTGGTGACATAACCGGGCGGCTTGTGAAGCATGAGATAAATGAAATTCCGCGCGGCCAGGGGAACTTCGCCGGACCAAGGCGCAGCGCCGTGGGAGCCCGCAGGAACGAAACCAGTTGTGATGATTGTCTCGATTTGCGAGGAGATTTCCCGGCCCCGGGGATTTTTCCGGTCCCGGGGCTCGTCCCGGCCGCCGGGAGTTTTCCGGCCCTGGGGATTTTCCCGGTCCTGGACGTTGATGCGGTCAACGCCCAAATCCACCCATTGCAAAGGCGACACGGCGACGCATCCGTTGACCGTAACCAGCCCCTGGGCGATCCAGCTTTCCGCTTGTCCCCGCGAGCCCCACCCCAGCTTGGAGAGGGCCCGGTTCAGTTGGGTGCGCTTGGATTTTTCCAGCACGATTCCACGTATTCCTTGATGGCATTCAACCCGGCTTTGCCGTCGCCCAAGGCGCGCGTATCCAAGGTCGGGAAAACCACCAGCCGCACGGGGATGCTTCCACGACGTCCAGGAGAGCGGTTTTCGGCGGCGTCGCGGGTTCCGGAAATCAAAATCGGGAGGATGAGCGCTTCGGCCAAGATCGCCAAGCGGCATCCGCCCAATTTGATCGGCAAGAGTTCACCGGTTTTGCTGCGGGTTCCCTCCGGGAACACGACCAGCGGAGTCGACCCCATTTCCGCCGCAGCCTTCTCCAAAATCCGGTGCGCATCGCGACGATTGGAACGATCGATGAATACGCATCCAATTTGGCGCATCCAATAGTTCAGCAAAGGAACCCGGGAGAGTTCCTTCTTGGCGACGAAGCCCAACCGGAATTCCAGGGCGGACTCCAGGGCGGGAATATCCAATTGGCTTTGGTGGTTGGACATGATTACCAATTTTCGCTCGCGTCCCTTCGGTATATGCGCGCGGCCTTCCACCTGCAAATCAACCTGGAAAACAGCCAAGACGTATTTGGCCCAATTCAGGTAATCATTGTCGAGCTTTCCCTCTTTGTCCGCCGCCCGCACGAGGCGTCGCCAACTATAGGCGATTATTCTATGGACCATGAACCAGCATACTTTGAGGACTCTTATCAGCATCCGGGAAAATCCTTTCGGCGCCGGGAGACCAAGATCCGGCCAAGACGCCAGGTTAAGGCCTGGCGAAGACGCCAGGTTAAGGCCTGGCGAAGACGCCAGGTTAAGGCCTGGCGAAGACGCCAGGTTAAGGCCCGGCCAAAGCGGCGGCTCCAAACCTCCCACATCGGCATGGCATTGAGAAAGCGACTGGGCTTCGCGGTAACGACTTTTCCCCGGAGCACACGACGTCGCACGGAACAGAGATATAGATTCCGCTTCGCGCGCGTGACACCGACATAAAAAATGCGGCGTTCCTCCGCCAGCCTCGCGGGGTCTATTCGTTCATCCTTACCTCGGTAGGGCAAAATGCCTTCCTCCAGACCCACGAAAAAAACGGCCGCGTATTCCAAACCTTTGGCTCCATGCACGGTGCTGTAAACGATTTGGGCCGCGACCTCGCTTCCCAAGCCTTCGACCACCATCGCGCGGTAATAGTCCTCCAAGGCGTTAATCCGAAAAAGTATGGCCATTTCCGACCAGTCGATGCCCTGGTCCTTCAGTTTACGCATCTCCAGCGCCATCCACCTACCCTGGGTCACGCCATCCGGATGTTCCATTTTTTCGACGAACCCGGCCGTGGTTTTCCGAGCTGCACGAAACCGCCCCAAAGCGGATTTTTTTTGCTGCGATTGCCCGCCAGCGGATGGGGATTCCGCCGCCGGGGTCCAATCCGGTGCGGCTTGCAAATTTTTCCGCAAGGCGGCCGGCTTATCCCGGAATACCCGGTTCGCATAACGCACGATGGCGGGGGAGGAACGATAGTTCACTTCTAATTTGAGAATCCGTAAGCCTGGAAAGCGACGGTGGGCTTCGACGATATTGCCTGGGTCCGCGCCCCGAAAGCCGTAAATGGCCTGATCATCGTCACCTACCAAAAACAAGTTTTTGCCCTCGCCGAGGATCTCCTTCACCAAGTCGATTTGATCCGGAGACGTATCCTGGAATTCGTCCACCAGGACATGGGTGATTTCCCGGCGTAACGTATCGCGGACGGGGATGAATTCGCGGAGCAATCGTAACGCCTCGGTTACCATGCGGTCGAAAGGCAGGAACCCCTCGGCCTTGAGGAAAGCTCTATACTCGTCGTGAAATACGGATAAGGATGCGTCCCGCCCAACCTCGGCCTCGATTACAGAGTCGGATCCATTAACAATTTCTTCCAATTTTTCGACGCCGATTCCAATTTTCAATTCCGCGCGGCGCGATATAATCCAGGCGCGCACGCGTTCCGATGTCGGCGGTGACGGGAGGCGCGCGTATCCCAGGCGGCTCCAATTGGGCACCCCGGCATGTTCACCGCGAATCAACCGTAAAGCAAAAGCATGGAAGGTGCCGAACCAGGGCGAATCCGGTTTCGCAGGATTTCCCTCTTCGCCGATCATTCCCAGTAGTCGCGTTTTCATTTCCGCAGCCGCGTCCCGGGTGAAGGTCAAAGCCAGAATTTCCCGGCCAGCAACGGGTTTCCCGCCGCAGTCGCTCATCAAGAATGCGAGTCGATGGGCCAACACCGAAGTTTTTCCCGATCCGGCGCCGGCCAGAACGAGCACCGGGCCATGCCGGTGATCATGCGCCACTGCGGATCTTTGCTGGGGATTGAGGCGCGAGTCCCAGAGCTCGCGGTTGTCCTCCGACGGCTTGCTTTCAACGCATTGAGAGCGTATACTTGCGTTGGATTCCCGTGCCTGCACGTGTGGAAATCTAGTCAAAAGCTGGGTCCCATGTTTAAAATCCTGGTCGTAGATGACGAAGCTCCCATCCGCGATATGCTCGCGGACGCATTGCGGATTTTCGGCTATGCCGCGGAAACGGCTCCCGACGGCCCCAGCGCCCTGGGTATCTTGGCGGAATCGCATTTCGACATGATCCTATCCGACATTAACATGCCGCATATGACCGGGTTCGAATTGCTGAAGGCGGTTGAGAGCGCCTACCCCGGCATGAAACGCGTGCTGATGACTGCGTACAATCTTGACGATTACATGCGCATGGTCCGCGACCATAACGTCGGCAACGTGATCACCAAGACCGTGCCATTGAATTTCAAAGAGATTAAGGAAATCCTGAACTCCCTGTTGCACAACGCCATTTTCGGACTCAGCCAATACATGTTGGCGCCGCATGAAACGCAAACCTTCCAACTCGTGGAGCCGGCGCAAATCGATCA
>JADGQO010000104.1 GCA_017881725.1 Fibrobacteria bacterium
CCCGGACCTTGGGCGGCGAAGGCCTTGCGCTTTGCTGTGATGGTTGGATCGGCCTTGCCTAAGGCATCGAGAACAGCTTGGATCATGGCCGTCTTGGCCGTCGGCGGATTACCGTTGTACAGGAGACATCCGCAACCGCTGCCAATCCAAGAATTGGCATCGCTCATTCCCCAGGTCACGAAAGACACGCAATTGAAGTTTTCCAAACAGGCGCCGATGAGGGCGGTCCAATCTGCGGCGGTCGCATTTTTGATGTCGATCTCGGTCAATGAGACTCGCAAACCGAGGTCGCCGAAACGCTTGATATTAGCGGAAATATCGGCCTTTTTGATCCCGGCATTCAAATGACACTGCAAGCCGATGCCGTCAATCGGCACCTTATTCGTTTGCCATTTCGTGGCCAAGGTGAGCATGGATGTCGATTTCCCGTTTACACCATCGCCACCATAGTCATTATAGTACAGGAAGCCGCCGCTGCCGATTACGCGGCGGGAAATGGCCAATGCCGAATCCGCATAATCATCACCGATGGCGGTTCTCCAGAAGGTGGAGCGCAGTCCGCCACCATCCGCAGTAATTTCATTTAGAACGTCCCATTCCAAAATTTGATCTTTAAAGTGACCGCCCACGGCTTCGATATGGTTTCGCATGACAGTCAGGCCGGTGGTACGGTCTTTGACGGCGCTTTGCGCGGAGCCGGATTGGGAATGCCAAATAAAATTATGGCCGCGCATTTTCATGCCATACGTCTTGGCGAATTTCGAAACGCCGTCGCCGCCGTTGTAATTGAATTTTCCGATGGGGCTTTCCGTGCTCTCAAATTTCATTTCGTTCTCGCAGACCACCAAATTGAATTGGGTCTTGGCCGCAGTCGCGTACGCGGACATACTGTCTCTGACCTGATTGCTGTTGGTGGCGATGCCGAAGTTTAACCCCACGGCGGCCGCAGCATCCCGAAGCGTGCTTTGAGCCGAAACAAAAGAAGCGAACACCGGAACTGCCATTAAAACGATTAGCGGTTTACTGATCATAGTCGCTCCTAGGTTTTCGGATTAGGCACAGGAAATTACACGCCCTACTTCACCGAAGTACTTAAACCGTTCCTGCGCAATTTATGGAGTGGGCTTGCCTACCACTTCGCGTTATTCCGCAAACTGACATGGCATTCTGGGTACCGGTCCAAAGGTTACTCGCGAATGACGAAACTTTACCGGAAGGCGCGAACCGGAATCCGAATTTTTAGCATATATTCGGTCGATGGAGTTTTCGGTATCTCAGGGCGGATATGGACTTTTGAAGTACTTGCCGGATTTGGCGTATTTCGCCAAGGATCGGAACGGACATTTTACCGCCGTTAACGTGTCCTTTATCGAAATGACCGGATTGAATCATGAGTCGGACGTACTGGGAAAAACTGATTTTGATATCTGGCCACGATTTCTCGCGGAGTATTATGTAAAAGACGATGCCCGCGTCATGGAATCACGCGCGCCCACCGTGAACCGCGTAGAGTTGGTTTTGGGGCGAGACCGATCTTCCGACTGGTTTTCGACGACGAAAGTCCCTCTCCTGAACGCATTCGGAGAAGTTGCCGGACTTGAGGGCGTGTGCCGGTATTTTAAAAAGGCGAACGCGGTAATCGCGCAATCCAAAAAAATGTCCGTTGTCATTGAATTCATCATGGACAATTATTCCCGGAAAATCGATGTGCCCGCTTTGGCGGCCATGGTATCCATGTCGATGAAACAATTTGAAAGGAACTTCAAGCAGGAGTACGGCGAAGTGCCCATGCGGTACATCCAGCGCATTCGACTGGACGCGGCCCGGCAACTATTGGCCATGACCTCGTTGTCGATCGTGCAGATCAGCCGCGAGACCGGTTTTTTTGACAGCAGTCATTTCGCGCACCAGTTTCACAAAGCCACCGGGCTGTCCCCGAAAACCTATCGCGAAGCCCTTGGGAAGTTCGATCGACCTCCCGCACTCTCAACCCCTGTTAAGGCACAGCCATTGTAATCGCCCGCGTCACGCCGTTTTCCTTGACCTCAATCTGATAAACGCCGCGCGCCTGGTTTTTGAAAACGATGCGCCGTTGCCCTAATTGCGCCGTAACCACTTCCCTACCCTCATGATCAAAAACGTGGACCGCGGATTTATCGCTTACGCCATCCAGCAAAATTTCACCATTTACCAGGGTCGCCGAAATACGTTTCTCTGCGGCGGAAATCGAGCGATGGGGAATGGACGTGGTTCCGGTCAAGCTGAACCGTTTGAAAAAGGCCCATACTTCCTCGCTGTTGTTCACCTTGGTTGTCGTGTCCATGGGCCACTGATGCGGACCGCCCTGGATGGAATCGGCGATGACTTCCGTCCCATTCGTGCAAGGCGCATACGTGATGCGCGTAACGACAGATTTTGCATTGGTAGCGGGATACGGACGAATTATGGTAGGCGTCGTCGGACAACCGTCCAGCTTGGCCCAGGTCTGGGCGCTGGCCATGAATTTTTCGGGGGTGGCGATTTCCGTGGTGCCGGTGCCGAAGGTCAGGAACATCGGTATCGGACGCTTGGGCGCGCAAGTCGCGGGAATATTTCCCGATACCGGAGCGATGGCGGCGAATATGTCGGCATAGCCGCAACCGACCGCATGGGTCATACCCGCGCCTTGGGAGAAACCCGCCACATATACGCGCTTTTTATCGACGTGGTACTTGGCGTCAAGAGTATCCAGAAGATTCACGTAATAGACAAAATCCGTGGTACCGGTTTGGTCCCAGTTCGTGCTGATCGCGTCGGGATAGACCGTGATGAATTTTTCCCGATCGGCGATGATATCCATCTTGGTGTCGCTTTGCTGTTGCGCCCCGGTCATGCCGTGACCGCAGAGAATGAACATCAACGGGGGATTGGCCGGAAGGCCGCTGGGAACATGCAAGACATAGGTCCTCGTGACACCGCCGGACTTCATGCTCAGACTTTGGGCATTAGTGCATACTAGGAGCGCGGTCACCGTCGCGGTAAATATTTTTAATCGATGCATATCCCCTCAATTCCAATCTATCCCGCCAGAATTCGGCAGGACCATCCCCTCCGAATAATACGCCGAAATGGGTTTTCGTACACCGGGTAAATCGCGCGGGTGGATTTCGGCGGGGTTCGTCAGGGCAAAGTCAAATTTCCTAGCTGTTATGTTTGGTGTTTTACGATGGGGTCGCTATGTCCGTTTTCCGTCTGCCGATAATTTCATGGATTGCCGTGATTTGCACTTCCGCGACGATTGGCGCAGGCGCAATTTCCGCCCAGCAAGAAATCCTGCTTTGGCCCAACGGGGCACCCGGCGCTAAAGGGACGGCGGCCACGGATTCGGCCTGGCCGATGGCCAAGTGGGAGATCCAACCGACGCGGAGTTTTCCGACGCGATGGGCCGTAACGGCCGAGTCAACCCTCGCGATTGGTCAAAAAGCCAGGTGAAAATTTTCGCCAAGCGCTTGCGGTAACTATTTCATGATGGGCATTACCAAGTTTTGTTGAGCATGGCCCCCCGTTTGACTCAACCTGACAAGGTAGGTTCCTGGATGGGTCACCCAATCGCTCAATGAAGGAGTGCGGTTCGAGGTCACGTCCCTGGCCAGAACCAACCGTCCCTGCAAATCATGAATGGCGACGCTTACAACTGCGCCCGGCGCGACAATTAACCGCAAGGAATTTCCCGCGATGGACCAAGGGAAATCCGAAGCGCGCGACGTCTTGCGCCGGGTATCAATCCCCGTCCAGCCCACGGGCATGCGCGCTGCGATTCCCCGGCCGGCGGTGCTCCGGTAAACTACGCCGAAAGTGTTGGCGTCCCCGCGGACGAAACCGCCATTGGCCAAGGAACCGAAGCGATGCTTGGCATCGTCGATTCGCGCCCATGACTTGGCTTCATCGATGCTTTGATAAAGGCCTAACACTCCGCCGACGGTGCCGGAGATGTAAATGGCTGGATAGGACGCTCCCGGCGCGGCTTTGCCGAACCCGATGGCCTCGCAATGTTGCACGCGCTGGGTATAAGCGGCATCCGCCGCCGGATCCACGTTGACGAAGGTTTTTCCGCCGTCCAGGGAACGGGCCAGGAACCCGCCGTTGACGCCGTCATAAGCGTAGCCGGGCACCCAGACATGGCCTTCCTTGCCCGGCGTCAATTGCAAATCCGTTGTGAATGAAAAATTATTGTTGTCGACCTTGGTGAAGCTCACGCCTTTATCCGTACTTTTCAGAATGCCGTTGTTGAACGCGTAGAAGACATTGGCGTTCACGGGATCGGCCACGGGGCGCATGCCCACGCCCGCCGCGCCCGTGCTCGTGGTCCAGGTTGCGCCCCAATCGGCGGTACGATACAGCGTATTTTTCCCGTCCGGATTCCACAATACCACCGCGCCGTCGGAGGAGATGGCGATTTTTCCCTGATGATTTTCTCCGGGTTTGGGATGCGTGCCGAACTTGGTCCAGGTCTTGCCCGTATCGATGGAATAATACAGCGGAAACACATAATCGGTATTGTCCGCGGTCTTGTCATTGCCTCCCACGCGCACCACGATGTTCGGTTTCAACTTCGCGAAATCGAGGCCGCTGGTCGATCCGATTTTCGGGGTGTGCCGGGTCGAAGGCGGCGTGTTGATGTCGTGATGGACAAAACCATCATAGTCGCCGATGACCGATATAACGGGACCTCCCGGGATACTGACTAAATCGAACGGGACGGTTTCTTCCAATCCCCGGGTGGCGAAATTCCAGGTAAACCTTTGCCCCGGAGCCAAATTATCCGTCATGTAAATGCCGTTGCCGGAGACCACGAAAACCCGTTTGGAATTGAAGGGGTCGAACTCCAGGCTCCCGGCCCAGTGGATGCTTTCGCCCTCGCTCCAATCGAAACCGTTCTTGCCCAAGACCGCAATCGGCGCGTCCTTGGCAATCGTCGCGACCTGGGCATCGGTCAAATCCCCGAAAACACTTTTCCAGGTTTTACCCGCGTCGCCGGATACGAATATTTTATCGCCCCAGGCGGCTTTGTTGGATTTATCCCATAGTTGGGGTTTCCAATTGTTCATAGAAGCAACGATGATGTGGTTGGAATCGGCCGCGTCCATGGAAAGGCCTCCGAAGCCGCCCAAATGCGCGTCCCACAGCGTCTGTCCGGGATGCGCGGGATCGGGCGGATCGTCGAGGGAATTTTCCGGCGAAATATTCGACCAGGTATTCGCCTCCGTGTCATAGCGGAGAAACGCGCCGCGGCTGATGGTGGTGCCGCTGCCGAAGCCGGGTCCGGACCCGTTGGCGACGGTGACATAGAGGTATTTACCCTTGGGCGTCAACACCGCGCGCTGGGGCATGACCTGTTTGGATAGTGCCGGCAAGGCGATGGTGCGCCAGGCTTTTCCCGCGTCCTCCGTGAGGAAAAGATTGTCCCCGGTATTCAAGGTGCCGACGAAGATACGCTGGGTCACGCCGCCCGCGGCTTTGGTTTTGTCGAAGAGCACGAATCCGATTCCGTCGCCGGAAGCGGGCTTGGTGAATGAGGTCACCTGATTCCAAGTCGAACCCTTGTCATCGCTTTTCCAAAGGCCGGCGGCCCGCGTTCCGCACAGCAAGGTGTTGGATTGATTCGGATCCACCGCCAAACGCTCGCCGTTTTGACGTCCGTATCCATTGCCATGCGTTTTGAATTGAGCGGTCACATTGATGGTATCGAAGGTTTCCCCATAATCGTTGGAACGCAGGATCATGGTTTTGCCGTTGTTCCAATACTCGGTTCCGGCCAGCAAATAAACGCGGCCCGGAGTGGAAGGATCCACCGCCAACCCGTCGATGCCGAATAGGCCCATGTCATTAGGGCCCAACCAATCGGTAATGGGAATCCAGTTTTGGCCGGCTTCATTCCATCGATACGCACCCCCAACGTCCGTGCGCGCATAGATGACGTTTTTTTCCGACTTGGAGGCGATGATACCCGAAACGAAGCCGCCGCCGCCCATGGCGATATTGCCCCACTTGAAGCTGTCCGCCGCTTGAATCTCAGTGAGGCCGGCCGAACATAAACCGAGGGTCGTACTCAAAACAATCCCATGACGTATATGCTGTAAAGGGGAAAACTTCTCGAAAAATGATTTCAACTTCAAATGCATGCGATATATCCTTAACTTTATCAACTACCTTGAAATTCGGAATGCCGGCATTCGCATCGGGTCTACGTTTTTCCGACGCCGTCCAGCGGGATCGACCATCGGTCTCGTTTCCGTCGTGTGAGCTTGGGTTCCATTCGCCAGGTTGAATCTCGGAGGCCTTATCAAGTCAGTTGGCTCCCCGAATTCGAATGCCCCCAAATCCGGCGCGGACCCTTGGTAGGGCAAACCGACCTTGGCCCCCTTGTCGATGAATGCGCTCCCCGATTGCAAATGCATGAATTTCAGCACGGGCAAACCGCCATCGGCTTGCCGCGTCCCGGCGACTCCGCTCGTGTCGACGCTTTGAAAATCGCTCGCGGTCGCGCCAGTGAAATTCCATGAATTGTCGGCCGCATCCACGCCCGTCCCCATCGTCGCGTTATCCAGCGCGGTTCCGGTAAAGGCAATGTTGTTCCGTAGAATACCTAGGCTGACGTCGCCGCCGTTATAGCCCAGCAAATTGAAATTAGCGGTCTTGTTGTTATAGGCGGTGTTGTTGTAAAAAACGTCTGCGGTCAGGTGATGATTCTGATAAAACCCCGCAGCGCGGTTATCGAACGCCAAACAAAATCGCACGATATGCCGGGGAACTTTGACCGGAACATTAACGGGAGGAAGGCCATACCCGCCGACCTTGAAACCGTTGCCGTTGCCCGCCCCCGAAGTCGTGCCGGCCTTATACCCGTTGTTCCAGGCCCAACAGTTTTCCACCGTCACCGGCGAGGCCGCCTGAATGAAATCCCAGCCGTCATCGGCGTTCCACCAGGAACGGCAACCCCGGAACACCGTGCCGGAATCCGCCGGGTCATTGCTATGGAAACCAAAGCCATCCGCATTTTGTCCGGGATCCAAGACTCCGTTGGTAAAGGAGTAGGCGTCGTAATTGTCATGCGAATCACAATTTAAAACCAAATTATTTCCGCCCGCGACGATGAACAAACCCGGTCCCATATTATGGTGCAAATCAAGCTGTTCAAAAACGTTGTTGTCGCCGCCGTTAACGTAGACGCACCAACTTTCATGGGCCTTCAATGCGGCCGTTTGGGGCACGCCTTTCATTTCAATTCCCTTGAGATGCAGCCAGCTACCCGTAACGTTCACGCCTTTGATGCGCTGCTGGGCGGTCATTCCAAAAAAATCAAAGACGGGCGTTTCTCCGGGATAATTCCAATACCGGATCGGGTTTCCGGGCGACCCGTCCTTCTCCAAGTTGACGCCGAGCGCGGCAGTCGTATTCTTATAGAAATAGGTGCCGCCCCGCAAATACACCGTATCGCCTGGTTTGGCTGCGGTTTGCCCTTGCTCCAAAGTGGCGAACGGCGCATCCATGGCGCCGGTGGCGGCGTCGCTTCCCTTGGGCGCCGGCGCAACGTAATATCGCGCTGCGTGCAACGTGACGCTCAAGAAAAAAAGCACGGTGAGGCAATGCCTCAAGCGAAGGGTCATGGGAGAATAATAGGGTGAATTGCAGTTTGAAACGGGCAATAGTTTTCAATCCCCAATCTTTTGGAATCCGAACAAAAGTTGCCGAGTCTTGCTTCAGGGGTTAGGAACTCCCGCCGGACTGGATGATTCCATCAGGCGGGAGATAAGACCTTATACATCTAAAATGGCGATGGCCTCTTTCAAGGAAGTCAAAGGATCCTTGGTGGGAATAAACTCCAGTCCCACATAGCCGTCATAGCCTACATCCATGATTGAGCGCATCACGGCAGGATAGTTGATTTCCTGATCGGCGCCGATTTCTCCGCGTCCGGGAACTCCGGCCACTTGGACGTGACCAATCATGTCGCGCAAAGGCGCAATTCTACGCATCAAATCGCCATCCATGATTTGGATATGATAAACGTCCAAAAGCAATTTGAGCGCCGGAGAGCCGACCTTGTTGATGACTTCCATGCAAAAATCCATATGATCGCCTTGGTACCCGGGATGGCCCTTCATATCGGCCGCATCGCGTGAATTCAACGTTTCCAGGCAAATCGTAACCTTGGCTTTTTCCGCCATTCCGACGATTTTCTTGTAGCCTTCCACGCAATTGCGAATCCCTTCCTCGCGGGTTACAATACTACCCGGCTTTGCCCCAGGTTCGGGAATGGTCGTATCCGCGAAACCCGTGAAGGTGACGACGTTGGAAAAGCCCGCGGCGGCGTTGGCTTCAATAGCGACTTTAAGGTTGGAAAGGCATTCATCCCAGTGCAGCGGGTTATTCATGCCGCGCACGTAAAAATGCGAGTTGGTCAGAGCGGAAACAAGCCCATATTTCTTCAGTAATGGGATTTCTTCAACCGGCACGACTTCGATGGCGGGGACGCCCAATTGAACCGCGGTTTGGCAAACCTTATCTACCGACCAGTGATCCGCCAAATTATGTAGACACCACCGCGTCAACGCGAATTTTACCCGTCCGCGCCTTCCAGCTTGAGCGGTCGAAACCATTTTCCATCTCCTTGCATGTGGGTTTTCCCTAAATTTCTGCGGTAAATTATAATTCAAGCAACCCTCTTTTCAAAAACTCCACAATTGCCATAATGTTTTTTCCTGACGTGGCGAGGTTCTCATTTCGGCTTCGTTGCGGACCGCGACCTAGGTCGGCGAATCAGACGCGACATCCTGTCGGAGTTGTGTTTTTTTTATGTATAGGTCGATTCAATAAAACCGAATAATCCGCCAGCCTCCATTTTACTTTGGAGTTAAATTGAAAGCGTTCGAGGGGGGGGCCAAGCTGCACGTCACGGAGTGAGTATGAGCAGTTCGGCGGTATTTACATTTTCTCTATCGGTTATGGGGGCCCTATGCTTCGCAGCTACTCCCGTGGAAAAAAGTGGGACCTGTCCAACTTTTACCCGCGTCCAAGCACCCGCTTCGGACAATTGGGGACAATTTCCAAATAAACCAAGTCCAGCTACCGACTACCCAGTAAATACCTACCAAAACTGGATTACGGCTGCTCAATCCATCAATTGTATCCAGGTTTCTGCCGGCTTGAAGGCCCAATTATGGGCTTCCGAGGAAATGCCGGGAAACATCATGTACCTCCAGGATATCACTTGGGACGAACGCGGGAGACTTTGGGCCGTTGAACCCAAGAGCTATCCCAACACTCTCCGAAACGCTTCCGGCTCAGTCACGGATCAAAAATTTACGGGCGGCGCCGACAGAATCGTGATCATGGAAGATGTCAACGGCGATGGTATCATGGATAACTTCAAGGTCTTCCGCGACGGCCTGAACATGCCCCAAAGCCTCGTCATTGTCAATGGTGGCGTTGTGGCGGCCATGGGCGAATATGTCGCTTATTTCCCGAACAATAATGATACCTCCGGCACCCCGCAAATTCTTTTCTCCGGAATGGGTCCGACCGGCACTTACGACACTCACGGAGGCATCAACAGCCTAATGTTCGGATTGGATAACTGGATTTACGGCCATACCGGTTACAATAGCTGCACCGCAAACCCAGGTGGTATGGATTGCAGCGGTGGAAGAGTCTGGCGCTTCCATCATACGGCCTTGGGACATGCCAAAACCGAATTCCAGGTTTGGAGCACCGGTCCCGCCAATGCCCACGGCATCACCCAAACCGAAGACGGACAAATCTTCCAATCCGGTGCGACCGGAACCCCCCATATTCTGCATGCGGCAGTCCAGGACGGGGCTTCAATCGATATCCGGACTCCAAATGCCGGCAGCCCAAAGGAAGTTTACTATCCCCTCTCGGGCGACCGTTATCTTTGGGAAGGATCGACCGCGAAAGATTCTCATGGTTGGTATACCTCCGGATCAACCGCCGTATCCGGGTTGCACATTTATACCGCTCGCTTACTCCCTCCGAAATATTGGAGCCGTATGGCATTCACGTGCGAGGGCGCCAGCAAACTTTGCAACCAGGACAGCTTGGTCGAATTCGGTAGCACCTGGAAAGCCGTCCGGCTTCCCGGTCCGGATCGGTCCAACCTCATCGCGGCCACCGATTCCTGGTTCGCTCCTATCGAAGCCAAGACCGGTCCGGACGGAGCCGTTTGGGTCTTGGACTGGAACAACTACCTGTTCCTACACAATCCCGCCAGCCCTTCGGGAGCGGGCGGCGCCTGGGAAAACAGCTTGCGCGTGAAAAAGTCTTGCCGAATCTACCGCGTCGTGCCTCAGGACGGAAAAGTGGATGCAGTGCCCAACCTGGCGAACGCGACCACCGACCAATTGATCGCTCAGCTTGGAAATTCCAATATGTTTTGGCGCCTTACCGCCCAAAGACTCCTGATTGCCAAGGGGTATACTGCCGATGTAGGCGATAAATTAAAGACCATCCTCAATACCGATAAGGGCGTCGATACCATGGGTTATAACGGTCGCGTGACTCATGCCCTGTGGACACTCCAAGGTATGGGAAGGTTTGACATGGCTTCGGAAAGCGCGACTTGGGATCCGATTTTGAAGAAGCTGTTGGCCCACCCCGCCGCCGGTGTGCGCCGCAACGTGTTGCGCGCTATGCCCCGTACGGCCGCTTCCGGCCAATCCATTTCGGACGCCTGCAGCGTCAATGACGTGAGCCCGCATGTGCGCCTCCAGGCTTTGGTTGCACTGAGCGAACTTCCCACCAAGGTCAACGGTGTAACCATGCAAAACGCCTTCATGAACATCGATGGGGCGACGGGAACAGCGGCCAAAGCCGCCACGGCCGCCGGCGTAACGGCTGGAACCGGTTGCACGCCCACTTTGGAGCCAGGAACTCCTTACACGACCCAACTTGGAGCCCCCAAGAATGAAGCATCGCAACCCCGCAACGATTTGAAGTTCATGCCCGTTGCCGGCGGACTTCGTTTAATCGCCAATGGACAATTGCCTTCCGGAAGCCTCACGCTGACGGACTTGCAAGGTCGCTTGGTTTTCCAATCCGCCTATTCTAAAGAATCGGCCACCTGGACCAAATCCCAGGCCACGGGTTTGCAACAGCCCGTCGTCGTCTGGTCCTTCCGCGGCGTGGACGGCACTTATCTCTCCGGACGAGTCACCTCGTTCTCGGGAAAATAGGCCAAGTCTGACGAGTTAACCTTCATTCCCTTGCGTGTAACGCGCGGAGGGAATGAAGGCGCTCCGGATTGCTCCCAGCGAAAACACCGGCGCAGCCTGCAAAGTTTGCGACCTTCCAAGCGAGAAGGTCCTCTGAATGAATCAAGTGCTCACCGTGAAGTAAAAGCAATGGGTTCTCCGTCCCTTTGCTTCTCAGACCGGTGAGATACTCATTCCACGTTTCGTACAATCCGGTCGATAATGGTCGCGGGGTATAATCCGCCGTCAAGCCCAGATGAATAATCAAGGCATCACATCCTGCGTCGGCGAAATCAACGGCATCCTGCGGACGGCATGCGAATCCCACCGTGAACAATCCCGCAATTCGAGCGCGCTGAAGACAGTCGATCTCGCGTTGTATTCCCAGGCCCGAGCGCTCCAAATCACTTCGAAAATACCCATCCGTTAACCCGATGGTGGGATAATTGATGACGCCTTCAATACCAGCCTGCCGCCACGCGGAAAAAGTCGAGTGGTGCAGAAAAAAGGGATCCGTTCCGCACACTCCGATGGCAACGGGACAAGGAGCGCAAATTCCCGGGATGGAAAAAATGTGGGCTGCCACGGCTTCATTGGCATTACTGGTGGGTTCAAGAGCCAAAAGCATTCCGCTTTCATTCGGAAGCGGATTCGATCGGAATCCCGGATGGAACAGGAGAAGATCCGGCGCGAGAGCCAGGCAATTCCGGGCCTCGATTTCCGATGCGCAAGCCACGAAAAAAAGGGACTCTCCCCTGCGGTATCTGTCCCGCCAATATTTAACCCTCGGTGAAACATTTATCATGGTTAACGGATGCCTCCTGCGCTTCCCAGGATTTCCCACAGCGCATGGAGCGCCGCGTCCGCAAACCCCTTTTCATTGATATGGAACGGAACGCGGAGGATGCGTCTGGTTTCCCCGGACCGAAAAGATTCTTCCAAAGAGGTAAACAGAGCTTCATCCGCCTCTGGATCAAAAAAGAGTTTTCCGGGAGCGTCCAGCGCCGATAACCCGCCCTCGGGAAGCAAAACTGCGCAGGGACCGGTACCGGAACTCAGGCGTTCGCCCAAGTAATGGCCGAACATTTTATTTTCCTCCGGAGTAGTTCTCATCAAAGTGACCCAGGGGGTATGGGAATACAATAATCGGTTTCGGAACCGCTCCGGGACGCTGGATTTAGGCCCAAAATTTACCACATCCAAAGCACCGACGCTCACAACTGCGGGAACGCCGAATTTCGTAACGGCATCGAAACGCTCCGGGACGGCGGGGAAAATGCCTCCGACCAATTTGTCGGCGATCTCCGTGGTCGTCAAATCCATCAACGCGCGGAAATAACCCTTGGCGGCCATTTCCTCCATGGCCGCGCCGCCGGTGCCTACCGCATGGAAAACGACGCCTTCCCAACCCTTCGCTTCAATTCCGGCGCGCACCTGGTCCACGCATGGAGTGGTGACCCCGAACATGGTCATGCCGATGGAAGGCACTTCCGGTACGGCCGCCTTGGCGCATTTCGCCATTCCGGCGGCAGCGTAGGCGCAATTCCGCAGTACTCGACGGGAAAGAAAATTGAGGCCGGAAATATCGGAGACGGGAAAAATCATATTGAGATCGGAGTTTCCCACATAAGCCCGCGTTTCGCCGCTGGCCAAAGTCGAAAGCAACAACTTGGGAATCCCCAGAGGGAGCGAGCGAAGCGCCGGCGCAATCAAGGAGGTCCCTTCGCTGCCGCCCATGCCGATGGCGGCTTGCAGCCTTCCCGCTGCATACTCCGATAAAAGAAAGTGGGTCAGGGCCGAGCCCATGGCGTCAATGGCTTCATCGCGGCCATGGGATTTAAAAACCGCCTGCCGTCCCAGGGGATGATGATCGGCCACCGTCAGGGAATCCACGTCGGCAAAGGCTTGCGGCGGCCCCGTGAGACTCACGTCCACGCGGATGACGGAGGCCCCGGCTTCCAGAATGGAATTCGCCAAGTACTCCAGTTCCTTGCCTTTACTATCCAGGGTCGCGACGGCATAAACGCGAGGAATCATTTCCGTTCCAACCAGGCGTACAGGGTTTTCCGCGTCACTCCCAACGCGGCGGCCGCCTTGCTCTTATTGCCTCCGTGATCGCTCAAGGCCCGGTGGGCAGCCTCGCCCGGATCCATAGATGGCGCGCCCCCGAATCCAGGCGCCACCCGGCGCGGGAGTCCACCCGCTCTCGGGTATCCCGTGTGCAGGGGATGCGGTTGAACCCTGGTAGTGCCCGGTGCAACGGTATGCGCCGGTGTGAATTCTTTCCCTTCGAGCAACATGCCGTCTTCCAAAAGCGCGGATTGGGTCAAGACGTGTTGGAGTTCCCGCACGTTTCCCGGCCAGGCATAGCGACGCAAACGTGCCAGGAAGCGCGGAGCGACTCCCGAAATGCGCCGTCCAAGTTGGACTTGCAGGCGGGCCAAAATATCCTCGATTAAAACGGGTAAATCATCCAACCGATCCCTTAGCGGGGGTACCCGCAAGGTTACGTTATTCAAACGGTGGTATAAGTCGGCGCGAAAGCGTCCTGCTTGAACCAAAATTCCCAGCGGCTGGTTGGACGCCGCCACGATGCGCACATCCAACGGGATGGGGCGATCACCGCCGACGCGGATGATTTCACGTTGCTGCAAAGTGCGTAACAAGGCCACCTGACCGTGCGGGGAAAGATCCGCTATCTCATCCAGGAAGATGGTACCGTGCTGGGCCAATTCGAATTTTCCTTGTCGCCGCCTGTCCGCGCCCGTAAACGATCCCTTCTCATGCCCGAATAATTCGCTTTCCAAAAGGTTGTCGGGGATGGCCCCGCAATTAACCGTAACGAAGGGATGACCGGCCCTCCGGTTGTGCTGATGAAGCTGGATGGCGACCAACTCCTTGCCCACGCCGGACTCGCCTTCGACATAAACGCTGACGTCGAAAGGCGCTACCCGACGGATGGTATGAAACAACTTTTGCATGGGCTCGCTGCGGCCCAGAATGGGCCCTAGCCCGGGTGCGCTCAGGTTGGAATCCTTCGCCGAAGTTCCGGTCCCGCCGTCCCTCCAGGACTGGAGCAACACGCTTTTAAAGCGACGCAAAGTGCTGTCCAAAATATTGTTCACCGGGAGGCGCTCGAAAACGGAGCCTCCGGCGAAACCGTCCAACGGGCAATGGCGAAGTAACTCTTCCAGGTCATCCGGCTCCGTGATGGCTCCACCGAACGCCAGGCAACTCGGCCGATGCGTCCCCGATCGCGCAGCGTCCAACATCGCCCGCAACAGGCTCTGGTTGAGTTGCAACATATCCTTGGTCGCATGCACGTCATCCGGCTGGCGGGTCAGGCCAAGATGCAGGATAAGGACATCGACTTTATCGTCCGCGAACAAGCGCGCCTCATCCGGCGTAAACACGAATCCGAAAGTTTGAAATCCCGCATCACCTGCCTCGCGGAGCATCGCCAATTCGCTCGCAATCCCTTGGCCGGCCCGTTCTTTTACCGCACGGAGCGCGCCATCCAAAAACCCTACCGATGGCCAATTGCAAACTCCGCTTACGCCTAAACTTCGGTATTCGGTTAATAGGCCTTGCAATGAATGGTGGGGGTCACCGGCCTGGATCCCTGCTACCGTAGGAATATCGCCCGCTACCGGAAGAATGTGCTCAACGAGCAGTCTCCTGGTTTGTGCATTCGCATTTCCAAAGGGAAGAAAGGAGGGAAGTGATCCGTGTCCTAAACTGCGATAAAGCCCGGCATTGAGGACAAAAAGAAAATCCGCACCGGCTTCACGGGCACTTTTCGCGACTTGCCCGGAACCGGCGACCACGCCGAGAATTGAATTCGGCATCCCGGTGTTTCTTTTTGTGTAATCAGTATCCATACCTGGATACATAGCATATTCACCCGTGGGGGAATATGCCTTTTAAATTGCGGGGAACTTTTTCTAGAAAAAATTCCAGACACTGATGCACATGGCACCGATGCATCACACCAAACGCAATTTTTCAAATAAAAGAAAGAATCGGCACGGGCTAGTTCGTCAAGGGTGGGGACTCAAGCGAACATTTTAGAATATTGCCCGTGCCGACTGTTTCCTAGATCAAATTACTTCTTTAAAAGCAATCCGAGTCTGTGTTTTTCGAATTCCGCAATTCCGATGCCAATATCAGAACCTTAAGAGTACGCTCTTTTAACCAAAAATCGCTGGATAAGTGAATCTCTCCAGTTTCGAAAGTCGAGTATATATGGATACCGGTAACCAGTGTAAAAACCGGCAATACATTTATTCAACCCGAAAAAACAAATTTTTCCTAACTATAACACCTA